>NZ_BORF01000015.1:0-116684 GCF_018333035.1 Bacillus sp. J41TS8
GCAGGTTACCCACGTGTTACTCACCCGTCCGCCGCTAACATCAGGGAGCAAGCTCCCATCTGTCCGCTCGACTTGCATGTATTAGGCACGCCGCCAGCGTTCGTCCTGAGCCAGGATCAAACTCTCCGATAAAGTAGTTTGACTGACTACGCACATCGCTGTGCGATTTATAAAAAATGAATTAACAGGTACGTTTTGTCTTGTTTAGTTTTCAAAGATCATTCTAAAATTGGAGCGGGTGATGAGAATCGAACTCACGACATCAGCTTGGAAGGCTGAGGTTTTACCACTAAACTACACCCGCATTGCGAATATATGGCGCGCCCGAGAGGAGTCGAACCCCTAACCTTTTGATCCGTAGTCAAACGCTCTATCCAATTGAGCTACGGGCGCTTCATCAGGCGACTTAACTATAATACTATGAATATCACTTAAAGTCAAGAAGTTTTTTTGAAGTTTTTCTACCGAAAGGATGAAGCTTTTTTGTTTCGACTTTATCCATTATACACATTTTAAGGTTTTTGTACACCCTTTAAATGATGAATATTATATCGGCATTTCGAAGTTGTAACTTCGTTGTCTTAGCGACGAATAATAATATATCATGCCTTCAATTCATCCGTCAACACTTTTTTCGTTTTTTTATACTTCTAAAAAAATTATGCTTACAGCCATTCATAATAGATGACGTTTTACCTGCCCTTTTCATCTTATGTGATGTTTTATTGAATGTTCCCTGCTTCATCAAGTTATATACGGAACCGAAGCTGTAAATCGTTAACTTCGACATCACTCTTGCACGATCATTTAATGAAGCTTTTATTTTACGAACGGCTTTTAAGATATCCTAAAGGCGCCTCCAATAGCCTGCTTTTCCGCACCGTATACAAAAATACAGGCAGAAATCTTGTTATAGGAAGATTTCCGCCTGCAAACTTCAAATCCTTCATCTATATTCTCCACCGATGGGACTCGACCTGTATGTCCCTCAACAAAATTGTCATCCGCTGATTTTAGCGCTCGCGTCGCTTGGTGCTTTTTCCGATTTGTAGTTGCGGAAATTATGCTCAAGCTGTTCAAGTGTGAGACCTTTTGTTTCAGGAAGGAATTTTTTCACGAATGCAATGGAAAGAAGTCCAAGTCCGACAAAAATGTAGAATGTCGATGACAGTCCAATCGCATCAAGCAATATCGGGAATGAAAATCCGACAAAGAAATTGACGATCCACAAACAAAACACGGTGACGCCCATCCCTAGACCGCGAACGCGAAGCGGGAATATTTCAGAAAGCATGAGCCATGTTACAGGAGAAATAGCGCCTTGCTGGAATGCAAGAAAGGTTACAGTCAGCGTAAGTACGACATACGGAAGAGCAGCTGAACCTTGAAGGGCGTTTGAGAAGATGCCGATTAGCAGCAAAGCTGATGTCGTCCCTATTAAACCGGTCAACAGCATCGGTCTGCGCCCTACCTTCCCTAAAAGCCAAATCCCCACGAATGTTGCCAAAACTGAAATGACACCGTTTGCAATATTTCCGATAAGTGCAGCTTTTGTTTCAAATCCGGCATTTTTGAGTATTTCTGTACCGTAATACATGATAGAGTTTACGCCGGTAATCTGCTGAACGACAGCGATCCCGATTCCGAGAAATACGATTCGGCGCACCCATGGAACAGCCAGATCCTTATAATTCGCTTTTTTCATTTCAGATTCTTTCATGACCGCAGCTTCGATTTCAGCAACTTCCGAATGCGCCCTTTTTTCCTCGCGGATTCTTTTCAGAACGCCCAGCGCCGCATCATTTTTCCCTTTAGAGACAAGCCAGCGCGGACTTTCGGGCATTCTCAGCATACCAAAGAACAAGAATACAGCCGGTACTGCGGCAATCGCCAGCATGTAACGCCAAACATGGGAACTATCCCCCATTGTGGTTCCGAGGATGGCATTGAAAGTAAATGCCAAGAGCTGTCCGGAGACAATCATTAATTCATTTTGAGTAACCATTCGTCCCCTTTTCTCTGAAGGAGACATTTCAGCCAAGTAAGTCGGTACCGTAACAGATGCTCCCCCTACAGCAACTCCAAGCAGGAAGCGAGAGATGACCATAATCGTCACATCAGGCGCAAGCGTACATCCGAGCGTCGAGAAAAAGAAAAGCACAGCTAGAAAAATGATGTTTTTGCGGCGCCCGATATAATCGGAGAGCCTTCCGCCGAATACCGCCCCCAACGCCGCTCCCAAGAGAAGCGAACTTGCGACCAGCCCTTCTGTAAATGAAGTCAGGTTCAGCTGATCTCCTTCAGACATATAAGGCAAGGCTCCGTTGATCACTCCGGTGTCATATCCGAATAGAAGTCCGCCGAACGTCGAGACTAAAATAATAGTACGCAAAAATGATTTCTGATTTCCCTGTTCATTCATATTGATTTCCCCCGCCTTTGTTTTAAAAAAATGATTTATTTCCAAAGGTTTTCGAAAACATCCTTAATAGGAGCTCATTTCTTTTCCTAAAAGACTCATTTCTAACTTTCGAAAGTCTCGCCAGCCACCCCCCTTAACAGAAAATTGAAAATTTTATTTTAATGGAAGCCGGAGCTTCCGCACAACCAATTACCTACCACGGCATATTTTGGTATCGCTTTCATTTGTATGCCGTTTAAATGCATTGTTAGATTATAGTTATGTTTTTGTTACATCTTTGTTAGGTCTGATATTATCATAATTTTAAAAGCGCTTTCAGTCAACATAAATTTCAGAAAATTTATCTTTTTTTATTTTATAAAGCGCTGTATTATAGGAATCCTATCCAACTCACATGATTTCATTTCTTTTTATTATTATTTATCAGTATTTTTTCACTCTTGTCATTTCATAGTGATCTTTTTGTCACTTTTTTGTGATGTGTGGAATTTTAGTCCCAATAAAAAAATACCAAGGGGCTTCCCCTCAGTATTTTTTCCTGCCTGCAGCGGACATTTCAATTATCTGTGAACAGCAACATGAATCAGCTTTCCTTTAACCACATGGCGCCCTTCGGTTCTCACGGCTTTGTCACATGTCATCAGCGTAATTTCTTTTTGTTTCGTCTCTTGAATCACATCTGTGTCCGTTTCAGAAATGAATTGTTTGGATGTCACAGTGTATATATAGTCTTTTTTAAAGTCTGTGATTTTAACGGTGTCCCCTTTTTTAATGTTGATAAGAGGACCGAATAAGAGGTTCTCCCGCTTCATATGATGTCCGGCCAGCGGGTAGTTGCCCTCGCCCATTTTCTGATCGGGACGCATTGTTGTCGCTCCGTAAAGAAGATTTTGATTGGTTGTGCCTTTCAATATCGGCAGCTTGATATTGACGCTGCTTATGGTGATCCGGCCGATGACCGCTTTCGATTCACGATCGAGACCGGCTTTTACTGTTTCCATAAAAGAAGGCGGCTGAATCGCTTCAAAATCAAATGACGCCTTTTGCGCATTGTTTTGTTCCGCCTGTTCAGCAGTCAATTCAAAACTTTTATTCTTGCTGAGATTGATGATGATGCTTTCTTTCATAAAAGGAGACAAGACGAAGAGTATACCTGATATGACAAGTACGGCAACGATCATTTTTTTATACATGTCTCACAGTCCTTTCTAACCTTAATGTCAAATGAACGAATGCCGTTTTTCAAAAAAGCACCTGACCGGTTTCATGATCAGGTGCATAAATGATTCGTTTACGCCTTTCTTTGTTTCTTTCTTGTGAAGAAAGCGAAGACTCCTCCAGACAAAATCAGCAGGATGCCGATCATGATCGGCATGATGTTGTCTGTGTCACCGGTTTTCGGAAGCGCATCACCTTTAGGATCTCCGTTCGAATTTCGGTCCGGTGTGCCTTTGTTATCTGTTTTAGGGTCTCCTGGGTTGCGATCTGGTGTACCATTGTCAACAGCCGGCGTTTTCAGCTTTTCATTGGACGCTGTGATCTCGACCGGTTTTGTCTGTCCTTTTTTAATTTCAAAAGGAATCGGCGTTTCATCCAGCTTATAACCGTCAGGCGCCTTCGTTTCGACAAATTGATAGCGCCCAGGTGCCAATCCTTCCGCAATAAATTGACCGTTTTGATCTGTCATCCAGACTGCCGGCAGCTTTTTCCCGTTGCCTGCGGCTTTAACGGGCTTTCCATCGGCATTGAGCAGCTTGAATTCTGCTCCTTTCAACACAGCTTTTTTATCGTTGCGGTCCACTTTCGTCAGTTTCGCATCGCCCGGTGTCAATTGATTCTCTGCAGTCATTTCAATTGGCTTTGTATCAGTATTTTTGACTGTGAACGATATTGGCGTCTTATCCAATTGATAATGCTTAGGCGCTTTTGTTTCGACAAATTGGTAGTTACCGGGCTTAAGACCGTACACTGTGATCCGGCCGTCTGCGTCTGTTGCCAAACCGGTTTTCAGCACCTTGCCGGTTTCATCTGTCAAATCGAACTGCGCTCCCTGAAGTCCGGCGCTCTTGTCATCCTGGCCGACTTTTGTGAGCACAACGCTGTTTTTCTTGTTGAGAGCCGTCAGTTTAACCTGTTTCGGCTCACCTTCGTGTTTCCCGGTAATGGAAAATGGGATCGGATCTGTTGACAGCAGGTAACCGTCAGGCGCATGTTTTTCAACAAATTGATAGCTTCCCGGCGCCAAATCGCCAGCCTCGATTTTGCCGCCTTCTTTAGAGATCAAATCGTCTTTGACCGTTTTGCCTTCGCTGTCAATGATTTTAAACACGGCTCCTTCTAATCCATTGCCGTCTTCATCTTCTTTCTGCAAATAAACCGAACCTTTGTAGTTGATGGCTTTACCCGCATCTACATGGGCAGGTTTTCCTTCAGCGGCATCCGGGATGACAAACTCTATTTTCCCGCTGTTCAATACAAATCCATCAGGCGCTTTCGTTTCTACGAAAGCATAGCGCCCAGGCGCCAGGCCTGAAGCCGTAACAGTTCCATTTCGATCTGAGACCAGTTCCTCCTGTACGGTATTCCCGTTTTGATCTGCGATCTTAAAAACGGCTCCTTCAAGCTTGTGGCCTTCCGCATCTTCTTTTGTTAAATGAACCGAGCCTTTATAATTAACAGCGGCGCCTGCATCAACCGGCTCCGGTTTCCCTTCAGCTGAGCCCGGGATGGTGAATTCTATTTGATCGTTGTTTAACATAAAGCCCTCGGGCGCCTTCGTTTCCACGAAAGCATAGCGCCCAGGCGCCAGGCCTGAAACTGCGATTTTTCCGTCTTCATCGGAAGTGAGCTTTTCATGAACGGTTTTGCCTTCATGATCAACGATCTTAAACTCAGCGCCCTTCAGCGTACGGCCTTCCGCATCCTCTTTTGTCAAATAAACCGAACCTTTATAGTTGACGGCTTTGCCTGCGTCCACGGATTCCGGTTTTTCTTTTGCCGATTCAGATATGGTAAACTCGATTGCCTTGCTGTTTATCACATAGCCCTCGGGGGCTTTGGTTTCAACAAAGGCATAGCGGCCAGGCGCAAGATCAGATACTGCGATTTTCCCGTCTTGATCTGAGGTGAGCTTTTCATGAACGATTTTGCCTTCATGATCAATGAGCTTGAATTCAGCCCCCTCTAATTGACGGCCTTCTGCATCTTCTTTCGTTAAATGTGCTCTGCCTTTATAGTTGATCAATGTTCCTAAATCAACGTCAGGTACTTGATTCTTATCATTCGTTTTGACGGAGAAGCTGATTTCTTTTGTATTTAAGAGATATCCTTCTGGAGCTTTCGTTTCCAGCAAACGATAATTGCCGGGCGGTAAACCGTTGATTTCTACTTTTCCGTTTTCATTGCTCTTAATACTCGTACGTATTGTTGTAAAGGTGCCATCGCCGGATTTTTTCTCCAGCTTGAACACGGCTCCTTCCAAAGGATTCTTTTGTTCGTCTTGTTTGATAAGCGTCACCTTATTCTTTTCATTCACGACTTTGTAAAGCGCTCCGGCACTGGAAGAGCTGCTGTTAATCTCAACGGAGACCCCGTCTGCATAAGCCTCGCTGATCGTATATCCGTCAGGCGGCTTGATTTCTTTTAAAATGTAAGTCCCGTAGCGGATATTACCGAATGTCAGCTTGCCGTCGTCGTCAGTCGTTCCTGTCCGCAGAAGCCGCTCATTATCTTTTGTCCGCAATTGAAAATCTGCTCCAGAAAGCGGTGTGCCGCCTTCCCCCGTTTTAAGGATTGTCAAGCTGCCTCTTTCACCTGAGCCTGAACCGCCGCCGCTTGAAACGGCAACAAAGACCGAGCTGTTGTTTTCCTGGGTTTGTTCCTGAACATTCGTTCCCGAAATCGACACTTTGTTGTGAACATGACCGCTCGTGCCGGCAATATTGATTAATGATTGGTATTGAATCACATAGGCGCGGTCGATTTTTTTGTAATCACCTGTAAATTTCAGGACAAATGATTGTTCACCGGTTGCATTGTCGGTCTTGATGTCCAGTGTATAGTCTTCGCCTTTTTGAAGCTGAACATCATCCGGGACAAGATTTCCTCCGCTGTCTTTGACTGCACCTTTTTCATCGTATTTAGCTTGATAAACTTTAAAAGAATCTTCAGCTAAAATTTGGTTGGTATCCGGAGTATCGGTGACTTTTACATCCTCCAATACCGACTGGCTCGCATTGACATTAATACTCCAATCGACATAACCTCCGTTTTGTTTGCCTCCTTTGAAAACGAGGCTTCCTCCGTCGGCGACCGAAACGGATGCCGTCAACTCACGCTCTGAGTATCCGGCATTATAATACGTCGCCTTGTTGGTGTAAGGGTCACGCTTAATGACCTGCCCTTTAAGCGAAGTTTTAAATACAATAAGATACGGGACGGAATCGTCCGTTTTCAAATGGACAGTCAGCGTTTGTTTATTGTCAGCCGACGGCTCCTCCACATCATATTGTGAAGCGGGCAGGATGTCTCCTTCTGTGATGGAACCGTCTTTATTGACTGCATAGCTCTTGACGACCACTGAACCTTTAACAAATTGCTGGTCATCTGCTAAAGCATCTTTAATATAAGGATTCTTTGACGGCTCACCATTATAGTTGATCCCGATTTTCCACGTGATTTCTTTTGAAACCGCGTTATATGAGCCGTTTTTGAAACCGTTGTGGGATGTCTGGCGATTCGGTGTAAAACTGCTCGTTTCCTTATTTTTGCGTTCAGTGCTGCTGTGATCTGTCCAGGTTGATTCAGCCGTGTTTTTGACATTTTCGTTTGAAAAGTCGGCATTCATATTCGTCGTATAAGTGATCTTAAATTGGCTGTTTGTTGTTGCATAATCTCCGATGAGTTCCAGAAGAAAACCTTCATGATCCGGTTTTATTGTCAATGTATAGTCTTTGCCTTCTTGAAGCGTTTTGTTATTCGTCACATCCTGAAGACGGAATGATCCGTCGAGGAGCGCGAGCCCGCCGCTTTCGAAATTATCATCCAACTTCCAATTGTTCATCGTGTAGTTGTTTTTGTTGATTGCGATCGTCCAATCGACCGTTTTATTCTTGTAATCAATGTTTGAATAGCCTTTTATCAAATTCTGTTGAATGGCTGTACCTGAAGCTTTCTTTGATTCCCCTGTTCCAGTCACTGCGGTGTTCTATACGTTGTCGATTTATCGATGATCACTCCGCTGTTGACCTCGGTTTGATATGTGATTTTGTAAGCTCCGGTAACATTTTGGTTAAATTTGATTTCAAACCCGCTTCCATTATCGGAGAGCGTATAGTCTTTGCCTTCCGTTAGAGGCGTTCCCGCCTGTTCACTTCCGTTCTGATTGAAGGTAATCGGAATCACCTTCAAGGAATCTGAAACAAGCTGCAAATCAGCGGAACCAAACGAGTCTGTTATACTCGCCTTGGATTCGTCAATCTTCTTCTCACCATAGTTATATAAAATCGTCCAGCTGAAAGTCTGTGAATCGCTTTTATAACCTGTCGACGATTTTTCGATCATTTTCCCGTATTTGGCTGTGACAGAGGCCTCTGCAGAAGCCGGTTCCAGATTGTCTCCGCCGAATGTCGCCTCGTTCGTAAATGCAGCATTTCCGCCTTCGTCCGGCTTTGCGGAGTCATCGATGTCCGTCACATAGATCAGGCGATAAGCCGAATCTATCTCACCATCAAATGTGACATTCCCATTTGCGTCTACAGTGTAGCCTGAAAGAACTTCATCTCCCTGGCTGACTGAACCATCTATGTTGACATCGAGTTGATAAACTTTGACAGAACGATAGATCAGCCCCTCCGGAAAGTTCTCGGTCAACTTGGCATTTTTGACTTGATCCAATTTTTTGTTGAGGTCGACTGTCCATGTGACTTGCCCCGGATTGATGCCTTTATCAAAAGTTCCTGATTTATCGATGGTTTTGCTTACGTTTGGTTTAAAATAAACCGTTACCTCCGGAGTGTCTGATTTCACCGGGAAGGGAATCTTTTGAGTCGTCGATCCTTTTATTTTTTGCGCGTTGAACTGCGTATTGACAAATAACGTCCCTTTGACCTTCGAATCTGTTTTCACTTCACCATTAAACGTCATCACAACATGGCCTTTTGTATCAATTGAAAAATAGCCGTACGTGATACCGCCTGAGCTTAATGGCTGATTCGTAATATCGTTGTACATAATGAAAGCTTCAGGCAGATCAAATTCATAGCGATCGCCGTCATTTATCGTCTTTCCGAGCTCATCCGGGATGTCCCAAGTGATTGAAATTTTTGCCGGAGAATTCGTGTCGGCCCGGTTGCTTTTGTCATAAGGCTTTCCGTGTTCATCTGTCAGCGTCACGCCGGTTAAAATATTTTGGGTGATTTGATTACCTCCGGACGCAAGGCTCCCGGCTGCCGCTAGTCTTGAAGATGCTGGCGGTTTTGAATCGCTGCTCTCAGTGTCAGCAGCTTTTGTCTTCGTTTCCTCTTCGTCCTGCTCCCCTGAAGATTTTGATTGATCGTCCGCTGCTGCCTGATCATCCTCAGATGACGGAGAATCGTTTTTCGCCGTTTCCGATTCGGAGCCTGTATTTACAGGGATGACTGCTTGCTGCGTCTTACCTGCTCCGAGTTGAAAGAGAGCGGTGACCGTTTTTGTACCGCTTTTCACAGCAGCGGCAAACTTTGCTTCCAGAGTGATGGACCCTTTTGCCTCTGCAGTGCTGTTCAAGGTTACGGTCAAAATGTTGCTGTCCGCTTTCACCTCATAGCTTCCGATGATCTGCTGATCTGCCGATTTCACATCTCCCTTGGCATCCTGAGCGAATTCGAAGCTTTTAGGCACCTCTACAGTGAAGCTTTTTTCGGTGCCGGCTTCTTCATCGTTTTTTAACGCCCACTCGTATGTGAGTGTCACTTTGTCACCCGGTTTTAATGCCGGGTCGTCTCCCTTTGACCCGTCAACCGTTTGATCTTCGCTGTTTTTGATTGTCACTGAATCAAAAAACACGCTGTTCCCTGTTGATGTGCCGGCAGCCACTGCCGTCAGCGTAAAGCCGACAACTTGACTGAAGATCAAATACAATGCCAGGCAAGTGATCAAAAATGATTTCAGCCCTCTTTTTTTGCTGAGGCTGAACGAATATTTTTTCGATCTCAAATTGTGATTCCTCCCCTTTTATCATGTTTTTGTGTACGGATCGATTGAGCCTGGAAAATGAATCCCTGAAAATACTTTTCTATTTGAAGAATGACAGGCTTTTAAATTCGCTGCTGTATGTTTAGCGGCGGTAATCAAGATATCGCGGCTATGAATTTTGCTTTATGTCAGCTGAGATCATCCGAACCAAACTACATTGTATGAGATGGAACTATACAATTTCTGAACATCGGCATGTAAGCTGAAAATGGCATAAAAAAAAGACCGGCTGATCCGGTCCTCGTGTTTACATTTCATTCATTTTGTCCTTGATGAGTTTGTAGCGCTCATACTCCTTGATCGCTTCTTCTACATTCCCGGTTTTATTAAACAGCTGCATCTTGTATTGGATGATTTTATGATCGTACGGTTCGAATTTCTCGACCTGCAGACATATATCAAGCGCCCGGCGGTAGTCTTTTTCACGAATAAGGAAATCGACCAGTTCATAAGCTTTTCCAAGCCATATCCGGGCAAGCCGTGTCTTTTCGGGTTCGGCCCACAAATAACCGTGTTCCATAAAGTAATGGTTTTCGTATGCAAGCAGCAATTCCATGTGCCGGTTGATCGTCGCCATATGAATTGGAGGAGCCTCTTTCAGCGACTTTTCCCATTCGTCAGCATCCACTTTCACACTGGAAATCCGGAGGACATATCCTGTGTCAGTCTTCTCGATGGATTGGCTGAAAGGAAGCCTTTCGATTAACTTTCTGATTTGATAAATCGCCGTATACAGCTGGGTGCTCGCTTTAGAGACATCATGGTCAGGCCAGAACAGGTCGATCAACACGTCTTTGCTGATCACATGGCCGTGATGATGAAGCAAATATGCGTAAATTTCGCGTGCTTTGGACGTTCTCCACTTTACGGGTATATATGTTTTGACATCCTTCTCCGTTTTGTAAAATTGCAAACTCCCAAAACATTGAATGAAATAGTCTCCTCCGCCGTTTTCCGCGGAAGCCTTCAGCAAGCTGTTTTCTCTGATCCGTTCAACCGTCTTCACGAGCCGGACGTAATCGACGGGTTTAAGCAAATAATCCATCGCATTTAATTCAAATGCTTTTATGGCAAAATCGTTATAGGCCGTGATAAAAACAACCTGAATGTTTTCATTCATCGATTGAATCGCTTCAGCGAGCTCAATCCCGTTGATCCCCGGCATTTCAATGTCAAGAAACACCGTGTCTATATCCTGAATATCCGGATACTCCATAACATCAGCCGGATCTTGAAACATTTCAATGGATCGAAAACAATTTGTTCGTTCAAGCATATTTTTTAAATGAAGCAATGCCAATTCCTCATCATCCACAATTAACGCTTTCACGACACCCACCCCAATTTCATCGAGTCATCTGGAAATTATTATAATGATTATATCATGTCAATGGCCCTACTTAGTTGGATTCATTTTCTTATTCTTGTCGTTTATTAACATTTAAGAGTACAATATTCATATGGATTCGACAACACTGCAGCAGGCTGAATGAGGAGTGCTGATATTGAAAAAGCTATTTGTTTTCCTTTCGATTATTCTTGGCTATGCCGGCTTCTTTTTTATTTTCTTATTCATTAACAATCAACTGTCCGATCAGAATTACCCTGAAGCAAAGCAAGGAATCATCAATCTGGAAACATGGGATTTTCAGAAAGATGGGAACATCGCGCTCACCGGGGAATGGACACTCTATCGAAACCAGCTTCTCTCGCCAAAGGCGATCCATTCAGGCATTGGAAAAGCCCCCATTTATTCCGCTGTGCCTAACAATGTCAAACTTACCGATTCAGGGGAAAACGTGGATTACGGTACATACAGACTGATGATCCGGTCAAAGCAGGACAATGAGATGTTCGGAATCAGCACCTCTTTTATTAACAGCGCAAACCGAATTTATTTCAACGGCAAATTGATCGGGCAGAGCGGAACTCCTTCAAGTAAAGCGAATTTCAGGGCTCAAAACAGGCCTTATACGAGTTTTTTCGACATTCACCGCGGGGACAACGAGCTGATTGTACAATTTTCGAACTTCAAAAAAACACCTTCATGGGGAATAGAAAAACCGATTACCTTCGGAACGCAGCAGCACATTTTACACCAAAGCAAAATTTCTTCCTTTAATGAAACCAGCATGATCACGGCATTCTTCATTACCGGTTTATACTTTCTCGGCTTTTTCCTGCATCGAAAAAAGGATAAGCACTTATTCTTTTTTTCCACGATGTGTCTTCTTTTTTCAGTCATTGTGCTTTTAATCGGACGAGAACGAATGATCTTTCTTTTCTTTCCGTCTGTTTCATTCTCGGCTTTAAGCGTAATGAGGGCAACCACAATGGTGCTTGTCAGTATAGCGGTTTTTCTCTATCTCTATTTCGCTTACAGAGAAATCGTTTCAAAAAAATGGATAATCGCCGCGACTGCATTTTCTGCACTGGTTTTGTTGATTGATTTTATATCATGGGGTTTTACAGACCGTCTCGCATATATATTGCATTCCGTTCTTGCCGTCACGACTTTGATTTATATTACGTATGTGTTTGCGATTGCTGCCCTTCGGAAAATGAAAGGCAGTCTTTATCTTACGATTGCAGCGATTTCAATGAGCGCATTCGTCATTTTAACGACCGTTTCTGCTTACAGCGGCAAAAGAGGCTTTTCGTTCAATTCGCTCTATGCCGTGCCGTCAATCATCGCTTTGCTGGCGGCTGTTCTGATGATGGCGCAGCAATTCGCAGGCGCATTCCGCGAGAATGAAGTCCTATCCTTGAAATTGCTCAGAATGAATCGATTAAAAGACGAATTTATCGCCAAAACATCGCATGAATTTAAAACGCCGCTGAACAGCATGATTAATATATGTCAGACCCTTTTGGCAAGGAAAAGCAAAAGGACGGTAGAGGAAGAAAAAGAAAATCTGCAGCTGGTCATCCGCATGGGATACAGGCTCTCCAGCCTGGTGAATGACATTCTCGATTTGGAAAAAATGAAGCAGGGCATGCTGCAGATTCAAGCCGTTCCTGTCGATACCCATTCAGCGATCAGTACGGAAATGGGCTTCTATCGGCTATTGTCAAAAAATAAACAGGTCCAGATTGTAAACCTGGTTCCATCCGGACTGCCGCTCGTCTTAGCTGACGAAAACCGCTTCCGGCAAATCATGACCAACCTGGTAGATAACGCAATCAAGTATACGCCGGAGGGACAAATTACGCTCTCTGCCGAGAGGATCAACCAAGAGAAGGTCAAAATCACTGTAGCAGATACAGGAGTCGGCATACCAAAGGCCGTCCGTCAATCGATATTCGAATCTTTTCAACAAGCAAAAAACCATAAAGATGACGGAGCCGGGCTCGGTTTAAGCATCGTCAGACAACTCGTTCAGCTTCAAAATGGGGAGATCTGGGTAGAATCGGAAGAAGGGAAAGGATCGGCATTTCATTTCACACTGCCTGTCGCAAAGCATGACTCGCTTCCTGACGATAAGGAGAACATGCCTCAACAGCACGCCGTCAGGAGTTTGCCCGATGTTTCAATAAGCACGCCGTATTATTCAAAGAAAATGGATGCTCCAACTGTTCTGATCGTCGATGATAACATTGAAAGCTTAAAAATTTTGGCCGATATGCTTGAAGGCGTTCCTTATCAAGTCATCGCAGCAAAAAGCGGCAAAGAGGCTCTCGAAGTCGCCTCCCGATCAAAGCTTGACTTGGTGATTTTGGATCTGATGATGCCCGATATGACAGGGTTTGAAGTCTCTATGAAAATCCGTGAAAGATTCACAATGGTGGAACTTCCGGTTCTCATTATTACGGCAGCCATCATCGATCATGATAAATACAAGGCTTTTCACGCCGGGGCAAATGACATTTTGCAAAAACCGTACAACTACACTGAATTTGCAGCCCGCGTTAAAAACCTGATCATGATGAAAGATACGGCAGCCCAAGCGACCAATATGGAGATGGCATTCCTCCAGTCGCAGATCAAGCCGCACTTTCTTTTCAACGTATTAAATACAATTATCGCGCTCAGTCATTTGGATATTGAAAAAGCGCGCGAAGTAACGGCTGATTTTACAAACTACTTAAGAATGAGTTTTGATTTTCAAAATACATCAGGGATGAGTTCTTTCAAACATGAACTGTCGATTGTGAATTCGTATCTTTCTATTGAAAAAACGCGCTTCGGCGATCGGCTGGACGTCATTTACGATATTGACGAAGACATTGACTTTGCCCTTCCGCCATTAATGATTCAGCCTCTTGTCGAAAATGCCGTCCACCACGGGATCAGCAAAAAAAGAGGCGGAGGCTGGATCAAGCTGACGGCAAAAAAAGAAAGCGAAAACCGCTATTATATCAAGATAGAGGACAATGGAATCGGCATGCCGCCGGAAAAACAACACGATATCTTTTCCTCTCATTTCACTCATAGCGTCGGTATGAAAAATATCAACCGAAGACTGAAGCACTTCTGCGGGAGCGAACTGAATATCGAGAGTGCGCCGGATGACGGAACCGCTGTCTCAATGGTCATTTCTATCAACGAATCGGCGGACGTCTCAGTATAGGTTTTAACCTGAAGACAGAACGGCCTCCTCAGCTTGCCGGCAAAGTCGGCAAGCTTTTTTACGCAGTAAATCAGGTGTGTGCTTCCTCCCCTCTGTACAATTTGACCCTGTCCTTTGTAAGAACACGGCCTCTTTTTCTATACGATTCAATATGTTATAGTAGAAAACTGTTTTTACATATACCATAGGAGGTTTGTTCATCAATGGAAAATTTCAGCTATTACAATCCAACGAAATTGATCTTCGGAAAAGGCCAGCTTGAACAGTTAAGAAAAGAATTAAAGGTATACGGAAAAAATGTATTGATTGTTTATGGAGGTGGCAGTATTAAAAAGAACGGCCTTTATGACGAAGTTACGCGCGTATTGAAAGAAGAAGGCGCTGACATGCACGAGCTTTCCGGAGTAGAACCAAATCCGCGTCTTGCTACGGTTAAAAAAGGGATCGAATTGTGTGCCCGGCATGAAATCGATTTTCTCCTCGCTGTCGGCGGAGGAAGCGTCATCGACTGCACAAAAGCGATTGCTGCCGGAGCAAAATACGACGGCGACCCTTGGGATATCTTCAGCAAAAAAACGACAGCAAAAGACGCCCTGCCGTTCGGTACGATTTTAACCTTAGCTGCAACCGGATCTGAAATGAACCCCGATTCCGTCATTACAAACTGGGAAACGAATGAAAAATATGTATGGGGAAGCGATGTCACGCATCCGAAGTTCTCCATTTTAGACCCTGAAAATACGTTCAGCGTCCCGGAAAACCAAACGGTTTACGGCATTGTTGATATGATGAGCCATGTGTTTGAACAATATTTTCATAATGTCAAAAACACGCCGCTTCAGGACAGAATGTGCTTTTCCGTTTTGCAAACGGTCATCGAAACGGCACCGAAGCTGTTGGAAGACCTGCAAAACTATGAGCACCGGGAAACCATTTTATACGCAGGCACAATCGCTTTGAATGGCACGCTGCAAATGGGCTATTTCGGCGATTGGGCTTCCCATACAATGGAGCACGCCGTTTCGGCCGTTTACGACATTCCGCATGCGGGCGGCCTTGCGATCTTGTTCCCGAACTGGATGAGATATACGCTTGATACGAATGTCAGCCGCTTCAAAGCCCTTATGCTGAACATGTTTGACATTGACACAGAAGGCAAAACCGATAAAGACATCGCGCTTGAAGGAATCGATAAGCTGTCCGCGTTCTGGACAAGCCTTGGCGCTCCTTCCCGCCTTGCCGACTACGGCATCGGCGAAGAAAAGCTCGATCTGATCGCAGACATCGCCGCTAAAGAAATCGAGCACGGCGGCTTCGCCAATTTCCAAAAACTAAACAAAGATGACGTACTCGCCATTCTCCGGGCTTCTCTATAACAACAAAAGGACGGAATCAAGTGATTCCGTCCTTATCTTTACCGCTCCCCCTGCCTTTCCCGTGTTAAGGCAAAAAAAGTGAAAGATCCGATCACAGCTGTAATAAACATGATCGCACCCATTGGAACGGCCGTTGTTTCATTCATTCCAACGAGAGGCGAAACGATCGAACCGAGCAGAAGCGGAAGCATGCCGAGCATCGCGCTTGCACTGCCCGCACGGTGTCCCTGGTTTTCCATCGCCAGCGTAAATGTGCTTGTCAACGTCATTCCGATGGTTATCATGTAGATAAAGATGGAAATGACAATCGCTGCAAGCGGTCCTTTCAAAATCGTCATCGTCAGGAGAACGGATGTCGCGATGACAGCGGTAATAACCGCGATCCGCAAGAGCTTCCTCTCATGAATGATTCCCCCGAAACGCCCGATGATAAAGCTTCCCGAAATAATGGCGAGGCCGTTAATGCCGAACAGCACGCTGAACACTTGAGGAGAAACCCCATAGATGTCCTGATATACAAAAGGGGTTCCGGACACGTATGCAAAGCTGCCTCCGTGAATGAAACCGACAGTCAGCGCATAGCCGATGAAAGACCGGTCCTTCAACAAGCTTCCCATCGTTTTGAGAGACGAACCGATTGAGCTTGGAATCCGTTTTTCAGGCGGCAATGTTTCAGTCAATTTCATTGAGATAACGAGCACTAGGAACAATCCGATCAATGACAGAGTATAAAAAATCGTATGCCAAGTAGCGAACGGCAAAAGCAAGATGGCTCCCCCCGTCATTGGTGCGACCATTGGCGCAACCGCGGTGATCACCATTAAAAGCGAGAAAAATTTAGAAAGCTCTCTGCCTGTAAACACGTCCCGTACAATGGCGCGCGACAGCACAATTCCCGCCGAAGCGGTAAAACCCTGTAAAAAACGACCAATGACCAGCATAATAATGTTCGGGGAAAGCGCGCAAAACAAAGAAGACAACGCAAATAAAAAGATGGATATTAATAAGGGCTTCCGTCTTCCTTGTGCATCACTGACCGGCCCAATAACGAGCTGACCAAACGTAAGCCCGATCAAACACGCTGTTAAGCTTAGCTGTACGAGCGAGGCTCCAGCTGATAAATCATCGGCAATTTCGGGAAAGCTTGGCAAATACATATCGATATTCAGCGGGCCCAGTATCGCAAGCATGCCGAGCAGAAAAGCCAATGCAAGGCGTTCCTTTCCTGTTGGATTATGGAGCATAGTATCAAACCTTTCTTTCAAGCTAGTAAAATATATTGTTTCATCATGAAATAAACTGGAGGATCGCAAAACATTTGTATATTGTAACATATTTTTTTGGCTGTGAAAGAGGATTGCTCATGACCGGTTAAGATCGGAGATCGAATCGGTCAGATGATTTATAATTGAAGTGAAACACAGGAAGGAGTTATCTTAACTTGAATGCAGTAAACACTGTAGGTTGCTTTACAATTGTGGAAAATAGCAAAGGAAAAATACTTCTGGTTAAAAGAAAAGATTATCCTGTCTGGGACTTGCCAGGAGGCAGAATGGAAAAGCACGAGCAGCCGGAAACATGCGCCATGAGGGAAATGGAAGAAGAAACAGGCTACCGTATTTCTATTATGTGCAAAATAGGAGAGTACGATCAACCGCAATATCATGACATACAGTACATCTATTCAGGAAAATTACTAGGTGGGGAACCCATTAAACAAGGGCCAGAAACAGCAAAAATCGGATGGTTTCGCAAAGATAGATTACCTTTGTTAATGGTTCCCCATAGAAGAAAACAAATAAAAAATTTTACAAAACATCATAACAAACTAGTAAAAGAAACTTTAAAAACACCTTATTTGATTAGATTTATCACGAAATTCAAGAAATAACAGCCTCTTTTTATGTTTAAGCATTATTTCATCGCTTTGACGATAAGCGATGCCAAAGCTTCGGTCCCTTTCGGCATCAGATGTACGCCGTCAGCGGTGAAATATTCGGGATGTTTCAGAGCTTCAGTATGCCAATCGACCAATGTCACATTTTGACGGTTGTCCGCTTGCTTCCGAAGCGATTCATTCACCTTGCTCTCCCACTGACGGGGGACGCGCGTGTTCACGAGATAGACATCAGCGTTTGAGAACGCATCAAGCAAAGCGTCCATCTGACTGTCCGTAAAATAGCCGTTTGTTCCCAGTTCAATCACGACGGCTTTGTCCGAATGATTAAAGGAAGCGTAGGTTGATGTCAATTGAAGCGCTTCCCTCACTTGCCTTCCAACCTGACCGTCGATTGTGATTCCCGGAATTTTCTTACGCAGGCTGGAAGCAATGTCAAGCATGACCGAATCCCCGACAGCCAATACTTCTTTCTCGATATGATCAGGCTCTTTTTCCGCAGACTGCTCATCTTTTGTATTTGACGATTCATCCCCGCCGGCTTTCTGCCGGCTTTTAGTTTCATCATCTTTCCCGCTTTCAGCTTGTGCTTTCTTATCATCCTTCCGTTCTTCACTTTTGTCAGCCGGCTGATCCGCTGAGGCGCTTGTTTCCTCATAAGATTTGGAATAGGCCTGTTGCGGCTGTTTCTTTTCGTCGGCCAATCCCGACAGGCCTCCTGCAAAAATGAGGAGTGCGGCAAACATCAGTCCGATTGATATTTTGCTGGGAACGGAAGCGGTTTTCCATTCCGTGATCTTATCCAGAAAAACCCGGCTGACAAACGGTTTAAAACCGTCTTGTCGGATTGGCTTCTCGATAAAGCGATACGAAAGTTCCGCCAGAATAAACGTAACAGCGACCTTAATCGCAACATGCCAGAACACCGGATTTCCAATCTCTTGAACAGGTGTGCTCAGCACGATGACGGGATAGTGCCAAAGATAAATGCCGTACGACCTTTTCCCGATCCAGCGCAGCGGCTTCACGGAAAGGACAAAGCCCAAGAAGCTGCTCGGATGACTGACGCATGCAATCAAAATCGCTGCGATTATGCTGATCAGAAGCATTCCGCCATGATAGAGAAACGGGCTGAATTCATCGACAAAATAAATGCTCATCATAAGCAGCGCGAAAGCGGCAAGCTCAGTTCCGTGCAACGCGTGCTTCAGGCTGCTTGGGAGCCTGTTCCCAGATAGTCTTTTCATCGGCCACACAAGGGCTAATGCGCATCCGATCAACAGCTCGAAGGCGCGCGTATCAGTCCCGTAATATACGCGGCTCGGATCGCCGCCAGGGACGTACAAGATGCTCATCCATACGGCTGAACAAAGCGCACACAGCACAACCGCCGCAGCCAGCCTCTCCCGCTTTTTAAATATGTAGATGCCCAACAGCAAAATGATCGGCCAGATGAAATAAAACTGTTCTTCAATCGCCAGTGACCACAAGTTTTTTAAAGGAGACGGCGATCCGAAACTATCAAAATATGAGAGGTCGTGAAAGATAAACCACCAATTGCTGACATATAAAAGAGAGGAGATCGCATCTCCCCGCACGGTATGCATCAGCTCTCTGTTAAACAAAGCGACCCATATGACGGTTGCGAAAATCATGAGCGTCGCCGCTGGAAGCAGCCGCCGTATCCGGCGCACCCAAAAATCTCTGAATGTGAGGGAAATGTCATTTCCATACGCCGGCAGGATAATCGATGTAATCAAATATCCTGATAAAACAAAAAAGATATCAACGCCAATAAAGCCTCCGTCGGCCCAGCTCATGTTGAGGTGGTAAGCGATAACCGCCAAAACGGCAAAAGCCCGAAGCCCGTCTAACCCCGGTATGTAACGGTGTTGTTGTGTCTGATCTCGCATGGTATTCCTCCAATGATATGTACGTACGGTTCTTCTTTATGTTTCGCGCCTTTTACGGCTCCGATATTATAGACGAAGTCAGGACCGTTTTTTGTTTCAAAAAATCGTCATTTTTATCTACCCTGAATGATGCCGTCTCTCTAGTATAAAAGTTTCAAGCTGAATATGGTGTTACAAAGTTGTAAAAAGTAAAAAATCCATGATTTCAGCGAATCATGGATTTTTTGACTAGCGGATGTAGCGGTCGCCGATCAGCAGGCTCGAAATCGCCTTAGTCGGAATTTCAAACTCTACCGCGCCCATATATCCGGGTGCGACTTCATAATCGTCAAATGAAATCACGAGTTTATGATTCTCTGTAATATAAAAATTTTGGTCGGCCTTGATTCGTTTGAATGGCTCGACTTCCTCGTCATTGATCCAATATATTTTATCAGGATCATCTTTCATTTGCTGTTTCATTTGTTCTTTAATGTTTTCGCTGATGGCCGTAATATACCGGTCGTCTTTAAACAAACTCTTCAAGGTAAGCAGAATTTCATTCTTTTTGTCAATGGTGATATAGCGCCGTTCGGTATAGCTGGACGCTTCCGTTCTTTCGACGCTTCGCCGAATCGAAATCAAATCCTTCGTATCCGTGACTGTCTCATAATCGCTGTAGATGCTGAGATGCCCTTTTTTATTCCGGGACGTCTCCTTCATGAATTCCCGGTAAAGCTGACGGCTTTCCTTTACATATTTCTCGTTAATGCCATTTTCAAGCTCCCGGTTATTCAAGCCGGACAGAGCCGGTGTTTTCACGTCAATACTCGATTCTCCATCTTTCTGTTTGATCTCGGTGAATGTGATGGCCTTAACGACCTTGCCGATGACGGGTAAACGCGACATGGCCTGGGCTGCTCCGGGATTGATATTCACGACGGCAGCCAATAGTACAGCCGCCGCGACAAGCGTTGATGCAGGCCATACCACCAGCCTTCTCTTCTTCTTCGGTTTATGCTGAAGCGCAGTTTCGACAACCTGATCCAGTTCCTTCGGAATGGGGACGTTTTGATATGCTTTTCTCAGCTGTTCCAATTTCTTTTCCATTAAGAAAGATCCTCCTTCGTCAATTGGATGCGCATAAGCTTCAATCCTCTGTAAAGGCGCGTTTTGACCGTATTCAAATTTTCGCCTGTGATTTCCGCAATCTCTTCCAGTTTGAGATCCTCAAAAAATCGCAGAACAATAATGGTGTGGTAGGGATGCGGCAACTCGTCAAGCGCCTCATGAAGGTCTGTATCCCGGTAGATATCTTCCTTGCCCTTGCTTAAAAATTCGATCGTTTGATCATCCATAACCTTTAGTTTTTTCCGTTTGCGCAAAAAATCGATTGCCGTCCGCACCAAAATTTTGTAAAACCAGCTTTTAATCGTATCCGGATTGCGAACAGAATCGACGGAATCGAGCGCTTTTTTGATTGATTCCTGGACAATATCTAAGGCGTCTTCTTGATTTTTCACATAGCTGTACGCCAGCCGGTAAAAGTCTTCTTTCCGGTCTGTTATGCAAGCGACAAGAGACGCTCTGGCTGCTTGTTTCTTCATTGCAATAAAGAACTCCTTTTTTGAATATACGTATATACGGCTGTTACATTAGGATAGACGCGGGAGCGTGAAAAATAGTTTGCGGACTGGTCATTCTTTTTAAAAATATTTTATCATCAAGTGCCGCCAATCTCGATTTCATTTATAATGAATAGCAAATTCGAAGGAGGTGATCACATGGCAAGCATCAGAATGCCGGATCATGCAGCGTCTCATGCAAAGCCTGTTATCGGAAAAGGCGATACTTTGCATAGGGAGGACAAATAAAATCGCCTGAAGTAAGCTTTTCTGGTAATTGGCTTTGCCCCTTATTTTACAATCAAAGGAATAAGGAGCTGGCAAACATGGCATACGTAAAGGCTGCCGCTGTTCTACCTGAAAAGCTGCTATCGGAAATTCAAAAGTATGTTCAAGGGGAAACGATCTACATTCCCAAGACTGAATCCGCCCACAAAAAATGGGGTGCACGTTCAGGAGCAAGAAAGCTGATCGATGATCGCAACACCGCGATAAAAAGGGCCTTTAAAAATGGCGAAACGATTGAGCACTTAGCAGCGGAACATCATCTTTCCATCGAAACGATTAAAAAAATCGTTTACACAAAATAAACTGGAGCACGGATCCTTGTGATCGGTGCTTTTTAATATGGCGAGCTTGTTTATTAGCTGATTTCTGCATTTTCTATGCTTTCTCCGTCATGTAATGTAAAAGTGATCATGCAACGAGAGGAGAATATTGTCATGAAACACGGTGTATTGGAAGTACCCGGAGCAAAGCTCTACTACGAAGTGCGCGGCTCGGGGCCTATCTTGCTTATGATTCACGGGGGCAACGGCGATGCAGAATCATACCCGATTACAGACCGCCTATCCGACCGTTACACGGTTATCACATACGACCGCCGCGGGCATTCCCGCAGCAGGCTGGAAGATCCGAATGAAAATTACCAGGTTTCCGCACACAGCGATGATGCGAGCCGGCTGCTGGCCGCTCTGACGGATGAACCGGCCCATGTATTCGGCTGCAGCTCCGGCGCGGTCATCGGCCTTGATCTTGCCATCCGCCATCCTGCACAAATCCGCATGTTGGTCGCACACGAGCCTCCGATTCCGCAATTGTTGGCCGGCAGTGACCGCACCAAAGGGTTCGAGAGCTTGGAGAACCTTGAAAAACAATACAAACGAAGCGGATTACAGGCTTTAGAAGCATTCGCGAAAGCGATGGGCATTACGTCCACAGCTCAGCCGGACCGTCCAAAAACCCGGACGGAGCAGCTCATGGCCAACATTGACTATTTTATCCTGTCCGAGGTGCCGGGTTTAAGAGAATATTCACCCGACATCGGCAGGCTTAAAGCTTCACCGGTTACAGTCGTTCCTGCCGGCGGCATTGATTCGCCAGGCTGTCTCCCGTACAGGTATGCAAAAGCATTGGCTGATCATTTGAAAACGAAAGTAGTCGATTTTCCAGGCAATCATGTGGGATGCGTTTTATACCCGGAGGAATTTGCCGAAAAGCTGGACATGGTTTTTAGAAGATGTAACAACAAAAATACCAAGGGATGAAACCCTCGGTATTTTAAATCAATCCGCCGTTCGCAGAAAGCGTATGGCCTGTAATCGACATTCGATTTTTCAATTCAAATGCATCCGTTCACTGATGCTCTAAACAGCACCCTAAATAAACATTCCCAAAAGGCTTAGCATTTTAAGAGCTGCAAAATTTGTTCATACGCATTCATATAAAGGACAGGGTCGGGATCTGCTCCTTTTTTCTTCGGCACGTTAAAATCCGATAATACAAAATGATGCTTCGGCTGAACATCATGCTTAGCTAAACAGCTCTTGACACAGCATAAAGGACAGCCGTCAATCGCAATGATATCCCGCCCGGATTTTGCTGTTTTGACAAGCGGTTTCACATCGCCGCCGACTCCGGCAATGCACGACATTTCGGCCGTTTTCTCCCGATCCATTTTAATGGCAATCATATTGGCCGTTTGCGCGGCCGAGGAACATCCGGAGCACGAATACACTAGAGGCAGATCAGTTCTTTTCATCGGTTGACACATCCCCTGTTTTTCTTTATTTTCGCCGGCAAAAAACTATCATTTACTTTACAGGAGGTGCGTGATGAAAACTGTGAGCCAGATCACTTTTTCTATTACTCTATGAGCTGAATCAAACAGCCAAGCAAAAGCAAAACTGCTTCACACTCCTTTCCCGTATTCAAATGAGAATACTCGCCTCCTTGAGCTATATGGAATCCACAGGGGCTTAAAAGCCCCTGTGATTTGTATAAAAAATTTGCGCCGGCTTTTTAAAGGCGAACCGAATGATCCATTCGGCCAACGCGATGCAAAGCACAATCGCTCCGAAAACGCCTATCGTGTAGCTGATGTCATATATCAGGCCGAGTCCTTTATGGCACACGAAAGTGATCAAGTGAATGAACATATTGGTAAAACAGAATAGATAGCTGCGAATCATCCAATTCCGGTGCTTGATAAACTGATTACGCCGGGCTTTGATGACGGAAATAACCGTGGCGGCAGGCCAATACATATTCACCATGTTAAAGGCTATGCTGACGGCCTTCCCACCGGTAGAATGCGGTGCCATATAGCCTGACGACAGCGTCACAATCAGCACGCAAACGACGTAGAGCCAGCCGTTAAAACGGTGAATCTTGCGGCTTTTGGTCAACAAGGCGCTGGAGAAGTTGACAGCGCCCGAAGCCATCGCCAAACAAGCGGCAACAACGTGAACATACATCACCTTCAGCCAGACCGGGAGATGAAAGGAGTCCCTCAGGTGAGATTTATGGCTGAGAAAAGATGTTGATTGCGGATCAAGAATTAAATTTTCAAACAAGGTATACAGAACATACACCGCGATTACGATCAGCATTGCCGAAAAAACCGATTGACTGCGTTGAGATTTCCTTTTGTTCAGCTTTCGTTCCTCCTAATACATCATGCTCTCTGAAATACCTATATTGTATCACGAAAGCGGACGTGCGCAGCAGCTTGGCATATCAAGCCCTCAATGACAAAACCTTCCCCATTAAAAACAGGCCAAGTACGATTTGTTGCTTGGCTCGGGCCTCCCGTTTTTCTGGAAAGCCGGAATAATTCTGTCATCTTTTGCGGCATACTGTTGAATGATGTCTCTGCTGAAATCGCGAGCCGATGACAATGGCTTCAACAATTTCAAGGAGTTGCCTCAGCACGCTGTCCAAACAGACGGATATGTATTTTGCAGCGGGTATGACAATACTTACGGACGGATTCATTCCCGCTTCTTATTCCGAACCAAATATGATTAATGAACAACGACCATTCTATAAAGATCTGGTTACAAAAAGAAGGATCAGTCTACTTCCACGCAAACCACCTCTTTACAAACGCATCAGGCGAATCTTATCTGTTACTTCAAATTTTAATGTTATTATAGATTTTAAAACATGCGGGGATCGGGCCTAAAAAATAAAAATGGAGGCATACATAAAGTGACAGAAGATGTAACTGACAACGATATACACGAACAAAAATTATCGAGAGGCCTGAAAAACAGGCATATCCAGCTCATCGCCATCTGAACGGGGCTGTTTCTTGGTTCGGGGAAATCAATCCATTTTGCAGGACCGTCGATTTTATTTGCTTATCTGATTACGGGAATCATTTGTTTTTTCATTATGCGTTCTCTTGGAGAACTGCTTTTATCCAATTTGGAATACCATTCGTTTGTCGACTTTGTTCAGGGGACTACTTAGGCGACATGGCGGCATTCATAACGGGTTGGACATACTGGTTTTGCTGGATTTCGCTCGCGATGGCCGATTTAACCGCGGTCGGGCTTTATACCCAACACTGGCTGCCTGATGTACCGCAATGGCTGCCCGGATTGATCGCCCTGCTCATTTTGCTAATCATGAACCTGGCGACCGTCAAGCTTTTTGGAGAATTGGAGTTCTGGTTCGCATTAATCAAAGTCATTGCGATATTGGCGCTGATCGTGATCGGCCTTTTCATGATCTTCAAAAGATTTTCCACCCATTCGGGCGCTGCCGCCTTTCACAACCTTTGGAACCACGGCGGCATGTTTCCAAATGGACTGCACGGTTTTCTCCTTTCATTCCAGATGGTTGTCTTTGCGTTTGTAGGCATCGAACTTGTGGGACTGACAGCGGGGGAAACGAAAGATCCGGAAAAGGTCATTCCTAAAGCGATCAACAATATCCCCGTCCGTGTTTTGCTGTTTTATATCGGTGCGCTCCTTGTGATCATGAGCATCTATCCGTGGAATGCCATCAACCCTAATGAGAGCCCGTTCGTCCAAGTCTTTGCAGCGGTCGGCATCATTGCGGCTGCAAGCATCATCAATTTTGTGGTGCTGACATCGGCGGCTTCGGCAAGCAACAGCGCAGTCTTCAGCACGAGCCGGATGATATACTCGCTTGCGAAAGAACATAATGCGCCCGGCGCTATGACCAAACTGACCTCCCGCAAAGTGCCGAGCAATGCGTTGTTTTTCTCAGCGGTCGTGATTCTGATTGGCATCATGCTGAACTATATCATGCCTGAACAAGTGTTTACGCTGATTACAAGCATCTCGACGATATGCTTCATCTTTATTTGGGGAATCACCGTCATTTGCCATTTGAAATACCGCAAAACAAGACCGGATTTAGCGAAAACAAACAAATTCAAGATGCCGCTTTACCCGTTTTCAAATTATGTGGTTCTCGGTTTTCTTACGTTTATCCTCATCGTCCTTGCACTGGCGCAGGACACCCGCGTTGCCTTATTTGTCACGCCGGTTTGGTTTATCATGCTGATCGCGATTTACAAGCTGAGGAAACCTAAGTCACAGCAAGTGTAGAAAAATGCGAATCGCCTGCAGAATGTTCTGCAGGCTTTTTGTATGGCTCATCATGTAAAATAAAAAAGATAACAGCTTGATCGCCTACAATTTCAATGGTCAGCCGCCTAGGCAGAAAGGGGAAAACAGATGAAAATCAATCAAATTGTAGATTTGTCGGTATCGTTAAGAGGTGATATACCGTCTGATCCGCCGGGGTTTGTCCCTGAAATCGAATATGCGGATCATAAGCAAGGAGCTAAACAAATGGTCCAGAGCTTTCCCGGCCTTTCCTCGCAAGATCTTCCCGGGGGAGAAGGCTGGTCGCTGGAAAAAGTGAAGATGTCTACGCATGCCGGAACGCATATCGACGCTCCATATCATTACCGTTCTGTTACAGACGACGGCAAGCGGATGATGACGATTGATGAAGTGCCGCTTGACTGGTTTCATGGCCCTGGCGTTAAGCTGGATTTCAGACATTTGAAAGACGGGCATATCGTTACCCCTGAAGAAATCGAACAGGAGCTTCACCGCATCAATCATAAACTCGCGCCCGGCGACATTGTTCTTGTGAATACGTCGGCTGGCGCCAAATACGGACAAAACGATTACCTGCACAGCGGCTGCGGGATGGGGCGTGAAGCCACTCTATTTTTAACGGAGCGCGGCGTACGCCTTGTCGGAACTGACGCCTGGAGCTGGGACGCTCCATTCAGCATGACCGCCAAGCGCTTTGAACAGGAAAAAGACCCATCCATTATTTGGGAAGGTCATTATTCAGGCAGCACCATTCCTTACTGCCAAATTGAAAAGCTCGCCAACCTTGATCAATTGCCTTCCACTGGATTTTACGTCATGGCTTTTCCGGTAAAAGTTGAAAAAGCGTCTGCCGGCTGGGCGCGCCCGGTTGCGATTCTTAGCGGTGAAAACGCATAAGAACGTCAGCAGCTTTTCGTTTGTGGGGATGCCGGCTAGACAGATAACAAAAATAAAAGCAGACATCAGCCTGCTTTTATTTTTGTTTTATATTCAGTCACAACACTTGCGTAAACAAACAATGAAATGAATACAAGAAACACGCGGCTCCAGCCATCACATTGAAGGTTCCCGATTTTTCATTGTTTGATTTCAACATCATGAAGAACAAACCGGAAAAGAAAAATCCGATAAACCAGCCGATTGGAATCTGGACAAAAGCTAAAATAAAACCAATAATCCCTATCGTTTGAAAAACTTGAGGTGCAAATTCGCGCAAAAGTATTCCCGCCCTTTTTCAGAAGAAATCCGCTCCCTTTTTTTGTATCATATCACATCTCCTCAACAAAATAAGGAAAACAAGTGAATCTTTTGCTATTCATGTTGAAGCCAGGCTCAATATTGATTTTTGTTATGATCTTAAAAAAGGAGGTTTGATTACCATGAATACCTTATGCCGCAGCAAACAAGCTCCATTTGAATACACCTTATCTCTTATAGGTGGTAAATGGAAAATGAGAATCCTCTATGAGCTGGCGTGTGAAAAAACGATGAGATACGGGGAGCTCAAACGGGCTATGCCGTTAATCACCCATAAAATGTTAAGTTCCCAGCTGAAGGAGTTGCAAACTGACGGTCTGATTCACCGGGTGGAGATTTCTCAAAATCCCCTCAGAGTGGAGTATTCGTTATCAGACAGAGGACTGTCTTTATACCCTCTCATAGATGAAATGTGCAGATGGGGACAAAGAGAAGGTTTGCCTTATGAGTAAAAAATACTTACTAAAAAGTGCGTACTTGTTTCCCAACGGGAGGGATTTTATACTGAATAAAAATTATTTGTAAGGAGAACAGGATGACAAAACAAATTTATATCATTCATGGCTACAGAGCCTCCTCAACCAACCACTGGTTTCCTTGGCTGAAAAAACGTCTGCTTGCAGACGGAATACACGCAGAAATTTTAGACATGCCTAATCCTCACCAGCCAAGGCTTAAAGATTGGCTTGATACGCTCTCTTTAAATAAGCACACATTAAATAAACATACTTATCTGGTTGCACACAGCCTGGGGTGCGCCGCCGTTTTGAGGTTTTTGGAACAAACGCAATTGCGTCAACCACTTGGCGGAATCTTGCTCGTTTCCGGCTTTGCCAAGTCACTGCCCGATTTAAAGATGTTAGATGAATTTACCGAGGAATCGTTTGATTTTCAAAACATCATTGAGTCAGCTAAGCATCGTGCTGTCATTGCCTCTAGAGACGATCAAATTGTGCCATTTGCATGGAGCAAAGATCTGGCGCAACAAATTGACGCTAAGCTTTACGAAGTTCAACACGGGGGGCACTTTTTAGAAACTGACGGATTTACTTCTTTGCCGATTGTTTATGATGTTTTAAACTCCTATTTCTCAAAAGAAACTTGCTAAAAACAATAAAGGATATTCGGATTTTAGGGCGGCAAAGGGCTTAGAAGCCGCCCTTCTCCAATTTCTTAATAAGTGTGGAAAAAATCGATGCCAAAGTTCCCTGTTCTGAAGTGGTCTGTTACGTCATGCCAATTGAAAATGTGTATAATATAGCTTTGTTGAAGGCACTTGAATGAAAGCGCGTTATGTTTCTTGTAAAGGCTTAGCACTTAAAGCTTCAAAATGAGTCATCTCTAATTTAGATCAGGGATATTACCTAACCAAGTTCCCAAAAGAAATGAATCCCGTTCATTGATATATCTTTCACGCACAAGGGTACACCTTTTTGTATTGGTTTTAAGAGAGCATAACTTTTTTATCAACCTTACATTCCTTCAATGATGTCGCTCAGGGAGTTATTTAATTCAATAAACTGTTTCTCTATAGGTGTAAATTTATGATTTAGTCTTGTAATGAAATATAAATCGACGTATCTATAAGGTGATGGAACTTCTAAATAATGATGGATATTGTAGCGATCTGCTATGCGCTTTGATACTAAGGAAATTCCCATACCCATCAATGCAAATTGCACTAAGGATTCTGGATCGCCCACTTCAATGATTTCCCCCTGTTGGATGTTCGAATCTTCAAAAATATGACATAATAATGTTAGATACAAGCACTTATCTGATAATACAAGTACGTTTTTTCCGTTTATATAATCATCAAATCTCGTATATTGATCTATACCTTGGCCTATGATCACCAATTCTTCATATCCCACTTTTTGATAACTTATCTTTTTATTGTTTAGCGATCCAATCGTATAAGCAACATCGATTTTTCCAAGGAGAACTTGATTTTCAATATATTCTGTTGAACCTGTTTTTAATGTTACCGATAAATCAGGATATGTATGATAAAGCTTATTTAAAGCACTTGAGAATTGAGTTCCACCAACAGATATCATCGTGCCAATACGGAGTTTTTCATCGTGTTTTTTCATGATGTTTTCGGTTTCTTCCCAAACGAACAAGATTTTCTTGTATTGATGATATAATTTTTCTCCCTCTTTCGTTAGTTTGACTCCTTTTGAATTTCTGATAAACAGTTGTTGATGATAATGAGTTTCGATTTTTTTTATTTTCGCAGTCATATTGGATTGAAGGTGATTCAATTTAATTGCAGCAGCAGATATGCTTTTTAATTCCGCCACTGAAACAAAAGCTTTCATGTTTTCAATATCCATTCATATTTCAACCCCCATCAAAAAAAGTGATATAACCATCATTACTTAACATTTAAAATGATCTCTAATTTTAATTATACTCGGTTTAAAGAGTTTTGGAGGGATAGCTAATGAAGAACAACGTGATAAAAGCAGGGATTATAGGCGGATCTTTGAATAATCAATGGGCTAGTCAAACACATATTCCGGTATTGAAGGAAAATCCTTTTTATGAAATAACGGCGATTGGAACATCAAAAATGGAAACCGCAAAAAAAAGCGCTATGATGCTTAAGGCTGCCTCTGCTTTTACAGATTATAAGGAATTAGCACAATCAAAAGATGTTGATTTGGTAGTCGTCAGTATAAAGGTTCCTTTCCATTATGAAGCTTCGCTTGCAGCCATAGAAGAAAATAAACATATATATTGTGAATGGCCTTTAGGCATAGATACTGTGCAGGCTGAAAAACTGGCAAAATTGGCAGATGACGCGAACATTCATCATGCGATTGGGTTACAAGGAAGGCAATCTCCAGAAGTCAATTATTTAAAGCGGGTAATCAAACAGGGGGAGATCGGCAAGGTCATCTCCTGCACGATGCAGGTAGCAACACAAGGAAAGGGAGGAATAACAGATGAAAAAAGCAGTTACCTTTTAAAAAGAGAAAATGGGGCGAACCTTCTTACAATCAACGGTGGTCACTCGCTTGATGTTCTTTGTTATATCCTGGGTGATTTTAAAGAATTATCAGCTGCAATGAACAGTCATTATACAGAAGCCGTTATACAAGAAACAGGGATGAAAATACCAAAAAACACAGCTGACCAAATTTTAATCCAGGGGACGCTCGTTAATGGCGCTTCAGCCTCTGTCCATATTCAGGGCGGAGTTTATCCAGCTTTTCAATTAGAGATTAGAGGGGAAAAAGGTGTTTTGCGTTTAACACAGCATCATTCCTCAGGACACGTACAATTTGGCAATCTCAAAGTCAAAAAGATTACACATCCTCATAATTTATTAAATGCTGAAGATGTTTATTCTGAAGAAGTAAAAATTTCCCCAGTAAAGGATCATGGTGCAAGAGGCTATGTTGAAACTGCTTATACTATTTTAGCGGAAGATATATTTGAACATAAAAATCAAATCCCAAACTTTCATGACGCTGTCAAACTGCACCGGTTGTTAGACGCCATTCGGAAGTCGGCAAAGACCGGTAAAAAAGTACTCTTAAAAAATGAGTAGGAACCGTATATCTTTTATTTACATGGTCCTTGCACATGCTGATCAAGCTTGAGCAAATTGTTATCCTAAAAACATGTACAAAAGCGAGCTCGACAAAAGTTAGCCCCAAAGGTTTATATACATAGACCTCCTTAAAAGTTTAGCGGCCCAGGGAGGTTACATCGTATTATAAGATCAATTAAGTTTACTTAAACAGTATTCTTAATTGATCTTTTTTATCATTAGTCTTAGGTAGAGAAAGCTATCAGTCAAATGAGGATGAGTAGGGGGATTCCTTGGAATAAGACACAGTAATCCTAGATTTCTCTAAAAAAGTCCTTGCTGATTAGTCTATTTGAAAAAAGAATTAAATATGAAATTTAGATCAATTAATTTCTTTGTGAGATGGGTTTTTTATGTAGAAATAAAGGAGAGAAAAAGAACTTTATTATACATTTAAAGTTTAAATGGTTTATTTTTCTTGAATATCAGTTTATATACCTGTATAATTTCTTGGTGATTTTATATAAATTAGGATAGTATTGGATTATTTGAAAAAAAGATAGCTAAAATGAATTTGAATGAAAAAAAATCCATTGGTTAGAGCGATTGCTGCTGATTTTGCTATGCAAAGAAATTGGAAAAAGAATTCAAAATTAACTAAAATTAATCAAAGAGATGTGTATTTGGATTCGAAAACAGGCAAATACTATGCAGTGGACACCCAACATGGTAGATTTGAAGTTGTTAATAAAAGAGGGAAACATCAAGGAGAAGTGGACTTTAACTTAAACGAAACTAAACCAGCTGACAAATCGGGACGTCATGATTTAAAAATGAACTAAGGAAGTGAAAATTAAAATGAACGATCTAGTTAACGAAACTATAGATAAATACTACAGAAACAATAACGAATCAGATTATCTTACTAAATGCCGCGAGCAGTTTGTAATACCAGAAGCAATAAAAAAATTTTCCGAGAATAATAATATGATAATCACAGACGTAAATTTTGGTGAAATATGGCCGTCGTCAAAATTAATATTTGAGTATGAAGACTACACAAAAGGGGAATTTGAAGTTACTTATAGTACCATTTTAATGCTATCTAAGCTTGCACCTTTATTTTATCTTCAGCACGAATTTCAAGTTGAAAACAGAGATGTGAATAGAACTGTCCCAACTCTTGAGGGTTTTGATACTCAACCTTATAACACTAAACAACAAGAATTTGAAGATTGTGTAAAAGAATATTTTTCAAAGAAAGAGTTCATTGAATTATCCTATTCGGAGATGAACGAGGTTGTATGCGGGCTGGATTTTAAAAAAGATGTCACGTTTTTTGGATCACAAGTAACAGTAGAGAATGCATTGTTTTTTGATCTACTAGAAATTTGTCCAGACTAAAATACAGCAATCTTGTGTTATTCAAATAAAAAAGAAAAAGTTAAAGGTGAATAAAATAAAGTAATGAAAGAGGAGGTATCCAGTATCCTCCTCTTTCATATAGATTGGTTCCATCAAAGTGAGGATTATTTTTGCGGTTTCTCATATTCCATTGCATGATCGCTGCCAGAGATGCCTTAGTTGTTGGATCGACAACAACTCCTACAGTAACCAAAAGTGTTAGCACATTTTAAGTCTTACTTACCAGTTGATTCTAGTTATTATAAATTTGACCCAACGCAACGACTTTACTGGATGTATAACCGCAGAAGTCATTTCCTTCAACTAACACGTTTTGTCCAATTTGTGGTCGATTCATCTGTACATCATCTGCATTTTTAGAGCTTCGAAAAAACCGCTCTTTTATTTCGGCGATAGTGGTGTTTTTTAAATGTAGCGAGGTTTTAAACGAACATATAAACCGTTTTCTTGTAAAAAAGGTTAAACTCCAAATGTTGTGGATGTTAGCTTGATGGTCATGTTCGGAAACCGACATGATATAAAAAAACATACCAACAAGCTTTGGTATGTTTTTTCTTAGGAAATCCCTAATTAATGAATATTAGGTTTTCTAAAATTACTGCCTTTGACTTCAGCTACGTCATATACAGTGACAAAAGCATTTTTATCAACTTCATTAATGATTTCCTTTAATTTGGTGTCTTCTAAGCGATTGATGACACATGTAATTTCTTTAAACTTTTCGTGGGAAAAACCACCGTAAGCTTCTTTATATGTAGCACTTCGGCCCAATTGATCGCGAATTGTCTCCACCATCAACTCAGGTTCTGTTGTAATAATTTGAAAGGTTTTAGAACCGCTTAATCCTTCCTCGACAACATGAATGACTTTGGACGCAATATAGTAGGCGATGACTGATAGCAATGCCCCTTGCAAGCCAAATACAGCGGAAACAAAAATAAACACAAAAAGGTTAAAGAATAGAATGAGATCGCTCGTTCCAAATGGCAATTTGCGCGATAACAGCACAGCAAGCATATCAATTCCGTCCAATGCTCCGCCATTACGCAGCGCCAGCCCCATTCCAAAACCAAGGATGATCCCTCCGACAACAGTGACTAACAAAGTGTCCCCTTCGATTATAGCCGGAGTGTGGTGCATAAAACTTGTACCTGCTGCAAGTGATGCGATTCCGATAATCGATAATAACGCAAAGCTTTTCCCGATTTGCTTATATCCCAGCCAGACAAACGGGATGTTTAAAGCTGCGATAAGTATACCAAGCGGCAAGTCAAATAGTTGTGAACCAACAATGCTGAGTCCTGTCACTCCGCCATCAGATACATTGTTAGGAATCAGCACTGTTTCCAATCCATAGGCCGCTATGATTCCTCCGATCATGACCATTATAACTTTGAAAATCATTTTCGCTTTAAATTTCTTATGTTTTTCGATTTTATTCATGCCATTCCTCATTTCAAATTTTACGTTATATTTAAATATACCATAACAGTTTTTCTAGGTTCAAAAGTTCAATCACGTTTTTTAAGCGGCTGCTGCAAATACCGATCATTACATTGGATTAAGGTAACCCTTTTAGACTTGGAACATTCATGTGCCAGTGGTTGGAGCTATTTTGCAAGCACCCCGTTTCGCAACTGGTGAATAACAAATAAAGGCCCTAATGTTTATGGACATTCCCGGCCAGGCAAAAGGATTGTCGGCAATAGAACGAAGCATTTGATTCTTCTCTCTCCAAGATGAATGAATCCTTAACTTTATTGGTTTTTCACCCCCCATTCACATAACCCCTCTAAAACCGGCAATAGTGATTCCGCTTTACCAGTGAGACTGTACTCGACCTTTGGGGGAACTTGAGGGTATTCTTTCCGCTTCACCAGACCATCCGCTTCCAATTCTTTAAGTTGTGAACTCAATGTTTTATAAGTAATAGCCCCTATTTGTCTTTTCAGCTCATTAAAGCGAACCGGTTGATTTTCCGCGAGGAGATAAATAATAACCATTTTCCATTTGCCGCCGATCACGGACAATGTGTAGCCAAAAGGTGTATCTTGAATATTTTTAACTTTGCCTTTATATTCAGCCATACTCATATTAACACTTCCCTTTCGGATAGTACCTATCAATAAAGTGCGTACTGTTTTTTTGTTTGCGTTCATTTTATACTAACCGTAATTTGAAGTAAAGGAGACGATAACATGGCTAAAAAAACGATACGTCTGTTGATGCCGCAATGGCAAGGGGGAAACAATCCCAACTACTCTTTTGGAGCGGAACTGCTTGCTTGGCTGGCTCCTGAAAATGATCAGCCCATTATTCATGTTCCGGTTCAAACTTATGATGGAACTCCGCTTGAAAACGAAAACGGAATAAACGGGAGAAAACAACTGCTGGAACAATTGGAGGCTGCTCAGCATATCATTCATGCCCATAAGCCGGATCGCATTGTCATGTTTGGCGGTGACTGCTTAGTCGAACAAGCACCATTTGCTTATTTAAACGAACGATACGGCGGGGACTTAGGTTTAATTTGGATTGATGCTCACAGCGATTTAGTTAGATATGCCGGATATGATAACGGTCATACATTACCGCTCGGAAATCTTTTGGGAGAAGGAGATGAAGAGTTCGCAAAACATGTGAACATTCCCCTTAAACCTGAAAATGTCTTTATCGCGGGATTAGCAGCTCCCACAGAAGAAGAAACAAAAGTGATATCAAAAGAACTTCAAAGACAAGGTATAGCTTTCACAGAACCAGACACTGATGTGATTAAAAGACTTGGGATTAGAACAGCCGGAACTAAAAAGTTAATGACCAGTACCGAATCTATAAAAGAATGGATAAAAGAAAGCAACATCAAGTATCTGGCCATACACCTTGATTTAGACGTGCTTGATCCGAAGGCATTTCGTTCTTTATTATTCGCCAATCCTGAAGCACCTGTAACTTTTTCTCCTGAGGGAACAATGCAAATGCCGCACCTGCTTCATCTTCTGAAAGAACTCTCTTCCGAAACGGATGTAGTTGGATTAGGTATAACCGAACATTTGCCGTGGGACTCTATTCATTTGAAGAAGTTGCTTAGTGAAATCCCTATTTTAAATCAATAATTTCATAAAACGGGACAACAACAAAATAATGGAGTCGAAACCCTCCATAAATAAATACCAAGGGGTCATAACCCTTGGTATTCCTATGATGCGGCCGAGAGACTTGAACTTTCGCGGGCTACGACCCCATTAAGTCTTCGACAAAGATGATTCGGCCTAACCATTCGGCCTGCCTTTTCATTTCCCGCTCGATCTTTAAGATGCTGCATAAATGACGGCTCTGATTCCGACCTTTAACTCCTGCATGGGGTTGAAGGTGGATTTATATTTAATTTTCCAGCCTCATTTTCATCACTGCCGCCAATTGCTCCGCATGGGGATCTCCTTCATTTTGCAATTGATCAATGATGTTCATGTAGTCTGTATCATTTCGGTTTTGACTTAATTTATATGCAGCCTGAATGTCTTCCACCTTAATCTTAAACCCGACAATCGCTTTCAGTTGTCTTTTTAAAAGTTGAGGAGAAAGGTTATCCCATAAAATTGGATTTTCTCGGTGTTTTTCGTATTTTCCCATCATAATTGTTAATTCTTCTATTAATTCATCTCTCTCTAGAATGCTTGCTTGACCGTATATATGGACGGCTTGATAATTCCATGTTGGAACATCCTCATGCCCATACCAGGAAGAAGAAATGTATGCGTGCGGCCCCTGAAACATAACAAGCACATCTTGACAGGTTTCAAAAGTTCTCCACTGCGGATTTCCAAAAGAGACATGGCCGGTGATATAGTAATCATCACCTTTTTTATTGAATCCCAAAGGCAAATGCGTAGCGATTGGCTTCTCTTGTTCTGTCGTAACAATCGTGCCAAAAGAGTTTTTTTGGACAAAATCCAAAATTTCATCAACATTTTCGACTTTAAAATATTTTGGAATATACATCGTCATCCTCCTTTCAAAAAAGTTATAGGAGTGTTTTGGTCATGATCAAGTCCGTTTGTTCTTCATATCCCATATAAAAAGAGTGAGCACCGGTTTGAACAAACCCCATTTTCTTATAAAAAACAATTGCGTTTTCGTTTTTTTCCCATACGCCCAGCCAGATTTTCTTTTTATTCAGTTCCTTCGCAATTTCCATAGCTTTATTGAACAGATATTTGCCAAGCCCATGTTTTTGAAACTCGTTCTTGATATAAATTCTCTCAATTTCAAGTGATTCATCACCCATTTTTTCAGTTTGGGCCTCATCAGTATTGACCTTTAAATATCCAGCAATTTCATTGTTACAATAGACAAAAAAGAATTGCGAAGCTTTGTTGGATAGTTCTTTTTCTAATTGTGTTAAGTGAAACGCCTTTTCCAAATAGGCCTTCATATTTTCCGGCGAGTTCTGATGCTTAAATGTCTCATTAAAAGTTTCACAACCAATTTCTTGAAGCTTTTGTAAGTCTTCAAGGGTGCATCTTTTTATATTTACTGTCATTTCAATCTGCCGCTCCTTTATGCCGTCAATAATTTCTCTTGTTCCCCTTTTTCACGAACTCCCAGTCTTTTTCTACATTTTTTCTTACTCTTTGAAGAAGATTGAAGATGGTCTCCGCTTCCCCCTCGGAAAACCCCTCTAATGCCACACGATTCGAATGATCATTTTCTCTTTTTATAAAAGGAAATACCTCATTCCCCTTTTCCGTCGGAAAGAGTTTTTTTATTTTTTTGTTATATTCATCATCTCTCCTTTCAATAAAGCCTTTCATTTCAAGTTTTTTTATAGCGCGGGCTGCGGTGGTCCGGTCCACTTTAATCATTTCAGCTAACTTCTCCTGAATGATTCCCGGGTTTTCGCATATTCGGACAAGGTACAAATATTGCCCTTTTGTCATGTCATGTTCTTTAAATTCGATATTGCTTATAGAATCCAAAGCCCGGGCAATCATCCCAATTTCACGAAGAATATCCTTCATCATAAACTCCTTTCGAACATGTTTTTGTTGCAAATACAACATAAATGGCGTACATTAAATATACCGAAATTTTGTTGTATTTGCAATAAAAATAAAGAGGGCGAGTTAAGTGAAATATGTTTTTTATGTATTAGGAATTTTAATCTTAACCCTTGGGATTGCTTTTACGATTCAATCAGATCTTGGCGCTTCGCCTTTTGACGCACTTTTGGTGGGACTGTCCATACATGTGGGGCTTACTGTGGGAAGTTGGGAAGTCATCATTGCTTTGCTATTCATAGGCTGCAATTCTTTTTTAAAAAGCCAAAGACCGGAAGTTTCAGGGATGCTAACGGCGTTTATAACGGGGATCGGCATTGATATGTGGCTTTTTTTCCTGCACTTTTTTATCACACCAGAACAATGGTGGAGCAAAGTGATTTGTTTTGGAATCGGCTTGGTTGTTACAGGTTTAGGAACCGCGACATACTTATACACAAATTTTGCTCCGATGCCAATTGACCGATTCACATTCATCATAAAAGAATTAACGAGAACCAACATATTTGTTTCGAGAACCATCATTTACCTCGTCTTCTTGACAGCGGCCGTCATCTTCAAAGGACCGATTGGCATCGGAACTTTTTTAACCGTTTGTTTAGGAGGGCTTGTTCTTCATTTTTTTATGCCGTTTGCTGGAAAAGTATTAGGCCGCTTTACAGACGCTCGTATATTACGATAAGAAATGTTTTTAATGCCACTCCCTACTTTTTCACAGAACTTTTATTGAAAATTATCAATATGATTCCGGATGCTATTAAGCTTATAACTAAGGTAGAGGTATCTAATTTAAATATTTTTTTTATTCCATTAATGAAAAATGACCATAAAATATATATCGTGATAGCACTTAGCGTAAACACTCTGAACCATCTGGGGATTGCGAGCCAAGCCTTTAAAAGTTTAGTTGAGAAATTCCCCATTTTGTTCCTCCTTTTTCATAAATAAATATTTTCGTATAAAATGACAATTTTATTGAATCTTTCCACGGGATGAATTGATTATCCCTAATGAGACTTTAGGTTCTTTTTGAAAAATGCTATATCTCGTAAAATAATCACAAGACAGTTGGACGATATGTTTTGGTAGCCCATAGTCAAATTCCCCCCTCTTTTATAACCAAAATTTTCTTAGGAAATATATTGATTATTTTATAAATATTTAGTATAGTTTAAAATATATTAAATAAATGGTTATAAAAGGAGGAGGAAGGAAATGATGAGAAAATTTATTTCATTTATCATGGTGTTTTCATTAGCTGTGCTGGTTGTATCTGTTGTTTCTCCCGGTTATGCAAGTGCAGCAGAAAGTAAGAAAGTTCCTGTAGTTCAGCAGAATAACATACAGGCTCCTTTAGCTTCAAATATGAATAGCGGTGTTACTAAAATCCAATCTAAGTTTGATACTCCTGTAACTGCAAATTCTAAAGTACATACGCAAGGTATTCCTTTTGCTAAACAAATAATAGTAAAAGCACTTAGGGTTGGTGGTCCTGCTTTAGGAACCCTTATTAAAAAAATTCCATATAAATGGGCTCAAAAAGCTGGTGATGCTTGTTCTAAGTGGGGACATAAAGCGGCTGACGTTATAGATGAACTTACAAATTTCGGAGAAACAGCCGTTACTGTGGCATTAGTGAAAGCTGGAATTCCATTAGCTGATGCACAGCTAATTGCGAAGGTTGTTGTATTCTTTTTGCTATAACAACTATACATTAAAACAAAAGAGTGAAGGTCATAAGCCTCACTCTTTTGTTTTAATTATTGTAAGGGGAGATGCACCATGAATCTACTTATTATGACGTTATCAATTTATCTTTTCTTTCTTATCGTCTTTTTTATTTTTATGTACAGAGGAGAAAAGAAAGAAGCTGAAGAAAAAAACACAGATGAAAAATTTTTATTATCTACAGCAATAGGGGCTTTGGTTTTATCACTAATCCCTACTGCAGTTATAATGGGGATAATCTTATTTGCAACAGGATCGGCAAATGTGCTTGTAAGCTTTTTTAATTTAGAAATAGGATTTAAACAGATTGTTATTATGAGTGTGTGTATGGTTGTTTATTCTTTTACTTTTGATAATATATTTGTGGCTGTTGGAAGGCACCTTTTAGGAGATAACTTTTTCAAGTTTATATTTGCTGCTATATTTAGATTTTTATTTATTTATATAGTGGGTATCTTGTGTTCTATTGGGAGTAGCAACAACTTTAAATTATCTTTAGGATTAACTTTATTTTTTCTTTTGTTAGAATGCATTTCCCTTAAAAAATCTGATCGTGACAATAATTTAAAATCTTAAGGGCGGACATAGCATGACCGATAAAGAAAAAGAAGAATTTACTGCGAATTTAATGCACATGAAAAATGCGATAGTGTCTCTTTACGAACATCTTGCCCCAGATTTTACTACAAAAGACTTTGTCATCTTGAAGTACGGACTATCTGCGGAAGAGTCCAATAAACTTGAAAAATACTTAATTGATCATCATATTCAAAACAAAGCTCCAACAAAAGAGGAAGTAAGATCAAAATTAGCAGAGATTCAAGATCTCCCAACAGACAGCGTTCCGATGGACAAAGTTGAAGATATCCTAAAAGGTTATCAAGCCGATGGCATAATGGATAAGATGATTAAAAAGGTATTAAAGTAACTAATATAGCAGGCTGAACGCCTGCTATTTTCTGTACATTCAATCTTCTGAAATTAACCTCGTAAACAATAATCCTAGTTTCCCACTAGAATAATTAAAAGAATATCTTAAACTATTATAAACTTCTGATTCAACTTTATATGATTTAACTTCATGGTTGTTTATTACATTACTCAAATCCAATTTATTGTATATCATACTTATTATTTCGTTGGTTGTCATATAGGGATTAAATACTTTCATTATAATCCCAACAACCTGAAGATAACTTTTAAGGCTATCGCCTGTGTCCTTATTAAATCCATCTACCAAAATCAATTTATTATTAAGATAAATTATTTAAATTTTCTCCATCACTATATTCAAGGTTTATTGATTTAGTGTTTTCGCCTAATTCTTTGCCTCTTTGTTAAATCGCTGTTCAAATTCATCAGGCGTCATCCCACTTTCATCTAATTCACTTGAACAAATACTATGCACATCATTAGAATTATCTTCAGATGTGTCCTCAGATCCAGCCTTTTATCAAATTATTGCAGTTAAAATATCAATGCTACACACCATAAAACACGAAAAGCGCAAACCATTTGGTCTGCGTTTTTCATCTCTTTTTCAGCCTTTTGGACTTTTATTAGATTTTTTAATAGTAAAGCATTCTGATATCCATTCAAATTTATTTCATGAATTTAAACCTCAATTTATAACCCCCATCAATATGTTAAAACAAAGACAATATTGACATAATCTCAAAAGAGTGCAAGTTTATTTATAGAAGTATTAAACTAAGGAGCCAATAACAAATCATGAATAATGTTTCATTAATATATAAGGAATTTGGTGATCCGCTTCAAAAATTACAGCTATATACCGGAGAAAAGCTTCCTCTTCAGCCAAATGAAATTCTTGTCAAAATGATTGCCAGTCCAATTAATCCATCAGATTTGCTTCCAATTAGAGGGGCCTATTCTCATAGAATTAAGCTGCCGGCTGTTGCAGGATATGATGGTGTGGGAATTGTCATAGATCAGGGTAAAGATGTATCACCATCATTGATTGGAAAAAGGGTCCTCCCTGTAAGAGGAGAGGGAACTTGGCAACAATATGTAACCACCAAAGCTGATTATGCAATAGAGCTGCCTCCATCAATAAGTGATAACGACGCCAGTCAACTGTATATTAATCCATTAACAGCCTGGCTAATTTGTACGGAATCATTGCGTGTTCAGCCGAATGAAATTGTGTTAATGAATGGCGGAGGTACATCTATTGCAGGTTTGTTTGCGCAAATTTCTACTATACTGGGATTCCGTTTAATTGTCATTACAAGAAACAGCCGCAAGATAGAAAAACTTCAAAAACTTGGGGCATGGCGAGTCATCGACGCTTCCAACGGTTCTATATATGAACAGATTTCTGATGCTTGCGACATCGGTGTTGACCATGCAATTGACTCTGTTGGAGGAGAAAGCGGCGAACTGCTGGCGAGGATGTTAAAACCTGAAGGAACGTTTGTCAGTTATGGTCTGTTGTCAGGTATACCAAACGATTGGCGAAAGTTACACAATGTATACCATGTGTCACCACAATTATTCGCCTTAAGACTCTGGAACGAGAGACATTCCGTTTCTGAATACCGCAATCGCTTCTCGCAGGTGATTAAGCTCGTTGAGAGCGGAAGAATGGTCATCAATGCTCCAGAAAAAGTATATGATTTTGAAGATTTCTATGATGCGTTGAAGCATTATGAACAGCCGGGTTTGAATGGAAAAATACTGTTGAACTTTGCATGAAGGAGATGTAACCAAAAGAAAGAAAAAGTAGTAGTTGTAATTGAAAAGAAAAATAAAAAATTTATATAAATTCCGCATTTTGTCAATCGATTATGTTATACTGTAAACAACCTTTGAAGCGTTAAATCTTTTTCTATTACCTTTTACCACCTCCCTACTCGAACGTTGAGTAGGGTTTTTTATTAAGCATTATACAGAGAACATAAAAAAACAGGCCCTATATAAAGAGCCTGTTTGTATAAACGATTGAAGATTAAGCAGTTTTTTGAACGTTAGCAGCTTGAGCTCCGCGAGGACCTTGCTCAACGTCAAATGTTACTTTTTGACCTTCGTCTAATGATTTGAATCCGTCACTTTGGATTGCAGAAAAGTGTACGAATACATCGTCTCCATTTTCACGTTCGATAAATCCAAAACCTTTTTCTGCATTAAACCATTTAACTGTACCTTGTTCCATTTTTGTTGCCTCCTAGTGCGTTACCGCACATTGTATTACTATCCTTGCCCAAAGTATCATCAAGACGAAAAGTCAATATTCATACTATCCTTTACACCGAACAAAAATAATTCTCCTTTATCATAACAGGAAACGGAAATAATTGCAAATCATATTATCGTTTTGTTCATGGCATTTTTTCTTAAACGTGTGGATAGCAGTGCGGAAGCGGTAGGCGTCAATTATTCTGCATCAAATGTATACATGTCTAATAGGTTTGAAAACACCGTGAAAATGAATCGCGAGTGTCTTCAAACCTTTTTCTTTGCTAGAATTGATTTTCTTTAAAAAGCTCTGCTGTTTCTTGTTCATGATGTCTGTTCCTCAACAATCAATGTTCACGGTCTAAAAAGAACAATTCCATAGGGAAGCAGGGAGAGAGTTTTGCCCGATAAAGAGCCGGGTATAATTTTCATACGCCTTTTGTATCCCGGCCAACTCTGCAAATCAGTTTCGAGTTTCCAATAAAGAGGGCTAAGAACGATACTTAGATGATGTATGACACTGGGACTTCAAAGGCAATAAAACGTACACTTAGAAACTCATCAGGGAAGGGGAAACTTAAAAAAATGAATGACCAAAACCTAAAGACTTTGAGAAAACTGGTTACACCTTATGAAAAGTCCGATTTACAAAAAAGTATTTCTCAAATCATTAACACATTGGTACCATTTTTCCTGTTATGGTGTTTGGCATATAAGAGCTTGTCGATTTCTTATTTCCTTACATTAGCGATTTCTATCGTTGCGGCAGGTTTTTTAGTGAGAACCTTCATCATCTTTCATGATTGCTGCCACTACTCCTTTTTTAAAAACAAAATGGCGAATCGAATCCTTGGAACAATTACAGGAATTCTGACTTTGCATCCTTTTGATCACTGGGGACGCGACCATTCTGTCCACCATGCGACAAGCAGCAATTTGGACAAACGCGGTACAGGCGATATTTGGGTACTGACCGTTGAAGAATATAAGGAAGCCTCAACTAAGACAAAAATAATGTACCGTTTGTACAGAAATCCGTTTGTTATGTTTATGATTGGGCCGATTTACGTCTTCGGAATTACCAATCGTTTTAATCGTAAAGGGGCAAAACGCAAAGAACGGATGAATACGTATGTAACGAACCTGGGAATCGTCGCTTTGACAGCACTTTTATGCTGGGCTATTGGCTGGCAAAACTTCCTGCTGGTTCAGGCGCCAATTTTTATGATATCGGGATCTCTCGGAATTTGGATGTTTTATATTCAACATACGTTTGAGGATTCTTATTTTGAAGAAGATGAGCATTGGGAATATGTAAAAGCAGCAGTTGAAGGAAGCTCTTTTTATAAGCTTCCAAAAGTGATGCAATGGCTAACAGGCAATATCGGTTTCCATCATGTTCATCATTTAAGCCCGAGAGTCCCAAATTATAAGCTTGAAGAAGTGCATAACAACATTAAACCATTGCAAAACGTTCCGACCATTACACTGGCAACAAGTCTTAAATCATTAAAGTTCCGCCTGTGGGATGAAGAAAGCAAAAAATTTGTTGGTTTTAGCCACTTAAAAAAAGCTTCTAAAAACCAAATATCAGCACACCTAAGAACGGATTAAACAACTCCCCATAATCGATGATAACCGGCAGTGTATCTTGCAGAATAAAAGTGCAGACTCGCACAACGGTTTTGTGCAGAGGTCAGCACTTTTTTAGTGCCAAATATACTTGCATACTTCACCACACGGTACATTTATTGCCGTATTTTCTGCAAAAAAATAATACTAAAGGTAATTAAACCCTCGGTATTATTGGTATGCGGCCGAGAGGACTTGACCCTCACGGGGTTGCACTATGCCCTCGATAAAGTGGAAGCTTATCACGATTTATGAAAGCTTGTTTTCATTGTATCTCTTTACACCAATTACATAAAACTTCATTGTTTTTTAAGAATTATGGAGTAAGCTTTTCAAACGAATTCCGAAGTTTACCAAAGTGGTTATTAAGATTTTTTGCTTTTTTAACATGGTCTATCCATGAGATTGATGACAAAAAAGAGATTTCACTATTGTCTTTTTTTTTTCGTTAATTAGAACCCTCGACCGCTATCCTGGAGTTATTTTTATTTGACGGAATCCTCGATTGAACCCTTTTATATTTGTTGTAAAAGCTCGTGCCTTCACAACAGAAAAGTCTAAATATAATTCAATCCTTCCAATGATCGTATTCTGTACTTCTTGCTCGTTCTTTGTATTTATCAATTTGCTCTTCGGTTGAAAATTTTAGAGAAAAATTAGCCGAAATAAAAGGAATTCCTCACTTTACGAATGAAGCAACTGAGGAAATACTTGCAGGGTACAAATCAGATAGAATACATGCAAAAATCATTAATAGCGCATTAAAATAAAGCAGGCATATGCCTGCTTTAAAATTTATACTGGTTCAAATTCTATAACCTTGCTTTCCCTTTAATCCAGTGTTTTCCTATCAAGGCCTAAACAATCGTTTTCCCCACTCCGAGGAATACATTGGAATCCCAACTAAAAGACCGGCGCTTCTTAGTCACTCACATTAACAATGATTATAAAATGTCTCAAGGAACGATCAACAGCCGCTACCCCTGATTAAAGATGATCTGTTACCACACTGTTACGTTAGAACTTCCACTACTTTGATATCCCTCTGTCGCTAAGACTTGGTAAGACCAAATACTCCCCAGATTCATTCCATGACTCTTCCATGCTTTAACATGATTGCTGAAAGTGATTTTAGCGTTGTTTCCAGTTGGTCTCTTAGACCGGCGAACACTCCAATATTGCGTAAAAGTAGAATGTTGGCCCTCAATGGAAGGTGCGTTATAACGTTTAGTTGTATATATGTCATATGTACCCCCATCACTGTATACAGTACCCTTATACGTTCCAGTAGGTCTATAAGTACCCCATGAATCCACTACATAATATTCTATGAGCGGTGATCTCGTCCAACCATATAAAGCCAAATATCCATTGCCATTCGGCGCCCAAACTCCGGCATTATAATTTATTGTTCTAGATGGCGAACCTTTAGTCCAACCTTTACCAACAACGAAATTTCCGGTATTAGACCAATTAACACTGTAATTCCCGCCAGACCCATTGACCGCGTTTACTGTTCCGCCCCCATCGGTCCAATTTTGCCAGTAGTCTGTACTAGCTGCAGAGGCGGTTGCCGAAAACAAGCTAATACTCATTAAAGCTGCCGTTAATCCAACTAAAAAATTCTTTTTAAACTTAAACATATGTTATCTCCTATAAAAATTATTCTGACTTTGACATGAGGTGGCACTCGTATAGATTAAAAACATTAATAATTACTAATGCCAAAGCTTTTGATCGTTCCCTTCAATATAATACCATGAATTCATGAGTGAATATCATAAATAAATGTAATTTAATTACAAAGACCTAAAAAATCACATTATAAGTGTTCTTGTAAAACTATAGCCTTATCCTCTTTTCGCAGAATCATAAATCTGACGGTGTAATATTTGTAATTCATAACCATTTATACCATTTCGTATAAAGGAGATATACATGAGAGATTGTGAAGTCATTGTAGCTGCCCCAGGTGGTGCTCCTGACTTTGAAGCTGTAATGGAACGTTTCATGTCCAAAAAGTCAGCTCATCAGATTGTTTACTGTGTTTTCGATGTTTCTACAAAGACAGTCGGTCAATCGCCAACAAGCCGCTCACTGTGGCGTAAGACAGTTCTGAATTCACTTGAACTGAATCATCCTATCGAAGGAATTCAAGGAAACGGACTAGCTTACTTTGCCGTGGTCAAAGAAAAAATTTCAGAGGGAATCGTGCTCAAGAAAGCTGACTCGCCTGATGAAATTAATACACGTTCTCATTATTGGCTGAAAGTGATCAATTATCATTACACCGAAGTCGTTATTACCGGCACACCAAAACGGATATAAAATTTTCTACCCCATCCCGATAGAACTGCAGCTGGGTTTATGGAATTCATGCCACATGCAGAACGAAGTAAGTTCCACTCTATGAAACAAGTAAAGTCTGAATCTGATGAATATGTATTTATTGAGCCTATTTTTCATTAAAGTAAAAATACAACAACAAAACAAAAAATACCAAGGGTGTCAAAACTCTTGGTATTCCTATGATGCGGCCGAGAGGACTTGAACCTCCACGGGTTATTCACCCACTAGGCCCTCAATAAAGTGGAAGCTTATCACTGCTTATGAAGGCTTATTTTCATTACATCGTTGATTACACAAAATTTGATTGTTTTTTATTAATTATGGAGTAAAAATGGAGTACTAACTTACCAAAGTGGTTCTCTATTCCCTCTTTATTTAACAAGGTCTATCCATGTTTAAAGCAGCTAAAGATTTTTTAATTTTAAAGGCTAAGGTATGTTGCAAATCTTCAGAAGTTAAAGCTTTATCATGGCCTGTTCTGCTTCATCAAGCAAATAGAGCGCATCCTGCATAGAATAAATCCCCCCTTTTTTTTTCATGAACAAGAATTAATACACCAAAGAATAGGTGAAAAGCCCTTGAAAAACTATTGTGAAATATTTGAAGAGGTTCTTGAAGAGTGGTTTTCTGCTGAATTGATTCTTTTAAGCCAAGGTGGTGATGGTACTGATGACCTTGAAATGAGAAAAGAATTGTACGGGTGGCGTTTTGTTGAGGCATTGAATAAAGAATAACCGCTACCTCTTCCCTTCTGCTCAAGATACATATATATTGCTATGCTGTGCTTATTCTTTCTTAGCGTACAATAAAGCTCCCTCGTAGCAAGGGAGCTTAAATTAGAGAGCTTTATTTAACTCATGTTTAATCCAAAGTTCGAAGTATTGAGTAGCTTCATCTTCACTTAAATCTTTACTTGTTATCGAGAATATCTTACAACCGAATGGATCGATTTTTGAAAACTTCAAAGGCGGCTCATCAATTGCATGATCCTGAAAGTTAAAATACACGTCCCAAACATCAACATCTAGTCTCTTTAATCCTACTGCTTCAAGATCTAATCCATTTTTATCGTAACTAATATGTAGATGTTGCGTTTCATCATAATTCATTAGGAAACCCTCCCTTTAGAAAATGATATGATGTTTTTTCATGTTAGGCGGCACATGGTAATGAAGTTTATAGGGGCCTCCCGTCTTAACTGGATAATAATCTAATCTGAAAATTGGTTTTCCGGTAGATTTTAAACGAACTTGAATAATTCTGCCACCACCACCGGGGCCATCAATCTTGTATTTACTCGGCGCCTTTAAAGCTTTTTCAACATATGGTCTCGCGATTGCCCAACCTTTTTTCATTCCAGACCTGCCAACTTTGCTAATTAAGACCCTTAAAGCTGTAGCAACAATTGGCACCCACATCGGCTTTATTTCAGCGTCCTTAACCTCTTGTTCGGCAAGCACCTGTTCTAACTGCTGAAATACTGGGTCTTCTATTAAAAAATCAAACTCTTTTTCAAACTCTTCATTATCCAAACTTTGAATGTCCTTTTTATTGATTGTTGAAATTGATGATATTCCATCAATGTTTTTTGGAAAAATCTCATTCAATGTATTGAGAGTTGAGTTGAAATCAATGCTTTCATCCTCTTTCCCCTCTTCAATTGCTTGAGATAATGGACTTAGAACACCCATAACCAACACAAAGACCAAAAGTGAGACAATAGTTTTAATAAACTTTTTCGCCATATTTGATCTCCTAGTTAATTATTTTCATTCCAAATATATCAATATATGGTATGAAAATCAACAGCTAATTTTACTTTAAGTAATCAAGTATTGCGTGGATGGTGTTTCCATTCTGCTCAAGATAAATAGGTTTTATTGAATCAAAAAAAAATCCTGTCTTTAAAGTGACATGTTCCTTCCTCAGCATCAATAAATGCAACATAATCTTTGTTTTGGATTTTCAAAATTTCATTATAATGCTACAGCTTTAGGAACAGAGAGTTTTATCAGCATTTAAAAAACTGCAAGGTCGACAGCAAGCCAAATTATTACTAAATTCAGCAATACACAATAAATAAACACATTCGAGAATATTTCAAAAATGCTGATCTACAAAAGATCTCGCACACCCATATCATCGATTTTAGAAATCACTTACTCGATAAGAAACTGAGCAATAAATCCGTAAATAATATCATATCCACTTTAAATAAAATATTCGAGACAGCCCAAAATGAAAAATTTATTCAAAACAATCCATGCAGCAAAATCAAAAAACTCCCTCTTGATCGAAAAAAGATGAAATTTTGGAGACCGGAGGAATTAAAAAAATTCATCAACTTAATTCCTGACGATCAAGTCATTTTTAAAACATTTTATGCACTAGCCTTTTTCACCGGAATGAGGTGCGGTGAAATGTCAGCCCTCCAATGGAAAGACATAGACCGAATATTAATGGAAATAGATGTTCGCAAATCTGCAACATATTTAAACAAAGAGTTTATAGTGACGTTACCCAAAACAAAAAATTCTATTCGACGCATAAGAATTAATAGAAAACTTTTCTCTCTCCTAGACTATTGGAGAGAGAAACAAGAGGATTTATTTAAAAAACTCAATATTCTTCATTCAGATGAGTCCTATATTTTTCAATATAAAGACACTCCATCATCAAAGGACATTTTCAGTCGTAAAATTAAATATTCTGTAAAAACAACAATAGATGTATACGGACACCTATATCCCAATAAACAGAAAGAAATGACGGACAAGTTAGACGACTTATTTTAAGTAAGTGGGCACGGTGTGGGCACAGGAGACAAAAAACTAGATGAATATAAAAAATACCAAGGGCGCTTAAACCCTTGGTATTCCTATGATGCGGCCGAGAGGACTTGAACCTCCACGGGTTATTCACCCACTAGGCCCTCAACCTAGCGCGTCTGCCATTCCGCCACGACCGCATGATATGTTGTTTTTAAAGTGCGGGTGAAGGGACTCGAACCCCCACGCCGTAAAGACACTAGATCCTAAGTCTAGCGCGTCTGCCAATTCCGCCACACCCGCGTGAAAAAACAATGGTGAGCCATGAAGGACTCGAACCTTCGACCCTCTGATTAAAAGTCAGATGCTCTACCAACTGAGCTAATGGCTCAAATATAATGGCTGGGCTAGCTGGATTCGAACCAACGCATGACGGAGTCAAAGTCCGTTGCCTTACCGCTTGGCTATAGCCCAACATATGAGAAATGACCCGTACGGGATTCGAACCCGTGTTACCGCCGTGAAAGGGCGGTGTCTTAACCACTTGACCAACGGGCCATATGAAGTCAGCATCATATTTTCCTAATGGCGGAGAAGGAGGGATTTGAACCCTCGCGCCGCTTACGCGACCTACACCCTTAGCAGGGGCGCCTCTTCAGCCACTTGAGTACTTCTCCATTGGCTCCACAGGCAGGATTCGAACCTGCGACCGATCGGTTAACAGCCGATAGCTCTACCACTGAGCTACTGTGGAATGATCAGACTCATTTTATTATAAATATGTCGACAAAATGTGTCAAGAAGAACAATTTGTCTTTGTGGCTCGTCTTGCGACGGCTTTTATAATTTATCATAGACAAGCCTGATCAGTCAACCCTTTTTTATGATTTCTTTTATTTTCCCTCCGCACTTGCCGCAAACGTAACGGCTTGTATCCATTTTCCGCTTTCGGAGAAACGTTTGTCCGCATGCTTCGCACTTGTATGTGCGCACTTTTCTTTGCGGCTTTTTCTCTCCTGCGAGCGGCGTGCAGAATCGCGGCGCACCGACTTCCTTTAATAGCGTTCTAAAATCTTTGTCGCGGTGCTTGTAGCCTTTTCCTTCAAGATGGAGGTGGTAATGGCACAATTCATGCTTGATGATGCCTTCAAGCTCATTTTGCCCGTGCTCTGTCAGGTATTTTTTATTCAGTTCAATATTGTGGGAATTCAGCAAATACCTGCCTCCGGTCGTTTTCAGGCGGCTGTTGAAGTAAGCGCGGTGCCGGAACGGTTTTTTAAAATATGTGAGCGAAAGCTGTTCTGTCAGCTGCTGCAGTTGTTGTTCGTCCATTGCTTCGGTCCACCTCATTTTTAAAAACATTGAACAGGACAAATTCCGGGCGGCATAAACTAATACACAACACCCATACTCTTATGATAAGAGCCTGAGGAGGGATGAGCAATGCCGAATTGGCTCAAAAGCCAGATGCAGAGAGCTTTTTATGAAAAAGATCATTACCAGATTAAATTGCTGAATCAGTGCTGGTATTTTTACAGAAAAAAACACTGCTGATAGACAGTGTTCATCGGAGCCCGAACGGAATTTCTTCTGTTTCCTCATCATCTTCACCGGTCCTTTTATCATCTCACACAATGGCGCCCGTTACTCCCCAAATGGAGCTGACCGCCCGATTTCGGGGAGCATGGGCGAATGATTCTTCTGCGGATGGACGAGCCGTTTATTCTTTTCTTTTGAACGGAAACCAGTTGGCTGAGCCGAAGATCCGAACCATCACAGGGACGAACAGCGGCAGCATGACGAATGCATACAGCAAGAGACCCGTCAATATTAGGGTGGCGATTTGCAGAAGCGATAAAACGCCGGACGGCAGCATTGCCGCGAAGGTTCCCGCCAAAATGACAGCAGCTGAAATAATAACGGACCCCATATTTTTCATCGATTCCATCATCGCCGTTTTAATATCCGTTCCCCGATATTCGTTAAAGCGTTCCATCAGGAAGATCGAATAGTCCACACCAAGCGCCATTAAAATCACGAATCCAAAGAAAGGCACCGCCCAGTTGAGGCCGGGATAGCCGAAAAACGCCGTGAAAATAAACTCGGTTATACCGATGGACGCAAAGTACGTCAAGATCAACGATCCGACCAAATACACCGGCATGACAATAGAACGGAACAGCAGGACGAGGATCAGGAAAATTCCGATCATCATATAGATCACCGTGTTGCTGAAATCCTGGTCTGACAGCTGCTTCAGATCGGCATTGATGCTGGAAACGCCGCCGACGCCAAATGATGCATCGTTCAAATGCGTATCGGGAAGAGCCCGTTTTACGGACGCTTCAATATCTTTAACATTAGCAATTGCTCCGTTTCCGTACGGATTGCCTTCCAATATCACATCGATCGTCGTGATATGGCGGTCGTCTGACATATAGGAATTAAACACCTGCTGAAACTGCTTGTTTTTCAGGACTTCTTTAGGGACAAACCAGCCGGACATTTCTTGATCCGATGCGTTTTTCAGCTGATCCAGGTAGTCGCCTGCCCCCATCAGACCGCTTGAAATTTTTTCGAGGCCGTCCACGCTTGAATTCAAACCTTTTGTTAATTGATCGAGCTGGCCGGCGAATTCTCCGACTTTTTCCTTCATCTGCTTTTGGCCTTCAGCGACATCGCCCGCTCCTGATTCGAGCTTAGGCAGCGAATCGGCGAGCTGTCCCTGCCCCTTCGATGTCTCTTCAAGTCCTTTTTCGATTTGGCCGAGGCCGTTGATCAGAGCATCGATTTTGCTTGTGTACACTTTTTGCTCTTCCTGCGCTTTTGCGATAAATGCATCTGCTGCTTCAAGCTGCTTTTTCGCGTTTGCGGCCTGCTTCGTGTAAACGGCCGCTTTCTGTGATCCCTGCTTGATTGCCGATGCAAGCTCTGTGTAAGAGCCTTTGATCGCTAAATAAGAAGGATTCTCCTTCACTTCGGGAATTTCGCTTTCAAGATTTTTGAAATTTTGATTTGTCTGCTCGATCATCTTTTGCACGTCAGCCGTTATGCCTTGGGCACTTTCTGCTTGTGACAATGCTACTTTCAAGACTTTCGATATTTCTTTGTAGTTTTCGATTTGTCCATTTAATTGATCGACCTGCGCCGTCAGCTGTTTTTTCGCAGCTTGAATTTCTTTTTTCGCCCGGGCGACGCCTTCTTTGCTTTGGTCTGTACCGTCCTTCAGCTTTCTCATATTGGCTTCAACGTCGCTGATGCCGGCTTTAATCGATTCGGTTCCTTTGATCAGCTGATTGATTCCTTTTCCGGACGCTTCGATTTGCGGCTTCTGATCCGCGATCGACTTGCTCGCCTCGGCAAGCCCGTCTTTGATCTTTTTCAGACCTTTATTGCCGCTCTCAAGCCCTTTATTCAGTTCGTTTGCCTGTGTTTTGACATACAGGTCGCTCAGTCCTTTTCCGACCGGACGGGTCGCACTGCGAACTTTGCTGACGCCATTTGTCTGTTCAATGGCGCGGCTGATTTTTTCAATTGCGATCAGCCCGTCATTGGTATCGAGCGCATCCGATGTTTTGAGGACGACCGTGACCGGTAAAGATTCCCCAGGCCCGAACTTGTCGGAGATGGTGTTGAATGCACTGACGGATTCGTATTGATCTCCGATTTCATCAAGGCTGTTGTAGGAAAGCGTTCCTTTATACATTAAGATCGGCGGAACGGCCACGGCCGCTACGATCAACAGACTGATCAGCGGCTTACTGAATGCGAAACGCCCGGCGGTTTCCCATAGTTTTGACTGCGGATGCCCGATATTCCCTCTGACGGGCCAAAACAGCACTTTTCCCAAAACAGCCATGAAAAACGGCACGATCGTCAAAAGCGCCAAAATCAAGACTGCGACACCAACCGCTACTGCGACCGCAGATTTGTAAAGCTGGAATTCGGCGAAGCCGATGCAAGTAAAACCGATCAAAACGGCGAATCCGCTGAACAGAACGGTTTTTCCCGCCGTTTTATACGTTGTCAGGATAGCTTCAATCTTGTCTTTCCCGTGGGCAAGCTCTTCCTTAAAACGGCTTAAAAGAAGAATGCAGTAATCTGTCCCGATTCCGAACATGATCGCCACCATGAAAATTTGCGTAAACGTGGACAGCGGAAAATCAGCGTATTCGACAAGATAGGCGACGACGGACTGGCTCACAAGGTAGGAAAGCGCGACCGCCAAAAGCGGGACAAAAGGCGCAACCGCAGAACGGAAGACGAGAATCAATACGATTAAAATAAAACCGACCGTGATATATTCGGTCTTCTTCAGGCCTTCCTGTGAACTTGTTATAACATCATCATCAATGAGCGGCTGTCCGGTCATCTCGTAGTCAAGCTTTAAAGGTTTGAGCTTTTCATTTACCTTTGCTTTAAAATCGGCCGCACTGATTTTGTTCGCATCAAATGTGACAGGTACAAGCAGCGTCGTTCGATCCTTTGACAACAGCTGCTTTTGAATATCCTCCTCCGCGTCAAAGTATGATGTAATATCTGAGACGTGAAGGGAGGAATCCTTTTCTAAAATGGTGATCGCTTTTTTTAAAGCCGCCTCCCGGTTCGGCAGGAGCTGTTTGTCCTGAAATACGACGACAACCGATTTGTCCGTATCCCCGTCTTTTGACATTTGTTCGAGAAGCTTGTTCGCGTAAGAAGACGGATAGCCTTCAGGGACCGCGATCTGGCCCTTCTCCTTTGTTAATTGCCCCATATCAGGCGCCGTGATGAATAAGACGGCGGCCATTGCAATCCAGAGCGCCGCAATGATCCATCTCGCCTTTATAATCGTTCTCATTGACGTTTTATTCCTCCTCTATGAGCTGTGCGGGTTTTTCATTAAAAAAAGACGGCTGGTTGCTGCCGTCAGACAAAACATTCGTGTTTTGCTGATCAACATGAAAGCCGTCGTACTTTTTATATCGGCTTTCTAATACATTAGTAAATTGTTCTTTTGAAACTCCAATTTCCTATTTCACGGCCGAATCGCTTAAGGGGAAATGCACTAAATTCATCGAATCCGTTCTTTTTGTAAAACGATCGATTTAAATTCGTGTTGGTGATTAAAGCGAGGATCCCGCCTCCGTTTCTTCGGATGAAAGGGACCAGGCAGTCATTGATCATCTTGCTGCCGAAACTTTTGCCCTGATGGAAGCAGGAGACCCCCAACGCCTCCAAATACCATTTCTGCTGTTTGATGCCCTTGTACGATCTTTTCGCCTCTTCCGCCACATTCACCATATTCCATACCGCGGAAAGGCCCCCTTTTATAAACAACTTTATTCCTCCAGCTGATATATAATCCATCACTCCAACGTCTGGATCATCCCGATGTTTTAAGAGGGCCGCGGTGACGATCTCACCATTCACAACACCGATAAAGCACCCCCGCCTATTTATATATGCCTGAGTGATGACTTTATGCAGTTCATAAAAGAATTCGGGGTTTTTCTTTTCGGGTCTTACAAGCAAATCCATAAACGGATAGTTGTCAAAAGACTCATGAAACAGTTGTGCCACCTCGTCCAAGTGATCAGCTGAAGCCAGACGATATTGAATCATTGAAAACCTCCTCGAAAATATGAACAGCTATTGATTAATAAACACATGTTCATTATAATTTGAAGCAAAAGCAATGTTCAATCGGCAATCGTGATTAAGCTGTTCAATAATGAACAACACATGAAAATTTGTCTATAAACGGAGGGCAAAACGATGGAGGACAGAAGATCAATCAAGACGAAAAGAGCGATAAAAGAGGCTTTTTTAAAACTGCTCCATGAGAAAGAAATCAATAAAATCACCGTTTCTGATTTATCGAGGCGCGCGGATTTAGGACGCGGAACCTTTTATCTTCATTATAAAGATATTTTTGACTTGTATGAACAAATAGAAAATGAATTGTTTGATCAGCTGGGGAGATTTTACGATGATTATTTTCCGAGCGAAGATCCGCACAATTTGCTCACCTTCATCGAAAAAACGACCGAATATATTTATCAAAACGCTGCGATTTTCACTTTATTGACGAAACCGAAAGGAAACATTTTGACCATCAATAAATTTAAAGACTTTTTCCAGAGGAAAATTTTTGAAGAATTGAGCATGATAGAGCAATCGGAAAACGAGGTTACATGCGATGAAATGGAAATATCATTTGTCGTCTCAGGAGTAGTCGGCGTTTTGGAGGAATGGATCAATGAAGGGATGGTTCAGACGCCGGCTCATGTGGCTGGCGTCATCCACCGCATTCTGTTAAAAATCGGAGTGTAAAAGATCAGCCCGCCGGAGAAACAAAGCTCCGGCAAGCTGGACTATCGATCCCTCACCATTGATAAGGATACCCTTCCTTTTGCAGCATCGACATCTTCCACCCATACGGTAACAATGTCCCCGACCGATACCACGTCAAGTGGATGCTTGACGAAGGAATGGCTGAGCTTGGAAATGTGGACGAGCCCGTCCTGTTTCACGCCGATGTCGACAAATGCCCCGAAGTCAACGACGTTCCGCACTGTCCCCTGCAGTTCCATCCCTTCTTTTAAGTCCTCCAATTGAAGTACATCGGTTTTTAAGAGCGGTTTAGGGACTTCATCCCTCGGATCGCGCTCAGGCCTTGTCAGCTGGGCGCAAATGTCTTTCAGAGTGATTTCCCCGATTCCAAGCTGTTCTGCTGCTTCGGAAATATTCAGTTCGTTGATTTTGTCCTGAAGCTCTCTTGTACCGATGTCGGCTGTTGATAGGCCGAGCTTTTTCAGAAGCTCTCTCGTCTCCTTATAGCTCTCAGGGTGGATGCCTGTGCGGTCGAGCGGTTCACCGCCGTCAGGCACCCTTAAAAAGCCGATGCATTGCTCATACGTTTTCGCGCCCAGGCGCGGAATGTCTTTCAGCTCTTTCCGGCTCGTGAATTTTCCGATTTCATCCCGCTTTTTGACGATGTTGGCCGCGACTGTTTTCGATAGTCCGGCTACATATTGCAAGAGCGCGGCTGACGCCGTATTCACGTTGACGCCGACTTGGTTGACGACGGTTTCTACCACGAAGCCGAGCGAGTCGTTTAGTTTTTTCTGGCTGACATCGTGCTGGTACTGGCCGACACCGACCGACTTGGGATCGATTTTGACGAGTTCGGCGAGCGGGTCCTGGAGTCTGCGTGCGATCGACACGGCGCTCCGTTCTTCAACCTGCAGATCCGGGAATTCTTCCCTCGCAAGCTCTGATGCCGAGTAGACGCTGGCTCCCGCTTCATTGACGATCAGATAGTACACCTTTCTGTCGATGTCCTTCAAAAGATCGGCGATAAATTGTTCCGTCTCTCTTGATGCCGTTCCGTTCCCGATGGCGATGACCTCAATTTGAAAGTCTTCGATGATGCGTTTCACTTTTTCAATGGCCGCGCTTTTTTTATTGACCGGAGGGTGCGGGTATATGACATCGATCTTGAGCATCTTACCCGTCTCATCGACAACTGCAAGCTTGCAGCCCGTGCGGAATGCCGGGTCGACGCCGAGAACGAGCTTTCCTTTCATCGGCGGCTGCAGCAGCAGCTTGCGCAGATTCTCGGCAAAAATGTGAATCGCTTGATCTTCCGCCTTTTCCGTCAATTCTTTTCTGATTTCTCTTTCGATGGACGGCTGAATGAGGCGCTTATAGCCGTCTTCGATTGCGCTTTTCAGCACATCTTCAGCACTTGTTTGCTTGTGTTGTAAAATTCGTTTTTCCAAGTACGCTTGAATGCGGTCTGCCGGCGGCTCGACCGACACTCTCAAAATCTCTTCTTTTTCGCCGCGGTTAACCGCAAGCACGCGGTGAGGAACGATTTTTTGAATCGGCTCTTCATATTCATAATACATTTCATAGATTTTCTTCTCATCCGCTTCGGCGTCTTTCGCCGCGGATTTCAGCGTTCCTCTTTTAAAAGTCTCCTGCCGGATCCACTTTCTGTATTCCGGTTCGTCTGAGATCCGTTCCGCCAGAATGTTTTTTGCTCCTTCAAGCGCTTCTTCGGCGCTCATGACTTCTTTTTCTTCATTTATGTATTTGCGTGCTTCGGCCGCTACGTCTTCGTTGCGCGGGAGCGAGATGATGAAATCAGCCAAAGGTTCAAGGCCTTTGCTTTTGGCGATCGTCGCCTTTGTTTTTCGTTTTTGTTTAAATGGTCTGTACAAGTCTTCAACTTCCTGGAGCTTGTCCGCTTTTTCTATATCGAGCTTCAGCTGTCCTGTCAGCTTACCCTGTTCGTCGATCAGCCGGATGACTTCGTCTTTCCGCTGATTTAAATGCTGGATGTATCCCCAGCGTTCGGAGATTGTTTGAATTTGGACTTCATCCATGGAGCCCGTTTGTTCTTTGCGGTATCTCGCGATAAAGGGAACGGTGTTGCCGTCCTCTAACAATTGAATGACACTCTCGACATGCTTTGGCGCAAGCCCTGTTTCTTTTGCGATTTGTTTGACGATTAACGCTAAAGTATCCATTGTAGCCTCCAAAAGAATGTTGTCTTCTTAGTGTACCAAAAGAAACAGAAAAACACCTATATCAAAGGGCAGCTTCTTTAAAAAAGCTGTCCGATGATATAGGTGAGATCGTCTTTTCCCATTAGTGTGTATGATTCAAGCTGATTCGATATATCTCCAGGTGTATGGTGCTGTTTTAAATAAGTCCGGAGGGCGGGTACTTCCAATCCGTCTGAATAAATGATGAATCTTGACCCTTTTTCATACGTGTAGGTGAATGTTTTGTATGTTTGCGGTTTTCCCGACATGTATCCCGTCACAGGGAGAGGGTGGATATATTTGTCCGAAGGAGCGTACAAGATAAAGCGGATATTGCCTACAGAGCTGTAAGCAATCGTTCTTGTTCGAAAATCGGCTTTTAAAATCGCCACAGTTGCGCCGCGTTTATGTTTCAGCTCTTGATTGCACCGTTCCATCAAGCTTGCAACTTCTTCATGACCGTGCGCTTCGACAACTTCGCTAATGACCGCGGAAGATTCTTGTGCCATCGCACCGCTGCCAAGCCCGTCGGCCAGCGCGCACACCATGGTTTCGTCAGTCGCATGGAAATAAAAACTGTCTCCGCAGACGGCTTTTCCTTCTTTAGGAAGCTGATAAACAAGCGCTTGCATATGTTCATTCGACTCAGTCCAAATCATGGTTTAAGCTCCATAAACGGATCTTCAGCCAAAGCTTCCCGCAGCTTTTTGACAGCTTTGCGCTGCAGCCGTGAGACGTGCATTTGCGATATGCCCAGCATGTCACCGGTTTCTTTTTGGCTTTTGTTTTGAATGTATGTCAGCTCAATGATTTGCTTTTCGCGGTCGGACAGTACGTGCAATACACTTTCAAGCATCAGCTTTTGGTTCACCTTTTCATAGCCTTCCTCCTGCGAGCCGACGATGTCGAGGATCGTCACCGTGCTGCCGTCTGCATCCGCTTCAATGCTGTGGTCGACGGAAAGCGCCTGATAGCTTTTGCCCATCTCCATCGTTTCCAGCACTTCTTCTTCTGTGACGTCAAGAAACTCGGCAATCTCATCGACTTTTGGGGACCTTTGCGTTTCATTCGTTAAATGATCCACCGCCATTTTAATTCTCGGCCCGAGCTCCTTGATCCTTCTCGGGACGTGGACGCTCCAGGTTTTATCACGGAGAAACCGTTTGATTTCTCCGATAATGGTTGGAATCACAAACGCTTCAAACGATTTTCCCACATCGGGATCATAGCGTTTGATGGCTCCAAGCAATCCGAGCATCCCAACCTGGCATAAGTCTTCATGAAAGCTTTTTCCTTTTGAATATTTTTTGGCGAGTGTTTCCACCAGATTTTTATAAGTCTGAACAAGGGTCAGCTGAGCGTCTTCATCCTGGCTATCCTGATATTTTTTGATCAGCGTGTCGACTTCGGTTTTAGTTAGTTTCGTAGTTTTGGACGGTTGTGCCATCATCAACTCGCTCCCTGTTTAAGAACTTTGTCATCGAGACGGTTACGCCTGAGTCAATCTGGACATGCACTTCATCCATGAGCGTCTCCATTAAATATAAACCGAGCCCTCCTTCTGACAATTGATCTACTGTATGCTCAGGGGAATATGGCCCCCGCCCTTTCTGTTTATCCTGAATATCAAAACTGTCTCCCTGATCTGCGACGATGATTTCGAGGCGGTCTTCAAACACGCCGAATCTGACGGAGACCTCTCCTGTTTTGTCTGCTTTATAAGCATGCTGCACAGCGTTTGTGCACGCTTCGCTGACCGCAATTTTCAAATCTTCGATGTCATCATAAGAATACCCCATCTTGCTTGCAATCCCCGACAGGGTTAAACGAATGATTCCTACGTATTCAGGTTTGGCAGGTGACTTCATTTCAATGTAATCAGCTGCTCTCTTCATTATAATCCACCCTCTGACTTTCCAGAAATATCAATGATGTCCTTTAAGCCTGTAATATCAAACAAACGGATCAAACGCTCTGACAGATTTTCAAGCACTAAAGAACCCCCAGTTCTGTTAACCGCTTTGTAAATGCCGACAAATACACCCAGCCCTGTACTGTCCATATATGAAACGTCTTTCAGACAAACCTTGAGATCTTTTCCTTCTTCCGCGAGCGGCATCAGCTCATCCCGCAATACCGGAGCCGTATGCACATCAATTTCGCCCGCCACTTTCACTTCTATCACATGATCATTTTTTTTCGTATCAACTGCCAAATTCACAATATCACCTCTGGTTCTCTTATGAGCTACTGGTTTATTACCCAGCGAAGAGAAACTTTAAACCTTTCTTTTGAAAACAATGAGAGTAAAATCGTCATGAAGCTGAAAATCCTGAAGCTTGAGCAGATGTTCGTATATACAGTCAACCATTTGCTGAGCCGGTTTCTCCATATGTAAAGTGATCAGGTTCTGCAAGTCAGACCGCTCCAAAAATCCGCTGTCTGTCCGGCATTCGGTTACACCATCTGAAAAAAGAACGATCATATCACCACTATCCAGGTTTTGCTCGTACTGCTCATAGTCGTATTGTGATGAAATGCCAAGAACGAGGCCTTTTGCTTTTAAATCGTAAAATTTATTTTCCCTGCAAGAATAATAAAAGCCAGGTTCATGACCGGCAGATGAAAACGTAAATAGGTGTTTTTGAAGATGGTAATTGCCATAAAACATTGTAATAAACATGCTTGGGTCTACATTTTGTTCGACGACCCTGTTCAGGTTTTTCAGCACCTGTGAAGGAGACGTGCCCGAATCCGGCAGAGAGTCCATCGCATATTTGATCATCGACATGCATAACGCGGCCGGTATTCCTTTTCCGATCACATCTGCAATGGCGATGTTAATCGATTCCTTGTCCCGCACAAAATGATAATAATCACCGCTCATTTGCTTAGCCGGAACACTGACCGCCCCGATTTTGAGCGCTTCAACTTTCGGAATCTTCGTTTCGAGCAGCGTTTGCTGGACATTCGCGGCAATTTCGATTTCCGATTTAATTTCCTGCTGAATTCCCCTTAACGTCTGATGTTCTTGATAGGCCAAACCGTATCCAATCATCACTTCAATTAAAAAATCGAGAGAATGGAACACATGGTCCGGAAGATCCGGATATAATTCAGACAGAACTTTTCGGTGTATACTGATAATCTCTTCCGGCGGCACTTGATGTTCAATCGTTTTTCTGCTGAATTTCTGCCCCTGATAAAGGGATGTCTCTGTTAATTCAGATATATAACGGCTAAGCAGCTGTCGATAGCGCTGCTCAATCACTTCCCTGAAATCCATTCCTTCCCTCCTACCGCAGCCACTTTATGGCTTGTATATCCGTTCCATTTTCCGCGTCCGAATTCAATTCAAATTGGTCCATCAGACGCTTTACTCCCGGCAGGCCCGCTCCGAGACCGCCTGAGGTTGAAAAACCGTCTTCCATCACTTTTTTGATGTCAGCGATTCCCGGCCCCTCATCCTCCGCTACGATTTTCAACCCCTTTTTTCCTTCTTCCTGAACCTGTTCGATGCAGATTCGGCCTTTTCCGGCATACAAATAAATATTACGCGCCAGCTCTGAGATGGCTGTTGTGATTCTGGCCTGGTCCACTGTGCCGAACCCCAGTTCTTTTGCGACATTTCGCCCGAGCTGTCTGGCGGCCACTATGTCCCATTCTGTCAAAATCTTTACACAGGATTGGTCTGCCATAATTATTCCTCCAATTCCCGCTGCAATGTCTCGAGCCCCTTTTCGAGATCGAGCGCCGTCTCGATCTCATCCAAAGAAATGCCGAGTTCAATCAATGTCACCGCAACAGCCGGCTGGATGCCAGTCAGAACGACTTTGGCGCCCATCAGTTTTGACATTGCAATAACATCGCCAAGTACTTTGGCGATGAATGAATCGATGATGTCCACCGAAGTCAGATCGATCACCACTCCGTTCGAACCAGTTTCATATATTTTGTTCAGCAGGTCCTCTTGAAATTTCAGAGCGGTTTGGTCATCGAGCTCCACTTGAATGGATACCAATAAACAGTTATATAACTTCAAAATTGGAATGTTAGGTACCCTCAAAGATTATTCCTCCAATGAAACGATTTTTCTGTCTGTCATTTCCAATGCGGTTTGAATTCCTTTTTGCAGGGTATTTTTTGTAATAACCTGAGATAAATCGATTCCCAAATTCACAATCGTCTGCGCGATTTCCGGGCGGATTCCGACGAGCAGGCATTTAGCGCCGACCAGTCTGACGGCTTCGGAAGCCTGCATGATGTGGTGTGCGACCATCGTATCGACGACAGGCACGCCCGTAATGTCAATGAGGACGACTTCAGACCGGTGTTTGACGACGCCGCTCAACAGGTTTTCCATAATCTTTTTGGCCCGCTCCGTGTCGATCGTGCCGACGAGAGGCATCACCGTAATATTTTCAAAAACCGGGATCAGCGGCGCCGAAAGCTCCTGTAATGCGACCTTTTGCATAGCAACGGTTTTCTCCCAGGAGATCGCATACTGATTCAAGATTTCGCTGTTGATCGGTTCAATAAATCTATCGATTTCCCAAATCAGATCATAGCACTGCTGATCTTCCGGGACGTCCTTGTTCATTTCATAGTACAGGTGCTTCCAAAAAGCTGATAATCCCGACGACAGAAGCTTCAGCGGAACGCCGAGCTGTACGGCTTTTGAAGAAAACTGGTAGATGGTGTCGATCGATTTTTCATTCCCGTCTCCGGACTCATTCATGAGGATATGAATGTATTCATTGCTGATCGTCTCGTACATGTGTTCAGTCAGCTTCACGTTTGTCATGTTGCTGTTTAAGTCTTTCAGAATATCAGCCAAATTCCCGGCGAGTACATTTTGGTGTTCCGAGATAAATTTTAACACTGCTTGATTCGACATGTTCATCCCCCTAACTACATCTCATAACATTTTTTGGACTAACAGTTCCATTATATCGTTTGTTATTTTTGAACACAAAAAAAGTTGCTCTTTCGCCTCGAGCAACTTTCATCCATATTAAAAATCAATGAGTGCCAAACTGATTTGTAAGGCTTCGTTGACCTTTTCCATCATTTCATCATCGAGATGGGTGATTTTGTCCGTTAATCTTTGCTTGTCAATCGTCCGAATTTGTTCGAGCAATATAACGGAATCTCTTTCAAAACCGTAGCGTTTCGCATCAATTTCGACGTGGGTAGGTAATTTTGCTTTCTGTATTTGGGCTGTTATGGCTGCAACAATAGCAGTTGGGCTGAAGCGATTGCCGATGTTGTTTTGAATCACTAAAACCGGGCGCACCCCGCCTTGTTCTGAGCCAACAACAGGAGATAGGTCAGCAAAATAAACATCGCCGCGTTTAACAATCAAATGATTATCCTCCGCTTACTAAGCGCTCTACTGTGTTTTCAGCCTCATACTCTGCAAATTGAGCCTCAGAAGAGATGTTCAAATTAATCTTGGCCATCTCCATATAACCGCGTCTCATCGATTCCCGAATTTGTCGATTTTTGCGCTCGCGCAAATACATTTTTGTGGCTTGGTAAATCAGTTCATTTCTGCTCCCGTTATCTTGCATGACGACACCATCCAGTTCTGATACTAAAGCTTCTGGCAAGCGAATCAATATTTCAGTTGTTGCGCTGGATTCAGACAAAAACATACACCTCCACCAAACTTACGGATACAACACTCTATCCATTCCATCCATAATGATATCATTATTCTTTTCGCAAGCAAAGTTGTTTTTCCGCTAATTCATCAATTTTCAGGATTGATCAGGCAAGATCGGATTCCTTATTTCCATTATACTCCCATTTTCCAAAAACATACGGGGCACCCTTGAACTTATCATACAGGTAATTTCATAATTGATCGTCTGCAAATGTTGGGCGATTTCGTCGACCGAAATCCATTCGTCTTTTTGCTTCCCGATCAAGGTAACCTTTGTGCCGACAGGATATTCTTCGGCAAGGGAAATCATGAACTGGTCCATGCAGATTCTCCCTGCTATTTTTTGGCGTTTTCCGTCGATCAGCACTTCCGTTCCGGCCAGACGCCTCAGCCATCCGTCAGCATACCCGACGGGGACTGTCCCGATCCATTCGTCGCGCTTGGCCGTATATGTCGCCCCGTAGCTGACGCTCTCGCCTTTTTTGATTTTTTTCACATGGGTGAGTTCGGTATGAAGCGAAAACACTTCCCGCAGACGGAACGGCAGCTCGTCTTTTATTTCGGTTGACGGCGCCAAACCGTACATGCCGATGCCGAAGCGGACGGCATTAAAGAGCTGTTCCCTGAAGCGCAGACCCGCAGCGCTGTTTGACGAATGCACCATTAAACGGTCAAGCGGGAGAGGGCTGATCAGTTCTTTAAAGCGGTCAAGCTGCATGTCGAAATAATCGGTGTCCTTTTCGTCCGCCGTCGCGAAATGAGTGAACACGCCCGTACAATTGAGTTTATCGCTCGATTCGGTCATCTCCATCATTTCTTTGATCTCTTCTTCCGTTTTGCAGCCAAGGCGGCCCATGCCCGTGTCGATCTTCAAATGATATTCAAGAGCAGCTTCGGTCTCACCGAGAAAACCGAGCACGTCTTGCAGCCAGCCGGCGGAGTAGCCCGTCACGGTAATGCGCTTTTCCGCGGCAATGCTTGCATATTCGGGCGGCACTGCACCGAGGACAAGAATCGGTTCTTCAATCCCCTGCGCTCTCAGCGAAAGCGCTTCATCCAGTAAAGCCACAGCAAGAATGGACGCCCCTTCTGCAAGAGCCGCCTTCGCTACCTGTGCATCCCCGTGTCCGTAGGCATTCGCTTTAACGACGGCCATCAAGTGGACATGCTCACCGATGTGCCGCTTCATATTGCGCACGTTTTCTTTTAAAGCCGTTAAATCGATTTCGGCCCATGTCTTTCTATAGAATGGTTTTAAGCTCATCATGACACTTCCTGTTCCTTGTTTCAATCGTCCTTCCCATCATACTAAAAAGTTCGGAGAAAGGGAAATTTTGTACGGGAACAACTGCCCAGAACAAGAGAAAAATTGCTGGCACGCTATACATTTTACGGAAAAGCAGTCGAAAACATACGCTTGCGCCGCAAATATAAAAACAGCCTGCTTTCCGCTTCCGGGCGGAAAACAGGCTGCCGGATACGGCACAGTCTATTTTGAAGACTGGCCCTGCATGCTTTTGGCAACCATCAGAAGTTCATCTTGAGAAAGGTCTTCTGATGAGATGAAATAGTCGACTCCGTCATAAGTCCATGACAACGATTTATCCGTCAGTGCGCCGACCGTGAAGCCGAGGTCAACCGGCTCTCCGTTCATTGACACGGAAGTGGACGTTTTGGCGACGCGGGCTTTTTCCTGAATCAATGTAAAGGATTTTTCACCGCCGTATGTGATGACGATTCGTTTGCCGTCTTCAGTCGCCATTTCTTTCTCCTCAAGCTTTTTCACACCCTGAGGCACATCGAGCGGCGTTTTGACGGCGAAAGAGTCTGACACGTCTGCGCTTGTCGCTACGTCAATTTGAGACAGCGTCATATTTTTCTTTTCATCAAATGCGTCTTTATCGAGCGGCTTATCGAATTCAAAGCTTGTAAACTCAACCTTTACCATCGGTTTGCGGTCCGTATCCATCACTTTAACCGATGAAGGAGCCATGGTCTTTTTATGGAAAACGATTTCCTGGGTCGGCAGCATCTGATTATGCTGATAATTCGTTTTCGTTTCAAAAATGTATTTTGAATCCTTTGCGGAAAAAGAAGCTTCCCCATCATTTTTGACATCTTTTACGAGCGATTCGAATAAGTATACTTGGCTGCTGTTATTGGGCCAGTCGCTGTGAAAGCGGAAGCTTTTATTCAGCGACGGAGTCAAAACAAACACGCCGTTTTCATTGCGCAAGATCACCTGGCTCTGGTCTTTTTTCGGGTTTTCCAAATAGACCCGGTAAAGAGAAGGTTTTTTATGCCAGATTTCCACATTGTACTCCTGCGGTTCATTTCCCGTTTCAATCGTCATTTTCGCTTTTGCCTTATAGGACGTGTATTCTTTTGCCTTCTTGTCGAGCCCCGTCACAACATCTTCTTGCGATTTTTGGCCGCAGGCAGAAAGCATAAGGATTACAAGCAGCCCCGTTAAAAGCAAAACAAAGCTTTTTCTCACCTTTTTTCAACCCCTTTTTAATCATTGATGTAAAAAGGAAGAAACCGCTTGTTCGACTTTAACGGTACGCCATAAGAACAGGGCCGGCTGTATCGGCGTGCGTACCATAAAAGCCTGCAACGACTCGTCTCCCTTATTGCACTACCCAATATATGAGCGTGTCTCAGACAATATGCAGACTAGCATGACAACCTTTCAAAATCATTTTTCTCCTCCGTACTAATCGCCGCTGCCTGTTCATAAACGTGTTACTATATATGTACGAGATCATTGTAAAGGGGCTTAAATCATAAGCATGTTTATCAGAACAGAAAATTTTCAGACGTTTATCAGGCTCTACCCGGTCACATCCGCCATACTGGCCCTGCAGCTTGCCATCTGGATTCTTTTTTTACTTCCGTTGACGGCCGTACAGATGTGGTCTGATTTATTGATTGGATTTAACTGGGGGATAGCGAATGGAGAATGGTGGAGGTTTGTGACGCCGATCTTTATTCACGCCGGGTTCGGCCACCTGCTCTTTAATTCGATGTCGATCTTTTTATTTGCTCCCGGGCTGGAACGAATGCTCGGGAAACTCAAGTTTCTCATCGTTTATATCGGGGCAGGAGTGATCGGCAATATCGGCACATATTTCATCGAACCGCTGGAGTATATGCATGTCGGCGCTTCGGGAGCGATATTCGGCCTGTTCGGCGTGTACCTGTACATCGTGCTGTTTAGAAAAGAGCTGATGGGAAGCGCCAATTCCCAAATCATCGTCACCATCCTCGCCATTTCGGTTTTGATGACGTTTGTCAACCAAAATATCAATATCATGGCGCACATCTTCGGACTGCTGGGCGGACTCGCTCTGGCTCCTCCGTTGTTAAATAAAAGAGTGAACGGCTTTTAACCGTTCACTCTTTTTTCATAAGAATACCATGCAAAAATATCGTCCGAATCTTTCTCCTCGACATCAGCCACCGAAAACTTCTCCATTAAAGCAGACGATTTTGTTGATGTATGAATCGAAACAAGCTGTCTTCTGCGCTGGAAATACGAGCGGCTGACTTCGAACACCTGCATGCGCCTGCGCTGAATGACAGCGGTTGTTCTGCCGATGAAGCGCGATGACAAGATGATTTTGCTGCCGCTGATCTTCCATCCGGCATCGCGGTATGATAAATAGCCGATGATCCAGTAAAAAGGAATCAATACAGCGGACAAATAGCCCCAGGGCGGAAACAGAATGGAAAGCGGAACGACGGCGAGAACCGGCCAGGATGCGCGCAGGATATAACGGCGCAGTGCGCGTTTCGGCAAGCGGTTCAAATCGTCTTCCGGCGCATAATCCGGAATGAATTCGCCGAGGCGCTGTTTGATCATTTTTTTTCTGATAATCGGAAATAAGACGGCTGATTTATCTTCTTCCAAAACGTTTCCGCCTGCGCTGACGATCGTGACGGCTGCAAGTCCAAAAGGCTGCCTGATCAGACTCTCCTTGATTTTAATCGCTTGAATCCGCTGCAGCGGAATCGTGATTTGATGCTTTTCAATCAGCCCTCTGGAAATGACGATTTCTTTCTCTTTACGCACGACTGTAAAATTTGCGTATTTCAAAAGCATCCCGACAATGCTGAGAAGCCATGCGATGAAAAGGGCAACAAAAGCGGCCAAGGCGATGACAGCCGCTCCAGCGCTGTTCAAAAAAGCAAAACGGTCATACAGCCAATCCAAATCAAAGAAGTCGTCGACTTGAGTGAAAAAAGCGAATACCCCTGAAATAATGACGCCGATCCCGCTTGATGTTGACGCTGCGGTTAAAAGCTCCTGTCCGGTCATTTTGTACATCTTTGCCGGTTCTTCCGCAGTTTCCTCCGCCTCTTCAGCAGTCTCTGCCAGCGGATTCGGGACATCGGCTCCAGTGTCTTCCGCCGCCTTTTTCCTTTCGAAAAGCGCTTGCTGAATACGTTCGGCTTCTGCCTGGGTAATGGCGACCAAGGAAACTTCCGCTTCCGTCCCTCCGCTTGCCGTTTCGACTTGCAGCTTCACCAGTTTGAACATTTGCTGAATAAGGCCTGCGCTCGTGTTGATCGTTTGAATCCGTTCGATCGGAATATACCTTCTTTTCTTATTGATCAGGCCTTCCTCTATTCGCAATTCATCCTCTTCGATACGGTATGTAAATTTGCTCCACTTGATGATGCTCGTCACGACCAAAGCAATGAAAAACAGCACAGCCGCGGCGATCGCCAGCATTTTGACTGTGTGAGACTGATTTAAAAAAAGCACTACGCCAAATGGAATGATAAAGTTTTTAACGGTCTCAACAAGGCCTTTGATAAAGTTGAGAATGACGGCGGCGGGGTGCATGCGTCTCGGTTCAGACATCATCTTCAGTCACCCTTGCCAGCCTGGAAATGGAGTCCCTGAGCTGATCCGCCTCTTCAACATCCAGAGCGGGAATGGAATGGGTCGTCGCGGCTGTTGAAATTTGCACGGAGGCGAGATTATATTTTCTGAGGATGGGGCCCTGCGATGTATCAACATGCTGGACTCTGACCATCGGAACGATCACGCGGGTCACCACAAAGATGCCGTGCTGAATATCGATTTCGTTCTCATGGACTTCGTAGCGCCAGATTCTGTGGCGGATATTCGGAATAATCATAATGATGACAAATGAAATCACCAGCCAAACGGCTGCTGACAAAACGCCGATCCATACCGGCCACTTAAATATCACCCCTGCGGCAACAAGGCCTGCTGCAGCCAGCATTAAAACAAATGATGTGATACAAGCTGTGATTCTCCAGACTTTTACGCCATCGCGGCTGATTTGATTTTTCGGCTCGCTTCTCAAAACTCGATTCCCCCAATCTAGTTCTATTTACGGTCTTAGGCTGAAAATGTTTCGGATAAAGGCTTTCGTTTTTAAAAAAAGGCGAATCCGTAAAAAAGGATCCGCCTTTTGATTATGAATTATATGATTTTTTTTGGCGTCTGTCATTCGAAGAACGCTTTTTATCATAGGATGAACGATTGTTCTTTCCTCTGTAGCCGCCGCCGTCTCTGCGTTTTGAGGAACGGTGGTGGTGATTTTTGTTTCGCTTCGTTCTGAGCGGAGCCTCTTCCGTCAAACGGACAGGCGTGTTGTCCGGCTCTTTGGTCATCATTTTAATGGCAGCCGCAACAACTGTCACAGAATCATGGTCTTCCAATAATTCCGCTGCAGCCGTCATATAGAAGTTCAGGTTATTTTCCTCGATGATCGTCCGGAGGCGGTCAACCGTCACCTGCTGCTGTCCTTCAATCGCCTCATCTAGAGTCGGTGCTTTCATGCGGTCCATTTTTCTTTTTGTTGTCTGCTCGATGGCGCGCAGCATGTCTTTTTCGCGCGGTGTAATGAAGGTCATCGCCATTCCTGTTTTACCTGCGCGTCCCGTTCTTCCGATGCGGTGAACATAGCTTTCAGGATCCTGCGGCACATCGAAGTTGTAGACGTGCGTTACCCCTGAAATATCAAGGCCTCGCGCCGCAACGTCTGTCGCAACGAGCACTTCAATTGCGCCTTGCTTAAATTTCCGGAGTGCCACCATCCGCTTCGCCTGAGTCAAATCGCCGTGGATTCCTTCAGCTGTATAACCGCGCAGATTAAGCGCTTCTGTCAGTTCATCGACGCGGCGCTTTGTCCGGCCGAATACAATCGCCAGTTCCGGAGACTGGATGTCAAGAAGACGTGTCAGCGTATCAAACTTTTTGCGTTCATGTACTTCGAGGTAGAACTGCTGAATGTTTGATACTGTCATTTCCTTCGCTTTCACTTTTACGTGCTCCGGGTTGGTCATGAAACGTTCTGCAATCCGTTTAATCGGAGCAGGCATTGTTGCAGAAAACAGCAATGTTTGATGCTCAGCAGGCACATTGGAAAGGATGGATTCGATATCTTCGATGAATCCCATGTTCAGCATTTCATCCGCTTCATCAAGCACAACGGTGTTCACTGTTTGAAGACGCATTGTGCGGCGGTTGATATGGTCAAGCAAACGGCCAGGTGTTCCGACGATAATATGAGGATTTTTCTTAAGCGCGCGAATCTGGCGTCCGATATCCTGTCCACCGTAAATCGGCAGCACGCGAGCGCGTTTATCCTGTCCAATTTTATATAGCTCTTCAGAAACTTGAATGGCTAATTCACGAGTAGGTGCGATAACAATGGCTTGAATGTTAGGAGACTCGGGGTTGATTTTCTCAACAAGGGGGATGCCAAATGCAGCCGTTTTTCCTGTTCCCGTTTGCGCTTGTCCGATCACATCTTTATTTGCAAGGCCGAGCGGAATCGTTTGTGCCTGAATCGGTGTTGCCTCTTCAAATCCCATACGCTTGATCGCTTTTGTGAGATCAGAACTTAATTGAAAATCTTGAAACGTTATTGTCAATGTATTCAAACTCCTTCTGCTTACTGTTTCAGTAATCGTGTTTTATCAATAAAAACTGCCCTTTGTGCAAAGGACAGGTCCATACTTATGCAAAGCCCGAATTACTTTACATGTTATATTACCATTCCGTTATACGTTTTTCAACAAGATGAAAATGAGCGGTGTGCTCTCTCGCCGGTTCGGCAGCCTTCTATGGACCTCTGGGACAACCGTCCGCGAAACGTCAAGCCCGCCTGGTGACGTCTTTTACACATTGTAACACAGGCTTGTGCGGCTTTCGACAGCATACACTCATTTTTCTCTGCCAGCATCCCCGATTATTTTTTGCAGATTGCCGTTCAATTATTTATTTTTTTATGGATTCAATCGGCGTTTTTTTGAGAAACGCCTCAACGGTTTGAAATAGGGTAACGGAGTTTTCTTCAAGGCAGACATGGTGCTTGGATTCCGGCAAGAGGCACAGCTCTTTCTCTTCGGAAGGTATGGTTTCATACAAGTAATACGCGCTTGACAGCGGCACGATTGAATCACACTCCCCCTGAACAATGAGCACAGGGATCTGGAGGTTTTTCAAAGCAGGCTTTGTCATCTTGACGAGCTTGCGAAACTGAAATGCTGAAGATACCGGGGTGCTTGTCAGCTTTTGTTTATACCTTTTGTAAAGCAGATTATCCTCAAGTTTGCCTTGCAGAGAATCTTTGATCACATTCTTCAAATCCTGGATCAGCTGTCCCGGGCTGATGTACTGGGCGGCCGCGCTCAACAGGACAAGGCGGCTGACCGGATATTTTCCGGCTAAATAGGCGGCAATCATCCCACCCATTGAAAATCCGATTAAAAATACCGTATCACACGTTTTCAACAAGCGGACGAGCTCCACTTCCGCGCAAGCGATCCATTCCTGAAAACAGACGCCTTTTAAAACCGGCATCTCCCCGTGCCCGGGCAGCGTGATCATTTCAACTTGCCAATCGGCCGTTTGTTTTAAATGAGAAGCCAGCGGTTCCAATTCATACGGTGCTCCGGTAAATCCGTGAATGCATAAACATCCTATCATGACCATTCACCCGTTTTCTTTTACTGATGATCACATAAAAAACGACTTTATGATTCAATGTTCCCTTACAAATCTTTTATAACATCCTCAAGACGCATGCCTCTGGACGCTTTGACGAGGATCAGATCCCCTGTATTCGCTTTTTCTTTCAATGTCTTTTTCAAACCGTCTTTGTTTTCCGGGTTGAAATGAAGGACGCGGTGTTCCGGAAAATGTTTAAGCGCCCCTTTTGCAATATATGCACCGAGTTCTCCGTACGTAAATAAAAAGTCGATCGAATCCGGATTGACTGCCTGCCCGATTTCCTCATGAAACACTTTTTCTCCTTCGCCGAGCTCCAGCATATCGCCGAGGACGAGCATTTTCTTACCGTATCCCTTCATCTGTTCGACAAGCTCGATCGCCGCTTTCATCGATGTCGGACTTGCATTATAGGCGTCATTAATGATCGCAACACCGTCCGGCGTCTTCACAAGCTCAAGCCGCATTCCGGTCACTTTCAGTTTCGTCAGCCCTTCCGCAATGTGAGCCCGGCTGACATTCAGAAGGTCTCCGGCCGCAATCGCAGCTAAAGCATTTTTCACATTATGCTTTCCGAGCACCGGGATGAAGAACCGGTTTTCGATTCCTCTGACGCGGAATGCCGTACCCTCTTCCGTCTGCGTCATATCCTCAAGCTGATAGTCGAAAGCCGGATCCTCTCCAAACGTCTTTGTCTCGTAAGGCGGCTGGTTCAGCCTTTCGGCGAGCAGCGGTTCATCTCCGACATAAATGAGTGTGCCTTCTTTTGAAAGCCCATTGACAATTTCGAGCTTTGCCTCTGCAATTCCTTCTCTTGATCCGAGTTCAAGAAGGTGCGATTCGCCGATGTTTGTGATGACTGCGATATCAGGACGCGCCAGACGAGTCAGAAAATCGATTTCCCCTTTGGCGCTCATCCCCATCTCCAAAATGGCGATTTCCGTATCTTCTGGCATCGCCAGAATCGTCAGAGGCAGGCCGATGTGGTTATTATAGTTTCCTTCTGTCTTATGCACTTTATACTCGGTGCCCAACACAGCATGAATCATGTCTTTTGTCGTCGTTTTCCCATTTGAACCGGTCACGCCGACAACTTTTACGTCGAGCTGATGCCTGTATGCCTTCGCAAGCTTCTGCAGCGCTTCCAGCGTATCGTCAACTAAAATGACCGGCTTCCCTTCCGGAGGATTCGGTTCGCTCCGGTTCCACAGCACGGCTGCGACGCCTTCTTGAAAAGCCTGCTCTGCAAAAACGTGTCCATTGAACCGCTCGCCTGCAAGCGGAATAAACAGTTGGTCTTTCGCCAGTTTTCTCGAATCGGTTGAGACGCCTTTGACGAGACGCCCTTCAAAAGCTTCATTCGTCAAAACGCCTTCCGACATTTCAGCAATTTCTTTTACCGTTCTCGTTATCATGTATGTCCCTCTCTTTCTCCAGCAAGGAAAAGAGACACTACCACAAATAAGGATAGTGTCTGCAGCTGTATATAAGGGCGAACCGCCTTCCGCGCCTTTCTCCATGAAAGCTCCCCGGATTCGGTCCGCTCCGTCCCGTTAAAATGTATGTTTGATCTGCTGTTTTTCTTCATGCCGCTCGATTGCCAAAGCGACAAGCTTTTCAATCAGTTCAGCATACTCAACCCCAGATTGCTTCCAGAGAAGCGGGAACATGCTGAACGGTGTGAATCCCGGCATCGTATTGACTTCATTAATCAGAACCCTGCCTTCGTTTGTAAGGAAAAAGTCCGCTCTCACAAGGCCTGAGCCGTCAATCGCCTGAAACGCTTTGACAGCCATGCTGCGCATTGTTTCGTATTCGTCCTCTGTCAGGGAAGCAGGAATAATCAAATCAGTGTCGCCGTCTTCATATTTTGCTTTATAGTCATAAAAATCTTTCTTCGGAGCGATTTCCCCCGCGACTGAGCAGACAGGTTCATCATTCCCAAGAACGCCGAGTTCTATTTCCCGTCCGATGACGCCTTCTTCAACGACAATTTTCCGGTCATATTGGAATGCAAGTTCAAAGGCTTGGTCAAGCTCTTCACGGTTTCTGCATTTGCTGATCCCGACGCTTGATCCAAGGTTAGCCGGTTTCACGAAGCACGGATAACCAAGCTCCGCTTCCACTTGATCATAGCTTTCTTCTTTGGAGTGACTCCAGGTTTTTTTCACAAATGAAACGTATTTCGCCTGGTCAAGGCCTGCCTGTGCAAACAGATGCTTCATGACCACTTTATCCATGCCCGCGGAGGAAGCCAGGACTCCGTTGCCCACATATGGCACATTCAATAGTTCAAGCATGCCTTGAATGGTGCCGTCTTCCCCATTTGGTCCGTGCAAAAGCGGGAAAACAACATCAATCGAGTCTTCCTTCACATCAGCTTCGCCCGGAAACATATCGCGGTTCAGCAATGCCGGAGAAAATGTCTGGCCCGTCTGTTCAAACTGAAGCATTTTCACATTTGAAACCGGTTCTGTCAGTTGCGGCCCTCTCACCCACTCGCCTTTTTCTGTTATATAAATCGGGTGTATATCAAATTTTTCAGTATCTAATGCTTTCGTGACGGCCAGCGCGGTTTGCAGAGAAACGTTATGCTCCGCTGATTTTCCGCCGTATACCAATCCTAATCTTGTCTTCAATTCGTACTCCCCCCACTGGATTCATCTTTACTATCTTATCACTTTCCCGGGAAAATGATCTAATTATTTTAATACGGTCTAAAAACAGCATATAAAAAGCATTTGTATGTAAATCCTTTTCATTTTATATTAAAATGGCATTGAAAAGGAGAGGTTGCAATTGAAAAAAATCACAACAGAAGCACAATTTAATGAACTGATCCAATCCGATAAAGAAATCATCGTCAAATTTTACGCTGACTGGTGCCCGGACTGCACACGCATGAACATGTTCATCGGAGACATTCTTGAGGCTTATCAGGAAAATGACTGGTATGAGCTGAATAAAGACGATCTTCCTGAACTTGCCGATAAGTATCAGGTCATGGGTATTCCAAGCCTGTTGATTTTCAAAAACGGCGAAAAAACGGGTCACCTTCACAGCGCAAATGCCAAAACACCTGAAGAAGTGAACGAGTTCCTGGCTGAACATATTAGCTAATTCGTTTTAAGTCCTGATTTTTTGTCTGAACCGCCGGACATGGGAGCACCCATGTCCTTTTTATACAAGACGGGACAGCAGCAATATTTGTTTCATAAAAGTGAGCTCATTAATAATTCGACACGAGTATTTCCCGGGAAACGAAAATGTCGAAATTTCGCAAAAAGTTCTTGATTCGTTTTTTATATTCAGGTAGAATGTTTTTTGTTCCTATTTTGCAATTATTTTTTCTAGTTGTGAAGCCCTTGTCGGCTTCTTTTTTTATATACGTTTTTGGATAATAATTCATATTTTTCAATTTTGTTCAATATGATTTTAAGGATGTCTCTTTACATTCTGCGATAGTATTTAGTATAATATCCTTAATTGATAATGATTATCAATATCACTAAAGGGTTGACGAGGTGATCACATGGCCCCTCAATTAAAGAAAGCGGTGGAAATGAGAAAGAAACAACTCATTCAGCGGCTTATCCAGCTTGGCATATATAAAAAAGAAGAGCGCCACCTTTACGAATTGTCTTTAAGCGAACTTGAAAGCGAATACCAATCCAACAAGAAAGGCGGATAATCATGTCAAAACGGAAGATTAAAACCTTTCATCAGCTTGTCGAAGAATATAAGAAAGAAATCGCCAAGAACCCGAAAGAAATGGACGTCATTTATGACAAGATCGACCGCAGACACGAGAACCGCCTTTTGGCAATGTCTAAAGCAAAACAAACTTAAAAAAGAAGCCGCTCATTTTGAACGGCTTCTTTTTTACTATTCACTGAATGCAATTCCCGCAAGCTTGCCGATTGTCGCATCATCCATCGGCGGATTGTGGAGACCCGCCCGGACATCACGATAAAACCTTTGGAGCGGGTTCGTTCTCGCCAGGCTCTTCGCTCCGACGACTCTCATCGCCCTGTCTACGACAGCAATAGCCGTATTCGTTACTGTATGCTTAACCGCTCCAAGCTCACCAGTCAAAAAGACGCGGCGCTCCGGGTCATCATAAAGCTCTGCGACATGATACATAAAGTGGCGGGCTTTCATGAGTTCCAAATCGATTTCGCCGATATGGCGCTGAACAGCAGGCACTTCTTTAATCGGACCTTTCAAGCTGTTCGGCTGATAGTCTTTTGCAAATTGGACGGCATAATCTCTTGCTGCTTGCGCGATACCTAGATAAACAGCCGGTATATGAAGCAGCCAGCCGTTGACTTTATCCGTTCTTTTACTTGCCAACAGCTCGACAAGCATGGATTCGTCGAGACGGACATCGGTCAGCACCAAATCGTGGCTTCCCGTACCCCTCATCGCCGCCATATCCCACGTTTCTTCTATCGCCAAGCCTTCCGCATCTTTATGGATCAAGAAAACGCCGATCGTTTGCTTCTCTTCAATCCAAGCGGTGACAAGAAAGTAGTCGAGAACCGGAGACATCGTTGTAAATGTTTTACGTCCGTTTACAATCCAGCCGCCATTCTTTTTGACTGCATGGGTTCCGGGGCGTCCTCCTCTTGTCGGGCTTCCCGTCTGCGCTTCACTTGCAGCTCTGTTGATCAGCGCGCCCTTTAATGCTTCATGTGAAATCGATGAAAACACATGCCGGTCCCAGCTGTTTCCTTCCGCCAGTTCGCCCATCACGCTTAAGTGCCAGCCGATGCTGAGAGCCGTCGGTCCGTCTCCTTTGGCAAGCCGTTCCTGAAACAGAAGCATATCGTAGAGCGAAATGCCTTCTCCCCCGTAATCTTTTCCGACCGTCAGCGCTGTGTAGCCTGAATCCCGCAGCTTTTGAATATGTTCTGCGGGAAATTCGGCATGTTCGTCATAGTACGCTGCTGTTTTCTCAAATTCATCCGCCAGTTTCCCGATTTTACCGAGCCATTCCTGCTGCCTTTCCGTTTTCACAAATATTGAACACACACCGGCATCCTCCTGACCAAATTCCGATAGATTTAATAAGTATTATAGTTCGTTCCCGGCTTGTTGTGCAAATGATAGCCTTGGCAAAACAAAAAAGCGCACCTTCAGCGAGGTGCGCTTTTGACTAAACGGCTTGACCGCCGCGACGGTCAACCTTCATACCGAGATAAATCAGCATGTAGGTTAAGTAGCCCATCGTGATCGTGAGGCCGCCGAAGAAGAAATCGGAAAAAAGCGGTTCTTCATATGCGGCGATTCCGGCCAGCACGACCCAGCTTCCATAAAGATACGCCATAAAGAAGCGGACGCCGTTTTTCAATTTATATAACAGAAACAAACCTGCGAGCGAAAAGAGCCCGAGCGCAAGTCTAAAATAGACGAGATGATCGAAATTAAAGGCAAAAGAAACAAATGAAAATGACAACAGCAATACAATCGGCAATGCCGTAATAAATTTTTTCATGGATGTCTCATCCCCCATTCCCTTATCCTAAAATTATAATTTAGAATAGGAGATTCACACGGTAATTACGACATATTTCACAAAAGTGTCATTCCTTTTGTCACACTTTAGACAAATTTTTTTATACTTTCATATCGCGTTTACAAAAGGCCCACCACGCCGCTCCGAGAAAAAACACGAGATGGAGAAAGACGATGACGAGTGAAAACAAAGGCGTCATCCCGGTAAAAAGCGGCTTGGCCTCTCCGGCGTATTGCGTTAAATCGGTATTGGCGAACAATAAAAATTTACCGAGCGGTTTTTCCAAATACGACATAATCGTCACAAGCATTTTGGCGCCGTACAGCACGACAATCGACACCATAATGCTGAGCGCGCTGCTTTTAAACAATGCAGAGCATAAAAACGCAAAGGAAACCATCATCCATACTTCAAACCACTGCGTACCGATCATTGTCACCGTATTGATAAAAAGCGGCTCCGCTTTTTCGTCGAGCTTCACGCCGAAAAAGAGCAGACCGAATAATAAAGAAAATCCGTAGTAAATGATAAAAAGCCAAATGCTTGCGAGCACGCTCGTCACGTATTTTGAAACAAGAATTTTTTCTCTTCTGACAGGGCGGATCAGCAAAAATTTGATCGTCTTTTTATCATATTCAAAGGATATAATTGAAGCCGCCACCACAATCGAAAGCCCCTGCAAGAGGATATTCAGGTTTGGGGTGAATGAAAAATAGCCGATAAAATGATCCTCTGTCCCGGCGCTCATCAGGATTCTTTTCGTTATGAGCGCGAGGAGAAATTGAAAGACTGCGATCAGCGCCAGCGATACAAATGTTACTTTCCGCTTCAGCAATTTAACATGCTCGTTTTGAATCAGTTTAAACATCAGCATACCTCTCTTCCGTTCCATTCGTACGCGCCATATATTCATCCTCAAGAGACTGCTTAAACGGAGCAATCGAATAGACGTCAATATGATTGGCGACAAGCTGTTGATTTAAAGCGGGAATTTGCGCTTTCGCCACCTTTACGGTAAGCAGGCCTTTTTCGGCGTGAACTTCGTATCCCTGGTCTTTCAGCCACTGAAGCGCTTTGTCATGGGGCTGTACCTCCAGCATCGCCTTTTCCTGCTTTTCATCTGCATCATTGAGGTCGACGGTTGATTTGATTTTTCCTTGTTGAAGGATGACGACCCGATCGCACAAATCTTCCACTTCCTTCAGCAAGTGAGTCGCAAACAGGATCGCCGTTCCTTCTTCTTCGGCAAGCTCACGCAAGTGTTCGCGGAAATCTTTCATTCCCGCCGGGTCCAATCCGTTCGTCGGCTCATCCAAAATCAGCAGCTTCGGCCGGTGAAGAATCGCCTGGGCAATACCGAGGCGCTGTTTCATCCCGAGCGAGTATGTTTTGACCTTGTCTTCTGCGGCATCTTCTAGCCCGACCCTGCTGATCACTTCCGCCAGTCTATCCCGACCGATTCCAGCGTGCATATTTGCGTAGTGTTTCAGATTTTCATAGCCTGTCAGATACGGATAAAATTCAGGATTTTCAACGATGGCTCCGACGGACCGGATCGCTTTTTCAAATTGGCTGTCAATCGGAAAGCCGTTTATGACAATTGATCCGCTCTTCATTTTAATTAACCCGGTGATCAATTTAATGAGGGTCGTTTTTCCTGATCCGTTCGGACCAAGCAGGCCGATGATCTCCCCTTCATCCGCCGTTAAGCGGATATCCTTCAATATCGTTTTGCCGTCTATGATTTTATCAACATTTTCTATATGTAAAACAGGCTGCTTTGTCATAGCCCCCTCCTCTTTCCCCAAAAAATAAACAGTGCCGAAAAGGCACTGTTTGATTATATCATTTTTGAGTTACACGGACACTTCACTGTGAGGGGCTTCAATTTTGCCGTGTTTCTTTTCCGTTTCGGTGACGATGACTGCGCATGCTGCATCGCCTGTTGTATTGACAGCCGTCCGAATCATGTCCAGAAGTCGGTCAATTCCCAATATTAGCGCAATTCCTTCAACTGGAAGGCCAACTGTTTGAAGAACCATGGCGAGCATAATCAGCCCGACACCCGGAACACCCGCTGTTCCAATGCTGGCAAGCACTGCGGTGAGAACAACCATCAACAGCTGTGTGAGTGACAGGTCATTGCCGTACACCTGAGCGATAAAGATCGTCGCTACCCCTTGCATAATCGCCGTGCCATCCATGTTGATCGTAGCTCCAAGCGGCTGAACAAAGCTTGAGATCGGCTCTGGCACTTTCAGCTTTCTTTGAGCGACATCCATCGAAACCGGAAGCGTCGCGTTGCTGCTTGACGTACTGAAGGCAACAAGCATAACCTCTGAAAAATCTTTAAAGAATGTGAGCGGGTTCCGCTTTGCCAGAAACGCAATCGCTGCGCCGTATGTGACGATGGTGTGGATGAACAGCGCCAGAATGACGACGATCATATAAAGCCCCATTGCTTTAATGGCGTCCCAGCCTTGGCTTCCGATTGCCCCGGCAATCAAGCCGAACGTACCGTACGGTGCGAACTTCATGACGAGATTGACGAGATACATCATTAGATCATTACCCTGTTCAACCACTTTGAGAAGAGCGTCCGCTTTTTTGCCGAGCATCGTAATTCCGAGACCGACCAAAATGGAGAAAGCAATGATTTGCAGCATATTTCCTTCAGCCATTGCCTGAACCGGGTTTGTCGGAATGATGTTCAAAAGCGTTTCGGCAATGCTTGGCGCTTTCTGTGCTGAATATTCCGCAGCGCTTGTATCATATGTTCCGATGGTACCCGGTTTGATGACCAACGCTAAAACAAGTCCGATAATAATGGCAATTGCAGTTGTTACTAAAAAGAAAGAAATCGTTTTGGCACCGATTCTGCCCAGTTTCTTTGGATCTCCAAGTCCTGCCACCCCTAAAGTCAGAGAAAAGAAAACAATCGGTACAACGAGCATTTTAATTAAGTTGAGGAAGATCGTGCCGAGCGGCCCGAATAAAAATGTATTAAGCTTGCTAAATAAATCCGGCGAAGTGACGTTCAGTATAATACCGACGACTGCACCGAGTAATAGAGCGATAATAATTTTTGTTGCTAACTTCATATAACATATCTCCCCTTTCCAAAAAAAGCCCATGAGAGATCTCCCATGGGCTTTTACCATTAAAATTGGTTCCACATGACTCTCTTCACGTTGATGAGGTTAGCTGACGGGTTCGGACGAAGAGATGTCCGTCTTTCAGTTCGCACGGGAACAGAAAAATTCACCCCAAATGATCGGGTCCCCCACTCCTACTAAAGGATTAAACGTGTGGCGCTATTTCGTTATATAACAGTTATACCTGAAAATTCGAAATATGTAAACCAAATTTTCTGATTTACAAATATATGCTATTTTCGGGTGCCTGCTGTTCGGTTTTTCTCTTGACTTGTGACATCAAGGATATCAAGCAGGAAAACAAATATCGGAATACCGATAATTAAACCCCAAATCCCTATGAAATGTTCAGAAAAAATCAGCACGATAAACGTGAAGAAAATCGGCAGCTCCGTCTTGGCGGACATCAATTTCGGATTGAGGAAATAGGCCTCTATCGCATGGACGATCATGATGACCAGTACTAGTGATACGATATAAGCGATTCCGCCGATGCTGTAGGCGATAATGCTTAACGGAATAAGGGAAAGCACAACGCCTGCGACCGGAACCAGCCCGAGGAAAAACACCATGACGGCAAGGCCGAATAGCTGAGGAAAACCCATAATCGCGAGGGCAATGGTCGTCAATGCACAATTGATGGAGGCGATAATAAACTGAGCCTCCAGCACCTTTCCGAACGTTCTCGTGAATTTTTTACCAAAGTAAGCAATTTCCTCGTAGAAAATAGCTATTTTGCTCGTCTTAAATTTATCCATTAAGCTCAAGACCTTGTCTTTTTCGATCAATAAGAACATGCTGAGAACCAATGACATAACCACCTGCAGGCCAAACGCGCTAATATCCGTGATATATGTATAGATAAAGTTAAGACCTTTTTCCAAATAGGATGTCAAATTGATATCGCCGAACATACCGGTGATCATATCGAGAAAAGGAATGCTGTCAGGGTGAGAAGCGATATACTTTCCTTGTTTGATCAGCTGCTGAATCTGGGTGACGATCACGGGGTAATAGACCACACCGCCGATCGAAAGCGCGATGGCAAGAGCCGCATACAAACAGGAAATAATCAGTCTCTGGCTGACTTTAATAAAGCGGTTTAAAAAACCGCGGATCACATTTTCCAGACGGTTCATCAAAAACGTAAAGATAAATGTGAGCAATATGAGATTCATCATGCTGCGGAACAGATATAAAACTCCCGCCAATACAACAAAAACTGAAAAACGCCTGACCCCAGGGTGCTGAAAAAATTTAATCAACGCTGCCATTCGGTACACTCCCACCAGTACTTTAGTCCTTAACTTTTAGCAGTCAAACTTTTATAATTACAATTTGATGCATCATCTGTAAATTATATAACAAAACAGACCGGAAATCTCTTCAGAAGATCAATAATTAATAATATTTTAATATGGGCGCTCGCGCGGCAGCGGTAGCGGTAGCATCTTCCATAAAAAGAGAGGGGCTGATGTTCAGCCCCTCTCTTCACCGCTCATTAACCGCTTCTTCTTTGGCGTCCGCCTTTTTCACCGTTTTCTTGATAGAACTCCTTGTCATGGTTACGGCTTGTCGCTTCCCCGCCTTTTTGACCGATCTCCTGGTAGAATTCTTTGTCATGGTTTTTGCTTGTGGCTTCTCCGCCCTTTTCACCGATTTCCTGGTAGAATTCTTTGTCATGATTTCGGCTTGTGGCTTCTCCGCCTTTTTCGCCGATTTCCTGGTAGAATTCTTTGTCATGATTTCGGCTTGTGGCTTCCCCGCCTTTTTCGCCGATTTCCTGGTAGAATTCTTTGTCATGATTTTGGCTTGTCGCTTCTCCGCCTTTTTGACCGATCTCTTGGTAGAATTCTTTATCATGGTTTTGGCTTGTTTTTTCTCCGCCTTTTCTGCCTGCTTCTTCCCTGCTCATTTTGTTGTTGTCATTATTGTTTGCCATTTTCGATTCCTCCTTTTGAAGTGTTATGGTTTTTACATTCCACATATCAAAAAGAGTAAACACAAATAGCACATTCACGAAAGAGTCCGGGCATCATGCAATCATCCGCTGCCTTTTACCGTCCATTCCGGTACCGGAGCCGGCGTATTGTTCTGCAGCGTATTAGATATCTCGGCAGGCTCTTCAAACAGGGTAATGTTGATGGATTCGAACGTGCCTTTCTGATTTGTTCTTTCATATATTGCATCATGATGTTCCGCCATAAAGTTCAAATAATCGCGCTTCGATTTCCAAAGCACGAGGACGACGGCTTCCGGCCCGTCTTCTGTTTCCGCCCATCCGCCCCACTGCCTGATAAATCCGCTGACGTTTTGTAGCGGAGCCCATTTGGCCTGCGCCTCGCTGAATGCTTGAAGCTGTTGTCCGGCTGGTTTGCACCGTATCAGCTTCAGCACATTCCCTTCCGCGAAAGCGACGGTTTCCGCGTTAGTTTTTTCTATACAAAGGTTAACCGACCTTACATGAGCGCGCGTCCGGTGAATGACGCCTTTCGGAATCAGCAGGGAATCGTTCGCTTTAAGAACTTCTGTAGGACGGTCCTGAAAATCGATCAACAGCTCTCCTTCCAAAACAATAAACAGCTCATCTGAGCCGGGATGGAAATGCCATACGTATTCGCCCTCCAAAACAGCAATTCGCATACAATGGTCGTTCACTTCCGCAACGGAAAAATTGGCGTGCTTTTCTGTGACTTCCTTTGTCAATTCAAGAAGGTTCGTTTTGCGATCCATCAGCTTCACTCCTCTTTTATTTGATTTTCTCCCGAACTTATTTTACCATTTGACTTTTGAGCGTTCGCCTTTTAAAGTGTTGGATATTGGTGAAAAAACGGTATGAACCTATAGAAGAGGTGTACATCATGCAAAATCAAAACGGAAAAGCTTCAGGGCTTTTGCCGCTGTTTTTATTTGTTTGTTTATTCGTTGGATCAGGCTTGATCACAGGCGATTTTTACAGCCTGCCAATCGTGGCCGCGGCACTCGCGGCATCGGTTGTCTCACTGGCGATGAACCGCAAGGAGAAGCTCAGCCAAAAGACGGAGTGGTTTGCGAAAGGCGCCGGACACCCCGATATTATGATCATGGTGATGATCTTTATTTTGGCCGGCGCCTTTTCATCAGCCGCAAAGGCGATGGGGGCTGTCGAATCAACCGTTAATCTCGCGCTTTCGTTTGTACCGGGGCAGTTTATGGTTGCCGGTTTATTTATCATCGCTGCGTTTATCTCTATGTCGATGGGCACGTCAACCGGAACGATTGCTGCGCTCGCTCCGATTGCAGCAGGGATCAGTGCCGAAATCGGCGTTCCGGCGGCCTATTCGGTTGCTGCGGTTGTGGGGGGCGCGATGTTCGGTGATAACTTATCATTTATTTCCGATACGACCATTGCCGCTGTCCGCACACAAAAGACGAAAATGTCGGACAAGTTTAAAACGAATTTCCTGATCGTTCTGCCTGCCGCGGTTGCGACAGTCATCCTGCTGATGGTGTTTTCAGCCGGAGGGCATCCCGCCGCACAAGCCGGGACTTACAGCTGGGTGAAGGTGCTGCCGTATCTCGGTGTTCTGATATTCGCCCTTCTCGGGTTTAATGTTATGGCCGTTATTTTCGGCGGCATCGTGTTGGCCGGAGTGATCGGAATTTCCGACGGAAGCCTGACACTTCATACGTATTTGACGGCGATCACCGAAGGCATCGGCGGGATGTCCGAACTGATCATTTTATCGCTTCTGATTGGCGGAATGGCTGAAATGATGAAGCGAAACGGCGGGATCGCATTTCTCCTTCAATTTGTATCGCGGAGAATCCGTTCAAAAAAAGGAGCGGAAGCGGGCATTGCCGGCCTTGTCAGCGCGGCAAACCTGGCGACGGCCAACAATACGATTGCCATCATTACAGCGGGGCCGCTGGCTAAAGATTTATCCGACCGGTACGGAATCGACAACCGGAAATCGGCGAGCATCCTCGATATCTTTTCCTGTGTTGTTCAAGGATTGATTCCTTACGGCGCGCAAATGCTATCTGCTGCACAAATCGCGAAAATATCGCCTGTCAGCATTCTTCCTTATTCTTTTTATCCGATTTTGATCGGCGTCTGCGGCATATGCGCGATTATCTTCAGACTGCCTCGCTTTACGGAAAAAGCGTAACGCCATGAGAAAGGCTGCCGTTATCAGACGGCAGCCTTTATTTTTCCTTAAAATATCCATTCTCCTGTAATAAAATAAAAGAAAGACTTCAAAAGGACAGTGTCTTTATCATGTTCCACAAAAAAAATTCTTCTCTAAACGCAGCCGAATTTGTTCTTCTCGACCAACTTGTCGAAGAGGATCATCTGCTTCGAAAAATTGGTTAGACTTCTCTTTCATCATTGAAAAGGTTAAACCTTATGACAGTGAAAACAAAAGCCGCCCCTCACTTGATCCGCTGATAGGACAAGTGGATGTCTGCGCCCTTAAAAGCTTTTATCGATTTGACGCGAAAAACATTCAAATAAAAAACTTGCGATCCATGGGTCGCAAGTTTTTGAGTGAACAAGCAATTCATATCGATATGCATTCAATGTAAAACCATTTTTTCATTAATCATCCTTACCCCAAACACTCCGCCGGCTGCTGTTCCCTCACTGGATTTGAACGTGACAGTTACTCTCTCTTTTCCTTTCGTATATGCAACTGGAATGTCATAACATACATCAAAAAGCCTTCCTGGGTGATTTGCCTTTAGCTGCTGTCTGGCCAGTAGTTGATCATCTATCATGATCTCAAAATTTCTTTCGTATGTTTGTTCCTCCGATTGAAAGGTATCATCACTTCCAAAATAAGTGACCAGCAAATACATGGGTTGACTCGGCTCTGTTTTCATCTCATAACTGAAAAAACCATCTCCTCTGCTGTCTCGCCAGCCTCTGTGAACGATATTTGCGTAACCGGAGTAAGAGTTTTCTTTTTTCAGGTGATGTTCTATCTCCTGCTGTTGTTCATTCGGCTGAACGGCATCAACGGTTATGCGTCTGATGATTTCCTGCTTTTCTTTTTCTTCATCTGTAAAATCAAGATATTCCTTTTCAGTCATCACATACCAGTAAACGGAATACCGCTGATGATGCACATTGTAGAACGGCATGAATGTGATTTTTTCATTCCCCGGCTGTCCAATCGGTTTCGTTTGAAATACGAGTGATGTTTTGTCTATACACTTCACCCACTGATCCAACTGTCCCTGATCCGCAACCAACACAGGGACATCAATTAACGGGTGGTTATTAAGGGCGAGATGATCAGCAAGTATATCTGTTTCAGGGAAGTTCTCTCTCCCTAGTGCTCCTGCCAAAACAACCGGCCCATACATCAGAACGCTTTTTTTAGCATCATCCTTCGCTTGATAGATGTGGAGTTTCATCGGCAGATCAATCTCAATACAATCTCCTGTGTTCCAATGTTTGTGAATAGCAAGGTACCCATTTTTCTCAACCGATTGAACTCGTTTTCTATTAACCACAGCTTTAAGGCCGCCATTCGTCCAATAAGGAATACGAATATGGAGTGTCATAGGCACGCCGTCAGCTTTTTTCACAACCAGTTTGGTTTTATTCGCTGCTGGAAAAGAAGTTTCCTGTGTGATGATCATTTGTTTTTCGCGTACGTTTATTTGTGAAGGAATAAATAAATTCACATACAAATCGTCTTGGTTTAAATGGTAAATATTCTGCGTGTAGCGCGCGGGGTTTTCCATCCCGGTTCCTGTACAGCACCAAAAAGAATCTTCCGGTGAACAATACACCTTGAAATGCCCCGGCTGTGTGGAAACAAAATAGGTTTTCATGCCTGAATCGGGATCTTGGGAAGCAAGTATGTGATTATAAAGCGCATTTTCATAGTAATCCGTAAATCTCGCTTCGTGAAACCACCGGAATAAATGCCCGGTCAATTTCAGCATGTTATACGTATTGCACGTTTCCGCGGTCGTCACGCCTAACTCCTCGCTGCCTTCCGCGCCGAAATGCTCTCCAATACTGTTGCCGCCAATTGCGTAGGAACGCTGATATACAACCTGTTCCCAAAAGAAGAGGGCGGTATTTCTATATGCTTCTTTGCCCGTAATATCGTACAGCTTGGCGGCTCCGATCACCTTTGGAATTTGGGTATTGGCATGCTTTCCTTCAAGCTCATCCTTCCCCTCTGCCAGAGGCTGAAGAATGGCACGATGACAGAAACGTTCTGCAAGTTCAAGATATGCTTTGTTTTTCGTCAACATATAAAGATCGGCCATCGCCTCATTCATTCCGCCATGTTCACATATCAGCATACGCTGAAATTGCTCGTCCGTCAGACGATCCAGTCCCTTTTTTGCCCAATCAGCCAGCTTGATGACGACTCGTAAAGCCGTCTGATTGCTGGTTAGCCGATACGTATCTATTAATCCCGCAAACAGTTTATGGATGCTGTACCACGGCACCCAAGAGCCTCCCAAACTAAAGTGGTCCACCCGAAAATCACCGCTGAACACTTCATCAAAACACGCCCTGGAGAAACCGCTCACATATCCCTCTTCATCAAATTGTTGGATATGACTCAGCTCATTCACTGCGTACTCTGTTTTCCTTTTCAGCTTTTCATCTCCGGAAGCCTGGTACATGGCTGATGCGGCGGACAGCCAATGACCGATCGAATGCCCGGCAATCTCTTTTGCCTCCCACCCGCCGTAGCGTGGTTTTTTAGGCGTCTGTGATACAGCCTCATAACAAGGAGCCAAAAGACGGTCTACATCCAAAAAAAGCAAATATTCCTTCCCTTTCATCTGAGAATCATAAAACTTGCCTTTTAATAATGTTACATCTTTCATTTTTTGATCTCCCCCTATCACGTCTCATCATGCATGGTGATGCTTTCATTATCCAAATGATGATATGGGATGTGAATTCAATATTTATCAAAAACATATCCTTTTTTTGGATTGAACCGTTACACTGGAGATAAGAATAGCGAAAGATGGTGAAGCCATGTATGAAGTAAAACTCCAAGCCAATCTTCTCCCTAAGATCCGTGAGGCCGGACATATGAAGGATACAGAAGGGACTTTACGTCATCCTGACAGGACGATGGATAGAATCAGCGTATTTTTTTACGTAAAACAAGGTGCGATCCATGTATTTGAGAACGAAAACGAGTACCGCATTCAGGCGGGGAGATATCTTTTTCTTAAGAACAATACTCCGCATTGGGGAAGCGATTTTTATACACCCGGTACCGAATGGTACTACATTCATTTTTATGCCGAACCTTGCTTGAATGAGGAGGAGGAGTTTTCTCCATTTCACAATTCACCAATCCTTCTCGACAGCATCTATTCATCGCAATTAACCTTTCCGAAAACCGGTTCTGTCCCTCATCGTGAGTACACAGAAAAACAGCTGAACAGCATTATTCATGCCTTTGAATCACCAAGTGCTTTCAGGACGCTCCAAGCGTGTTCTCTCACCTATCAATTCTTCATTGATCTGTATAGCAATGCGATAAACAGTCAGGCCGGCACACCCTCTTCAAGGACCATCAGCAGAATCATTGAATTTCTGCATCGTAACAAGCATGCAAAGCTGGTCAGCAGAGATTTTGAGGATGCTTTAGAAATGAATTATGCCTATCTTTCCTCCCTCTTTAAAAAGCAAACCGGGAAAAGCATAACAGCTTATAAAAATGAACTGCTGATTGCACAGGCAATTGATCTATTCAAAACAAGTAACTTAAACGTAACCGAAGTCAGCAGCACATTAGGCTTTTCTAATCCTTATTACTTCAGCAGAGTGTTCAAACGGGTGACTGGAGTGTCCCCGTCTGTATATATAAGCGAAATATACAGAAATCAATAAAAAAACACTTGCAGTTCCGGGTCTGCAAGTGTTACGCGTGACTTTTCTGATAGAACGTTCGCAAGATATGTGTTTCCAGGTCAGCAAGGCGGACAGGGATCGGCAGCCTGTTTTCTTGATTGATCAGGCTCATCGTGATCTGATAGCAGCTTTCTAAATCAATATGATTTCCGCAGGACAAGAAGATAGGCTTCACGTCCCGCCGCGTCCGCAGTGCCCGTCCATTTACCTCGCCGTCAATGATAATATCGGTATATGCACCGACTTCATTTTCAGGCATCACGAAATCACAGCCTTTGATTTTGAGCTCAGTTTTCGCAATCCCAATTGTTAGCTTACCGAGAAAAAAAGCCGCATGGGTGGCGACGCCCATATGGTTGTCATGCAGATACCCGTTGCCATCAAACAAAAACACATCCGGCTCCGTTTCCAGCTTTTTGCCGTCTCAATGATCAGCGGCAGCTCACGAAACGCAAGGAAGCCGGCCACATACGGCACGCTGATTTGCCCATGCTATGCACTTTTTTAATGACTTCTTTCGGATCAGCGTCAATCACGATAATACTGCACACCCCGTACGGTTCGCCGTCCTGCTCCCCATAAGCGATGTCGACGCCTGCGCAGGTGTTGATGGATTCTGGGGTTGGGTTTCCTTCTATACCTAAAGGCTGCCGTTGATAACGGCAGCCTTTTTATCACTCTGTTTCTGCGGCGTCCAGCTCCGCAAGCCTTTCCATGATCCTCCGCTTTTTATACATCATCATCCCTGTTTCGGCAACGCCGTTCACCATTGAACGGTTTGAGATTGCGCCAAAGAGGATGCCTGCGACGGGCACCATTTGAAACAGCTTTTTCCATCCGAAAGAATCGCGGTATGTATAAACAACTTCCCGCCAGCCTTGAATTTGCGAAATCATATTTTCCCGGGAGCCTGATGGTAGATGGTAGCGGCTGAGTTCCTGAATGATCGCTCTTTTCCCGACAATATCAGCAGCGCTGAGCTGCAGGCATTTAATAATGAACATCCGCTCCGTTTTTTCTTTAGGATCGTAGCCGTAAGACACCGCGATGTCCTGCAATGTCTTCAATGAAAGGCCGAGGATTGCGGGAATATCGACGGCAAGCGTGAACAAGCCGCCGACACCTGTTGTCGCTCCTTGGACAGCCGCGGTATTCGCCCTGTTTTTTCCGAGGTTTTCACACATTTGATCCATCACTTCCAAAGGAGCCCTTTGAATATCTTCGACCGTTTCGATCGTTTCATCCGGCAGCTTTTTTTGAAACTGGCGGATCAGATGTTTTTCGGACGTCAAATATTGGCCGCCGTTTTGAATAAAGCCGCCGATTTCGTCGAGCAAGAGACCGATTTTATCTTGAATGAATGCCGGTGTAAGCTTGTCCAGAACCTTGAACGGCAGCCGCCCGATCCTTTCCCAAAACCACGCTTTCTGCTGCTCTTTTTCCCATTTTTCAATTTTTTTCAGTTCGTTTTCCAAATCTGTTTTATCGTTGCGCACAGAAGGTTCGCCCTCTCAATCGTATTTTTTTATAGTATACAATGATTCACTTTATGAATCCGTGTTTTTTGATCGGCAGCCGGAGGGTAAACCTTTATGTAAAAGGAGGAATGATCAAATGCCATGGTCAATGGAAGACTATCCCGCTTCATTGAAGCATTTGGACAAACCGGTAAAAAAGAAAGCCATTGAAATTGCGAATGCAATGGTAGACGAAGGATACGACGAAAGCCGGGCGATTCCGATCGCGACGAGTCAGGCGAAGGAATGGGCGGATAACAGGAGCAAAAGCGAACTCAAATCCTATGCGGAGGAAGCTGATGAAACGGTACGCGGTGACAGCGGTTCGAGCAGCAGGCCGGAGCTTGCGGAAAAGTGCGAGCATGTCATTAAACACGAAAAAGGCTGGGCAGTCAAAGCCGAAGACGCCAAGCGGGCCAGCGAAGTAAAGGATACAAAAGCAGAAGCCGTCGAACGGGCGAAAGAAATCGCTGAAAACAAAGGCACTGCCGTCATCGTCCATAAAAAAGACGGCAGTGTGGAGCGGAAGATCAGGATGAATTAACGGGGCGCTCCGTTTTTGGAGCGTCTTACTTTTTTCCCCGCCAACTCCAATACAGCATCAGCTGCTTTTTGATAGCCGCCGGCATCGCGGAGCGAGCGGCCGATTTTGGCGGCGCCGTCTTTATAGGAGCGGTTTTCAAGCATATCTTCAATCGTTTTTTGTAAAACAGCCGGAGAAAGTTCATTTTTATCAAGCTTGATCCCGGCCCCTGTCCGTTCCACCTGAGCTGCGACGAAAAACTGGTCAGCACCCATCGGAATGACGATGAGCGGCGTATCAAAATACAGGCCTTCATTTGTACTGTTCATGCCGCCGTGGGTGACAAATACATCGGCTTTTTTCAAAACCTCCAATTGCGGGATATACGGCCTCACGATAAAATGATCCGGTATGGTGCCGAGATCCGCGGGGTCCGTTGATTTCCCAACAGCCATAACCACCTTGCCGTCAAAGTCTTTCAACGCTTCGATACACATATGATACAGCTCTTTTTGCTGATTAAAGATCGTGCCCATCGAGATCACGATGACGGTTTCCCCCTCCAGCTCAGTGAACGGGAAGCTGCCTGGATCCTGTCTGCTCGTAATCGACGGCCCGACAAACAAATAGTCATTTCCAAATCGCTCGGCATGAGGCTGAAACTCCCTGGAGGTAAAGACAATCGTAATGTCCCCCGGACAGGAGAATACGTCAAACGGCTTGACGAGACTGACGGGGTACCGCTCACTTAATTCGCCAAGGGATTGCTTCAATTTTTCAAAATACGGCGAGCTTTCAAGGTCGCCTTGCAGGGTAAACGTTTTTGCGAACGTCTCGTCCATTGCAAATGTCGTACATAACGAAACGCTCGGCAGCCCAAGCATTTCAGCAATGATTTTCCCCGCCAAAAAGTGATGGTCATATATCACATAATCATAAGACTCGTCCCTGACTTCCTGGCAGATGAGCTGAACGATCTCATCGACTTTACCTGACATATTGTATACCAACTCGGCAAAGTCCATCTTTTCTCTTTCTTTCCCGGGTGATAAAGCCTCTCTGAAATCCGGGTATAAACGGACTTCCGCCCCTGTTTTTTTAATTTTTCCAGCGTATTCCTCAACTGCATAATAGACGATGCTTTCTCCTCGTCTTTGCAGCTCCTTTGTGACGCCAAGAGAGGGATTGATGTGCCCCTCTCCCGGGAAATTGATCATCAGTACATGTCCCATCACAGCTCTTCCTTTCTCATACGAAAATTTATATAAGGAAATTTACTACAAAAAGACAAATGAAGTAAAGAAATTTAATTAAGTTAATAATACATAAACATAACTATATAACCATTTGTCTGTTTCTGCATATCTTTCCTTTAAATTTTTTTGCCATGCAAATGAGCGTATATTATTAGAGAAAACAGGCTCTTTATTACTTGACAGCCCCAATCAGAAGACGATTTTCCTTTTTTTAAAAGCAAATTAAAACACGGCCGATCGAGGCACAATACATCATAAGAAACAACCTACGGAGGTTTTGCCATGGATACGAAAGCAACCAGGATCGAAAAGGATTTTCTAGGCGAAAAAGAAGTTCCGGCTGACGCCTATTACGGCGTACAAACCATGAGGGCCGTGGAGAACTTTCCGATTACAGGCTACCGGATTGATGAAGAGCTGATTAAAGCTTTGGCAATGGTCAAAAAAGCGGCGGCTCTCGCCAATATGGATATTAAACGTTTATATAAAGAGCTCGGCGAAGTCATTGTAAAAGCGGCCGGCGAAATAGCGGAAGGGCTCTGGCACGATCATTTTATTGTCGACCCCATTCAAGGGGGCGCCGGCACTTCAATGAATATGAATACAAATGAAGTTATCGCAAACAGAGGTTTGGAGCTTTTAGGAAAAGAAAAAGGTGATTACTTCCATTTAAGCCCGAACACACATGTCAATATGGCCCAATCAACGAATGATGTGTTTCCGACAGCCATTCATCTGGCCACATTGAATCACTTAAGACAGCTTATATCGACGATGGAACATATGCTGGATGCCTTCCGCCAAAAAGCGGAGGAGTTCGATTCCGTTATCAAAATGGGCCGCACTCATCTTCAGGATGCCGTTCCGATCAGGCTCGGTCAGGAATTCGAAGCCTATTCCCGGGTCATCGAACGCGATATTCAGCGGATCAGGCAGTCTCAGCATCATCTCTATGAAGTCAATATGGGAGCAACCGCAGTCGGCACAGGTTTAAACGCTGATCCGAGATATATTCAAAGCGTTGTCGAACACCTATCAGATATCAGCGGCTATCAGCTGAAAGGCGCTGACCATCTTGTCGATGCCACACAAAACACGGATGCCTACACAGAAGTATCGGCTGCATTGAAAGTCGGCATGATGAACATGTCCAAAATCGCCAACGATTTGCGTTTAATGGCGTCAGGCCCGAGGGCAGGGCTTGCCGAGATCCGGCTGCCCCCCCGCCAGCCCGGCTCCTCCATCATGCCCGGCAAGGTGAATCCGGTGATGCCTGAACTGATGAACCAGATCGCATTTCAGGTGATCGGCAACGATCATACCATCTGCCTTGCATCAGAGGCGGGGCAGCTTGAGTTAAACGTGATGGAGCCCGTACTCGTCTTTAATTTGCTGCAGTCGATTAAAATCATGAACAACGGATTTCGCGTATTTACCGATTACTGCATCACCGGGATTGAAGCGAATGAGATCAGGCTGAAAGAATTCGTCGAAAAAAGCGTAGGAACGATTACGGCCGTCAATCCGCACCTCGGCTATGAAGCTGCCGCACGAATTGCAAAAGAAGCGATCGCCACAGGACGGTCAGTGCGCGAGCTGTGTTTGCTCCATGATGTTTTGACAGAGGAAGAATTAGATCTCATTCTGGATCCGTATGAAATGACGCATCCGGGCATCGCAGGCGCTTCGCTTCTCGAGGAATAGCCAGCCGTCTTTCTCAATATGCTTTCAAGCGTTTATAGACGCCCGAGACGGGCTAAACATGTAATATAAATTAATTGAAAGAGGTGGAAAGACAATGTTAGGATTTCTCGTTTCTTTAATCGTAGCCATTGTCATCGGTTTAATAGGAGGCGCAATCGGAGGCCACGGTGCACCAGGAGGTATTATCGGCTCCATGGTTGTCGGCTTTATCGGAGCCTGGATCGGCCACGGGCTGCTTGGAACGTGGGGACCTGATATTGCGGGATTCGCCATCTTTCCGGCAATAATCGGAGCCGCAATTCTCGTCTTCATTTTAAACCTAATCTTCCGCGGGAGAATGGGTTCTCAGGCATAATATCCGGCCAGCATCGCCCGAAAGCGGTGCTGGTTTTTTGTTTGGGCGAAACCGTTCGCGCATATACTATAGCATCTTATGGTTGACAATTGATCGTCGCGGGCATATGATGATGATATAATTTTTGCACTAAGGAAACTTTTATGTACAAGGAAAAACAACTGAGAATCTAGGTGAATCAAATGGTCAGTCACGATTTGTCCAAACACTCGCAAATATCAAAAGAAGCTCAAGATGCACTGGACGGAAAAAGCAAAGGCTTCAAAAGGCTGCTCCCTTTTTTGGGTCCGGCGTTTATCGCGGCTATAGCTTATATTGATCCCGGCAATTTCGCCACAAATATCGCGGCTGGTTCGAAATACGGCTACTTGCTTTTATGGGTGATTCTTTTTTCAAATATTATGGCTTTGCTGATTCAGTCGCTGTCTGCCAAGCTCGGAATTGCAACGGGTAAAAATCTGCCCGAAGTCGCCAGGGAAGAATTCCCTAAACCGGTCTCCATCGGCTTGTGGATTCAGGGAGAGCTTGTCGTGATCGCGACCGACTTGGCTGAATTTATCGGAGCTGCTCTCGGTCTCTACTTGCTGTTCGGCATACCGATGCTTGAAGCATCGATTATTGCAGCCGCCGGATCTTTCGCGATTTTGGAACTGCAAAGGCGCGGCGTCAGGCCGCTAGAAGCGGCGATAACAGGAATGCTGTTCATCGTCGTGATCGCTTTTGCCTTTCAAACCTTTTTTGCAAAACCTGATATCGGTTCGGTTTTGGAGGGCATGTTTGTTCCCCGCTTCGATGGTGCAGACAGCATCCTGCTGGCGGCGGGAATCTTGGGAGCGACCGTGATGCCGCACGCCATCTATCTCCATTCCGCTCTCACCCAGCGGAGAGTGATCGGAAAAACGGAAGCGGAAAAGAAGAAGATATTCCGGTTTGAGTTCATCGACATTTTAATCGCCATGCTGATTGCCGGAGCAATCAATGCGAGCATGCTGATCGTCGCCGCTGCACTGTTTTATAAGAACGGCATTTTTGTCGAAGACCTTGATGTGGCCTTCAGCCACTTCAGCAGCATGGTCAGTCCGCTTTCCGCCGTACTGTTCGGCGTCGGCCTGTTAATCGCCGGTTTATCAAGTTCGTCTGTCGGAACGCTTTCAGGAGATATTATCATGCAGGGCTTCATTAATTTCAGGATTCCGCTTTATTTAAGACGGTTCATTACGATGTTGCCGCCTATCGCTATTATTGCTTCAGGGGTAAATCCGACAACCGCTCTTGTCTTGAGCCAGGTCGTCCTGTCATTCGGGATCGCCTTTGCCCTTATCCCGCTTATCTTATTTACGAGCAATAAACGCATTATGGGGAGCCTGAAAAATGCGAAGTGGATAACAGCCGTCTCCTGGCTGATCGCCGCCTTAATCGTCGCCCTTAATATTTTCTTGATTTACGATACATTTTCTGGTTAAAGCCGACCTTGGTCGGCTTTTTTATATTATACTGAAGAAAAGGGGGATTCTGGATGTTTAAATTAATGGTGCGTGATGATCTTTATTTAAAAATGCTCGAACCAAAAGATGCCAAAGCAGTTTATATGCAGATCCAGCAGTCTAAAGATGTGTTGCGGAAATGGCTGTTTTGGGTGGACGGCACAAAGCAGCTGGAGGATACCGAAGCTTTTATCGAAGAATGCATGAAACAGGCCGCTGCGAACAACGGGTTTCAAGCGGGAATATGGCATCAAGGCCATTTTGCCGGAATCATCGGACTCCATTATATCAATTGGATCAACCGTACGACTTCGATCGGCTATTGGCTGGGGGAGCCTTTTCAAGGAAAAGGGCTGATGACTGATGCCTGCCGGGCGCTGATCGACACGCTTTTCAGCGAATACGATTTAAACAGAATTGAAATTAGAGCCGCTGTTCAAAACGTAAAAAGCCAGGCTATTCCGGAAAGGCTCGGCTTCACGAAAGAAGGCTGCCTCAGGCAATGCGAGTGGCTCCACGACCACTTCGCCGACCATTTCGTATACGGGCTCCTGAAGGAGGAATACCTCGCCCGCAGCAAATGAGTCCGGGATTTGTCACACGCATTTTATACTGCAATCTGGTATGATAGATAAAAAAATATGGAGTTTTGATTATGAAAGTATTTATACTGTTTTACCTATGGATTGTCCCGCTCGTCATCGGGCTGATATTTTTCCGGGTGACCCAGCGGACAAGCTTTAAAAAAAGGTTTTATCCAGGCTATATCATGATCGGTCTTGCTGCGGCTGTATTTGCCGTCTGTTACCTGATCGGACAGCCTTACCTCGGGAATTTCTTCGGCGGCACAATGCTGTTCGGCACCCTGCTGCCGTTCATGGCTGCCGCCATGAAGAAAAAGAAATAACGAATACCAAAAACCCCGGCTTTCCCAAAACATGCCGGGGTTTTTGATTACTTATTTTCTCTGTTTGCACCAAAACCCGCTGATTCACAAATCGGTTTTCAGACTACTGGGCTTTATTTGTTCACTAGATCAACGTCGATCACCTGATAGAAAGCGTTTTCAGTATCAGCCACATCCCAAACGGCCAATATCACATGATACCCGGAGCGGTCTTCTGGAATGTAAATTTGGTGAGATAAATGGCGGGATGCAGGGGAACCATCATGCGGAACGGTTCCAATCCGTTCGAAATCTGCACGCTTTAGCGGTTTGTCAGGATCCCAGCCTTTTTTGGTGATATAGTAGTGCCATTGGCTGGTGTTGTGGGGGGCGGTATATGTCCAGGTAAAGGTGTGTTCCCCGCCGGTCATGATATGTTTAAACCAGCGATTTTCCGACTGCTGATCAAGAATCCCGCCGAACAGTCCGCCCGCGGATGCTATTTGTCCGTCTGCCGGGCCGTCATGCGGAAACCCTTTTTTCGCTTCCAGGCTTTGCGGCTCATACATCACGCTTCCGCAGTTCAGATTGAGAAGTCCGTAAGCCTCACTGCACAGAGCCGCTCTGCTCCCTGGTTTTTCGACAAAACCATGAGCGAAGGCGTGCTGAGGAATGATTGACATCAACAGCAATCCGGCTGATAGTATGAAAGCTGTACTGAAGGTACTTTTCTTAAAATAATCCACGTTTCAATCCCCTCTCTTTTTATCGTGTTGAGACGGGTTTTGATGCAAAAAGAAAAAACGCGGATATTCCAATACTATCCATCAAATTTTAACATCTGAACATGATAAAGCCAAGGGACGATCTCCCTTGGCATCATACTAAAAAATCCTTTTTAAACTTTTTTTCAGCGGCGGCAAGTCGAGCTCTTTTTTCTCAACCAGTTTTTTGATCATATATTTGCTGTAGTTGACAGCTTGTGTATAAGATATTTTTCCCGGAAGCGGCGGTTCATCTGCTATTGCCACATCGATAATCGACGGCTTTTGTGATTGAAAGGCATTTTTCAAAGCCGGAATGAGCTCTTCGTGCTTTGTCACGCTGAAGCCCTTCCCGCCGCAGGCCTCGGCAAACTTGGCATAATCGACGTTTTCAAGCGCTGTTGCATAATTAACATGCCCTTTTTCCTGCTGTTCATATTGAATCATTCCCAAGTTCTGATTATTTAAAATCACGACAACAATGGGCAGGTCATATTTGACAGCAGTCGGAAAATCGTGCATGGACATGCTGAAGCCGCCGTCTCCGCACACGGCTACAGCTTGGCGCTCCGGATTGGAAAGCTTTGCGGAAATCGCGCCTGGAAGACCGCATCCCATCGTGCCAAGCCAGCTTGAAATCAGAAAATCCTGATTGGTCATATTAAAATGGCGCGCCGTCCAAACCGTCACATTTCCGACGTCAACAGACAGGACCGCATCATCGGCGACTGCGTCCTCAAGCCTTGCAATCACCTGCTGAGGCTTGAGCGGTTCTGTCGCCACCTGTTCGTCTTTTTCAATTTCATAACGCCACTTCCTCATATGTTGTATACAGCTTTCCAAAAATGCGCGGTTCGATTTCCGTTCAATGGTTTTCGTCAGTTCCATAAGCCCTTTTTTCGCATCGCAGACAAGGCCGGCGGTGACAGGATACCGTTTGCCGATTTTCGCCGGGTTGTTATCAAGCTGAATAGCCGGCGCATCTTCCGGAAGATAATCGCGGTACGGAAAAGAAGTCCCCAGCATGATCAACAGATCGCTTTCCTCCATCGCTTCATATGCGGGTTTTGTACCGATGTGTCCGAGATTCCCGAGCATGTGCGGGTGCCGATCGGGTACGACTCCTTTCCCGGGGAGCGTAACGATGATCGGTGCGGCCGCTTTATCGGCAAACTCGAGCAGCTCATCTCTTGCCGATTTCATTCCCTTTCCGGCTAAAATCACCGGCTTTTTCGCATGATTAATCAATTGTGCACACTGCATCAGCTGGCTTTGCTTCGGTTGAAGATCGCCTTCAATATAAAGCGCAGACGTATAAACCGGCTTCCGCTTAATCTTTTCCGCAAACAGATCATCGGATACGCTCAGTACGGCGACCCCTTTTTGGCTGTAGGCGGTACGGATCGCCTGATTTAAAAGGTCAGGCAGGGCTTCGGCCGAATGAACCTGCTGATTAAAGACAGCCACATCCTCAAACATTCGTTCAAGACCGATCTCCTGAAAGTAATCTCTTCCGATTTCATTCGAAGACACCTGCCCTGTAATCGCCAGCACAGGCGCCCCGTCAGCTTTCGCGTCATACAATCCGTTCAGCAGATGAACGGCACCCGGGCCCGCTATCGAAAGGCAGACGCCGATTTTGCCTGTCAGCTTCGCATCAGCTGCGGCAGCGAGAGCAGCGGTTTCTTCATGGCGCACTTGAATGAAGCGGAGGCTGTTTTCTTCATGCCGCAATTCATCGATAAATTCGTTGACGCTGTCCCCCGGCATGCCGTAAACATGATCAATATTCCATTCCTTCAGCAGTTCTGCAGCTACTTTTCCTGCGGTTTTGTTTGCCATATCACGTCCTCCTTTGTTTCTTCCATACCACTTTTTCGCTGCCGGGAAACGTGATCCGGCATGCTGACGAAAGGAAGGAAAATACGACAGCGGTTGTGTTCCCAGCCGTGCTCATCTCGCATAAAGATCTCCCCACCGCACTGCTGAACTTGAAGCCATACCCGGAAAATCCGGCGGCATCTGGTCCTAAGCACCACTCCATGTACACATGATCAAATCTACTAAAAGCCTGCTGCTCATTTTGATATGCCCCCGCAAAGTTAGACAATAAAATATCGTGAAGCGGTTGGACTGGCATGAATCCGGAATTGTATTGGACTCATGCCTTTTCATTTGATCTTCATCCGTTAGCAGCTCTGTTATAGCAATTGCGGCGCAGTTCATTCACACAAGTGTTGAAACTTTTTTTAATATTTAAATTGTTATAATTTAGGTTCGGAGTTATAATTTAACAGAAATAAACCGAATTTGCATAGCATCGATGAAAGTTAAGATTGTTAAATCCTTCGTCAAACACAGGGGTGGTCGTGGCGGCAACTATTATAATCTGCTTTTATAAAATTTTTAGCATTTGATACTGGATTGTTTATCCAATCATCCTGATCTGTTGGGTCAGCAGTGCTCGTACGTATGTGAATCCACCTGTCATGCGGCATTGTATCAAGGTTACTCCATTTTAGAAGGACAAGCTGGTCTATTCTATTAATGCAGATACCACGACAATTTCAATTCGCTTGTTAAGTCTCCTCGGCACGTTAGATATTCATAATGCTGCAGATTATCAGTTTCAAGTGCTGTGGAAGCCATCTGTCTTCGAGATTCGGTTGTTGCGATCTGAAGGTAATTTCACTGAAACTATAGTCGAAACACTCAAATCTTCTTATCTTATTAACCGTATACTTCATAGTCTAAGTTTCGGGTGAAAAGGAGAGACGCGGATCGTCAAGGTAAAGTCCCTCTCTTTTATCAAAAGAATTTAGAATTGGAGGCATTTACATGTTATCAGAAATAGAAAAGGGGCTTGAGAGCCTGCGTGTCAAACTTGATCGTATTGATGAACAACTGTTGGATACATTGAAAGAACGTTTAGAATGCTGCATTAAGATTGGATTATACAAACGCGAGTATCATATTCCGATGATGCAGCCGCACCGAATTAACTTTGTCCAGGAACGGGCAGCTCGATACGCTGACGAGAATGGTTTAAGTCAAGAGTTTTTGCGTAACCTTTATGAGCTCATTATTTCTGAAACGTGCAGGGTTGAGGATATCGTCATTGACCATTCAGAAAATCGGAGACAGGACATTTCTTCAAGCCTGGCCGGCCAAAAAAGAAAAAGGGAGGAATTGTTTAATGGGGGCAGGGATACAAACACTTCTAATTGACAACTATGATTCATTTACTTACAACCTGTATCAATTGATCGGCGAAGTAAATGGCCGACCGCCAATCGTTGTCCGTAATGATGTGGACTGGTCACAAGTGCCGATTGATGAGATTGACAACATCGTGATCTCCCCAGGCCCCGGTCGACCGGAACGGGTTGAGGACTTTGGTATTAATGCAACTATTATTCAAGAAGCTAAGCTGCCAGTCCTCGGAGTCTGTCTTGGACATCAAGGCATAGCTCATTTGTTTGGCGGGAAGGTGAACCACGCTTCTGAGCCTATGCATGGACGAACATCAGTCATTCACCATTCAGGGGTTGATATCTTTGACGGGCTTCCTCCTGAGTTCTCTGTCGTACGCTATCACTCCCTTGTCGTTACTGATCTGGGTGATGATGTGGAAGCGATTGCCTGGACAAAAGATGAGTTGATTATGGGGCTTCGACACCGCCATCTGCCGATTTGGGGAGTGCAATTCCACCCCGAGTCAATCTGCAGTCATTATGGGTGCGAGTTGCTTGCCAACTTTAGAGACCTGACTCCGAAGCGCACTGAACGATCAAGACCGTCTCCCAAATTAAAGGAGCCTTCCCATTCTAAAAGCGATTTCTACCGGATCCATTTTCGAAAATTATCGGGATTTCCTGACGCTCAGTTAAGTTACCAGACACTATTTGCTGATGCACCTCATGGATTCTGGCTTGACAGCAGCAGTGTCATCGAAGGCTTGTCACGATTTTCCTATCTTGGCGATGGTGCGGGAGAGAATGCTGAATATTTGACCTACAGAGTAGCAGAGGGTGTTGTAAAAGTACAACGTTCGGGTCAAGAGACGGAGTTCATTCAACAGTCATTTTATGATTATCTTGATGAGCAAATCCGCCGTCGGGCAACATCTACTCCGGAAGGCCTTCCCTTTGACTTCAATCTCGGCTATGTGGGCTACATTGGCTATGAGCTAAAAGCTGAAACTTGCGGGAGCAGCCGGTATCAATCTGAGATTCCTGATGCAGCCCTGCTTTTCGTTGACCGCATGCTTGTTTTTGATCATCTTGAACAGGAAGCCTATCTGTTGTGTCTTTCGACTGGGGATGAGGATAAGCAAGCACTCAACTGGCTAAATACGGCAGAGCGAATCTTGAATGACATTCCTGCTGCAGCAAACGATTCGGACAAGGATTCAGTCCTTACATCCGTGCCAGACCACAATATCCCAATCGAGTTTCGGCATAACCGGCCTTCTTATCTTCAACTGATCAACAATTGCTTAGAAGAAATCCGCAATGGTGAATCCTATGAGATATGTTTGACTAATTCCGCAACTGTTTATACCCCTATAGATCCTTGGATTACGTATACGCATCTGAGAAGAATCAGTCCGGTTCCCTATGGGGCATTTTTAAACTTTGCGGATGCAGCAGTACTAAGTGCCTCTCCGGAACGGTTCCTCTCAATCGGTGCTGATCGTATCGTTGAGTCCAAACCGATCAAGGGTACCCGGATGAGAGGCAGGACTTCTGCTGAAGATCACCAATTACGAAATGAGTTGCTAAGTGATGAAAAAGATCTCGCAGAGAACTTAATGATCGTTGACTTAGTCAGAAATGACCTTAACACTGTTTGTGAAATAGGATCTGTTCATGTACCTAAGCTTTTCGATGTAGAAACATATGCACCAGTTCACCAGTTGATCTCGACGATTCGCGGCACTATACGTCCGGACAAATCAACGGTTGATTGCGTCCGCGCTGCTTTTCCAGGCGGTTCGATGACCGGTGCTCCGAAAATTCGGACGATGGAAATCATAGACCGACTCGAGAAGGGCCCCCGCGGTGTCTACTCGGGCAGCCTCGGCTGGTTCGGACTGAGTGGAGCTGCGGATCTTAGTATTGTTATTCGCACAGTTGTTGTGACCGATGACAAGGCGACTTTTGGTGTCGGAGGAGCGATCGTAGCATTGTCAGATCCAGAAGAAGAGTTCGAAGAAACTCAGGTTAAAGCGCGAGCTATGGTCTCAGCTATCGCAGCAGCGGAAGTCTCTGCAGTGGGAGGTTCAAGATGAGTCAGAAAATAAGGCAGTGTGTGATTGCGGGAGGAGCTGGCGGCGTTGGCGGGATGTTTGCAGACCTCCTTGAAAGATCTGGTGTTGAAGTATGTATTATCGATATGAATCCTCCTTCCGTTCGTCGACAATTCATGAAATGTGACATTACGGTTCCGACTCCACAGGCCAAAGATAAGATCCAAAAGGCCGACATGGTAATGCTCGCTTTACCAGAGACCGCGGCTCTTCAAGCAGTAAAAGTTGTCGGGTCGTTCATGAAGCCTGATTCTCTCTTGGCGCACACTCTTTCTGTCCAGTCACCCATATTTAAAAAAATACACGCTTTCGGTTTGCCTTTCGAAAGCATAGGTCTTAACCCTATGTTTGCTCCCAATCTTAGTATCGTGGGTAGACCGGTAGCTGTCATCGTTCAAAACGATGGGCCTAAAGGAAGTCATTTGATTCAGATGATTTCAGATTGGAAAGGACGTCCGGTGCTATTAGAAGCTGAGGAGCATGATCAATTGGCTGCGGCTTTGCAGGCACTCACTCATTCAGCGATACTCACCTTTGGATTGGCGCTTGCAGAATTAGACGTTGACATTGAAAAACTTACGTCCCTTGCCCCCCCTCCGCATGCAACGATGCTTGCGCTACTGGCACGGATTAGTTCTGGAACACCGGATGTGTATTGGGACGTCCAATCCGTGAACCACCAAGCAATGACGGCGCGTGCTGCACTGGCTGAAGCAGTTAGATCGTTGAATGAATCGGTGAGGGATAAGTCCGTATTCACCGAACTGCTGCGTAAATCCCGAGAGGTATTTGGATCTGAAATAGCCCATTATCAAGATCTCTGTACTAGTATCTTTGAAGGTCCAATCGCACCAAAGGAGGGAAAGCACAGCCAAACCAACCACCCCGGTTCATTGGGTAGAAAAAACAACTGATTTCTTTGAACAGGGAACAGCTTTCCGGGACAAATAGAAGTATGAAAATGTCGTATAGATTCGCGACTTTTCACTGACAAGTTCTTCTTCATAACAGCTAGTTTTGGTAATATTTGGTCACATTAAAACAGCCTGCCGTTTCCGGCAGGCTGCGTGATTTTATTGATCAAGCTTCAGCTTCTTCAGTTGTTCGGCGAGCGCGTTGTTGATCGGCTCATCCTTGTTTTGCTTTTTCAAGTAGGAGTGTACATCGCGTTTTGATGCTTTTGAATTTTTGTCTTTTGCCCTGCGCTTTTCGAAAACGGAGAGCTTTTCTCTGTGGCCGCAGACGCAGGCGAATGTCTGGCCTTCTCCGTGTCCGCGCAGTTCCATACGCTTATGGCAGTTCGGGCAGCGGGCGTTCGTCTGTTTGGCGACTGTTTTGCGGTGGCCGCACTCCCTGTCCTGGCAGACGAGCATTGTGCCGCGTTTGCCGTTTACTTTCAGCATCAGTTTTCCGCAGTCAGGGCAATGGGTCCCTGTGATATTGTCGTGCTTAAACGTTTGATTGCTGCTTTTGATTTCTCTGATCGTCTGCTTTGCGTACTCCTTCATTTCTTTGATGAAGGCGGAGGATTTCAGTTTCCCTTTCGCAATGCCTGACAGCTTCTGCTCCCATTCGGCGGTGAGGGCCGGAGATTTTAAATCTGACGGAACAAGCTCAAGGAGCTGTTTTCCTTTTGAGGTGATATAGATATCTTTTCCTTTTTTCTCGATCAGGAACGTGTTGAACAGCTTCTCGATAATGTCGGCGCGTGTTGCCACCGTCCCGAGTCCGCCCGTCTCTCCGAGAGTTTTCACAAGGTTTTTTTCTTCTCCCTGCATAAATGCGGCCGGATTCTCCATCGCAGACAGCAATGTACCTTCATTAAACCGCGCCGGCGGTTTTGTTTCACCCTTCGTCTCTGTCAAAGACCGTACGGACAGCGTGTCGCCTTTTGCAAGATTTGGCAAGGTTTGATCCTTTTCTTCCTCGTCATCATCTTCGTCTGCGAAGTCGTACACCGCTTTCCAGCCTTGCGACTGAACGGTTTTCCCTTTTGCCGTAAAGGTTTCTCCGCCGATTTCGGCAAACACTTTAGTTTCTTCATATTCAAACGGCGGCATTAAAACGGCGAGGAAGCGCTTCGCGATCAAATCGTAAAGCTTTCTTTCCTTTTCGCTTAACGCGCCGAGCGCAAGCGGCTCTTCCGTCGGAATAATCGCGTGGTGATCGGACACTTTCGCATCGTTGACAAAGCTTTTATTGGCTTTAACGCCACGCTTTAAGATCCGGGTCACATGCTGAGCATAAGGCTTCACCTGCATGCCTTCCAAACGGTCTTTCAGCGTAGGGACGATATCATTGGAAAGAAATCTTGAGTCCGTCCGCGGATAGGTGACGAGCTTGTGTTGCTCATAGAGCTTCTGCAAAACGGACAGCGTTTCTTTTGCGGAAAATCCGAAGCGTTTATGGGCGTCCCTCTGCAGCTCGGTCAGATCATAAAGACCGGGGGCAAAGCTTTTTTTCGCCGTTTTTTTCAAGTCGACGATGGCGGCCGGTTTGCCTTGCAGCGCTCCTGCAAGCTGTGACGTCACAGACGCGTTGAATGTGCGGGTCTGCTTCGTCTTCTTGTCCTGCCATGTCAGCGTCATGCCGTCAACCGCCGCACGCAAGCCGAAATAAGGGACGGGTTTAAAGTTTTTGATATCTTCCTCCCTTTTCGCGATCATCGCCAATGTCGGCGTCTGTACGCGTCCGCAGGAAAGCTGGGCGTTGAATTTCGTTGTCAGCGCCCTCGTCGCATTGATGCCGACGATCCAATCGGCTTCAGCTCGAGCCACGGCTGAATGGTAAAGGTTTTCAAAGTCTTTGCCGTTCTTTAAGTTTTTAAATCCGTCTTTGATCGCTTTGTCTGTGACCGATGAAATCCACAGGCGCTTCAATGGCTTCGTGACCTTTGCTTTATCGATGATCCAGCGGGCGACAAGCTCGCCTTCCCGGCCGGCATCGGTTGCAATGACGATGTCTTTGACATCTTTTCTGATCAGCTGCGATTTAACCGCCTGAAACTGCTTTCCGGTCTTTTTGATGACGACGAGCTTTAAAGGCTCGGGAATGATCGGCAGATCTTCAAGCCGCCAAGACTGGAATTCCTTTCCGTATCCTTCAGGGTCCGCCAATGTGACCAGATGGCCGAGCGCCCATGTCACGATATAGCGGTCGCCTTCAAGATATCCGTTTCCTTTTTTATGACACTTCAGCACGCGGGCCAAGTCACGGCCGACTGAAGGTTTTTCTGCTAAAACGACTGTTTTAGACAAGTCCATCACATCACTTTCTTGTTCATGCATCCTTTTATTATAACAGATGATACAAATGCATCTCTAATGTTCACGATTCCTTTATTTCAATTTCAGAAAAAATGACGTGTGTCACGGTTTGGGCATATGGTGATGTTTCATTGATAAACGCTTCGATCTGCGCCAGGCTCTCTGCATTGATTTTCAGCATATAGCAGGCGGCTCCCGCGATCCGGTAGCAGAATTCAATGTTCGGGAGGCGTTCGATATACGCTTTAAACCTTTCGTATTCCCCGTTTTTCACCGTTGCTTCAATGATGCAGGATACGGGAAGACCGACCTTTTGGTAATCGATGTCAAGCGTATATTTTTTAATGATGCCGAACGATTCGAGCCGCCTGACTCTTTCGGTCACAGACGGCGCGGAAAGGCTGATCTTCCTGCCCAGCTCCCGCATCGATAAACGGCTGTCTTTCTTTAATTCGGTTATGATTTTAACATCGAGGTCATCAATTTTCATATGTAACTTTATTCCCTTCATTCTATTTCATTATTTTAATATTATCATGAAAATTATTTCGTTCGGAATTCATTTTTCACTTCTGCTTATATATGATTATGAAGAGGTGATCATCATATGACAAGAATCAATTTTTCAGACAGAGGAGAGACGCCGTTTCAGCGGCTGCTCGGACACTCTGAAAGCCTGATGTCAAACTGGACGGCTTTAGCTGAGGAGCTGTCAGGAGACGGTTTTTTATCAAAGGAACTGAAGGAGCAGGTGCGCCGTGTGCTGGCTCAGGGAAACGGATGCGAATATTGCAAGGCCAAGGGGAAACCCGAGATCCCGAATCAGCAGAAAACGAGCTTTGCGATGGGGTTTGCAGAGGTCTTTTTGGCGCAGAGGGAGCGCGTGTCAGACAGGCAGTTTGATGTTTTAAAAGAAGTGTTTTCAGAAGAAGAAATAACGGAATTGACCGCATTTATTTGTTTTACGACTGCCCAGCAATATTTCGGCGCTTTAATGAAGCTTCCGGCAGACGCATAAATCCAACGGAGAAAAAACCTGTCATATTTGTCCCCTTTTGGTTTATAGTATAAAGGTAGACTATCACTCCACAGGAGGTATACTATGCTGCAAACGCCGATTGGCCGCCTTCGGTTGATGGGTTTTATTGAAGGCATGTCGCTTTTAATCCTGCTGTTTATCGCCATGCCGCTTAAATATTGGGCGGATTATCCGATGGCCGTTACGATTGTCGGATCGCTTCACGGCGGATTATTTATTTTGTATTTGTTTGTTCTGTTGTATGCGACTTTTGTGCTGAGGTGGTCTGTGAAATGGCCGGCTGCCGGTCTTGTGGCCGCATTTGTTCCGTTCGGCAATTTCCTTTATGACCGGGGACTAAAAAAATATGATCAGTAAAATCCGCCGGAAAACCCGGCGGATTTTTTGATCACTCATTTAAAAAGCGTTTCAGCTCTTCCTTGTTTTGTTCAAGGTCTAAATCGAGGACCGCCCCGTATGTTGGATCGTCTTTGTTTGTGAATGATCCGTCAACCGGGAGCCTGAAGCTTTTGGTTTCTTTTACGCTTCCGAGCAAAAAGTCTTTGCCGAGGGAGAATATGACGCCGTTCGGAATGTTTGTTTCAATATAAGGATCGACGAGCCCCCACAGCTTCGGAAGCTGGGCGATATTTCCGATGCTCATCGCTTCTTTTTGAAGCTCTGAAAAGATTTCCTGCTGTCTTCTGACCCGTCCAAAATCGCTTTCTCTGTCATGCCTGAACCGGACATAGCCCAGCAGCCTATCACCGTGAAGAATTTGTTTTCCCGGCTGCAGTGTCATCCCGATTCCGTACGACATTTTTTTCGGAACGTCGACTTCGATGCCGTCAGGCGCCACCGCATCCACGATTTTGGCAAAACCTTTAAAATCGATGATGGCGTAATAGTTAATGTCCAAATCAAAGGATTCTTTTAATGTTTTTCTGACGAGTTCCGGGCCTCCGTATGCATAAGCCGCGTTGACTTTTTGCTTGTCATACCCGGGGATGTCGACATAGCTGTCCCGCATAATCGAGATTAATTTAGGCTGTTTCTGCTTTTTATTATAATGGATCACCATCATCGAGTCAGACCTTGAATGGTCTTCCCCTCTTGAATCGATCCCTAGAACGAGGATGTTCACTTCATCAAGATCAGAGCCTTCCCCGTTAAATTCAAACTGACCGTCTTCTTTAAAATCTCCGTCAGATTCGGATAAGCCTTTTTTGTATTCAAAGTAGGTATAGCCCGCTGCTGCTATGATAACCAGCAACATTAATGTAAACAGGCGCTTTATAATTTTTCGCCTTTTTCTTTTCGGTTTTCTTACTCTTACTCTAACCCTCTCCACTTTTATCACCGCCACACATAAGACTATCACAGGATCAAACAGCGGGCAATTAATAAAAGAAAGATCAAGCCGTCTAATCGTGTCGAAAAAGATAATCTTTTATTTTCATTTGTTTCATTATGAAAGAAAAATGATCGAATTTTGTTCTTTTCGTCAAAAATCGACTACATCCACTTCGTCATCCATGCGATATAGTAAGAAGCCGGGATAAACAGAACTTGGGCAAAAATCGTCCCGGCCACCCTTGATGTTGCCATCGTGATCGAAGCCCATTTCAAATAGGTGTAGCTCCGCCTCCCTTTTGCTACGTCATCTGCAAGTACGGAAACCTTCGGATCGACAAACAGCGCCAGCAGCATCGTCGCAACCCCGTTGACAAGGCCGGAAGCCATCACCGCAGTCGTATGCCTTTCGGGCACGAGGACGCCCGCATAAAGAGCGGCAAGAACACCGATTGTATAAATCGCCGTGATGGCCATGTTCAAGACAAACAGCCGCTTCGGTATATAGCGGAACCGAAAGTCTTTCACATATTCCAGGCTCGGTCTTCTCGCATAATGCTTGGCATGCTTGAAGATATTTTTTGAGAACGCCTTGCGAAACACTTGCAAAACGGAGCCGTTTTCTCCTGCCAAATGAACAATCGCTCTCGAAAATACGGCGACGAACGTCGGCAGAAGCAGCATTCCGAAAATGGTGCCGACGGTTGAACCAAAGATTAAAAACCGAAATTGGCTGCCGACGAGGGAAAGTGCGTCCGCACCCGCAACATCGACAAGCTTCCCCGTCACAGGCTGCTGAACCATGTTTGACATTCTCGAGACGATGACCATCACATTAAATAATGACAGCGCCGATGCGATAAATCCGACTCTCGCGCCTGACAGACGGGCGGCATATGCGAGCGTTTCGATGGAATGGATCAGCAACAGAAAACAAAAAATCAATAGTACCTTAGATGTGAAAAAGTCCATTTTCTTTCCTCCAGTCTATAGGTAAGACTGTTTTCAAAACGCAAACGTTTCGGCAAATCAAAAACCGCCCCGGCAAAAGCCGAAGCGGTCTCAATTATCATATTTATTCGAGCAAATAAATCTATCCGCTGCCAAAGGCGGTCATTTGAATTTCGTAAAAGATCAGCATCTATCGTTCCGAGTTGAAAGTAAACACCATGGAATTTCTGATACAAGACAACGAAAGCCCTACCTCTCATTCGTCCTTGCGGCTCCGAAGCCGCGCCAGTGTGAATTGTGAAACAAAAAGTCTTTTTTCCCTCTATCCTGTTAGGGGCGGGTCAGAGGAAGAAATCAGTATCTTCTAAGAAAGAAAAAAGAAGTCTACTTTCCATTTATTTGCTCTTTTGCGTGTTCCTGTTTTTTATTATACTACAGTTCGTCCTTCATGACAAACTGACAGAGCACAGCGCTATAGGTCAAGCGTGACCGGGGTGCTTTCGTCTTCATTCATCAGTCTGATTTCCGAAGGCTCGATCTCCAGCACGGTTAAATTCGGATCGTCCTTTCCGTCAAACCATCGCTCAAGCCTTTCATCCCAGATTTTGTCTTTTAAATCTTGAGAATGGTTGAGCTTTGCCGTACCTGTGATTTCAAGGTATGCATCGCCTAATCCTTCGCCGTTGTAACCCAACAGCACATGGACGTTCGGATTGTTATCAATTTCTTCCGCCTTGTGCGTCTCATCGCTTGTCGGTGTATAAAGCGTCAGCCCGTCGTGGAAAAAGGTCATGTAGCGGGAATGAGGCTTGCCGCTTTCGACCGTTGCAAGCGAACCGATTTTATGATGATCGAGAATGTCGAGCACCTTGTTCTTCAATTGCTGCTGATCCATTTTGAGTTCCCTCCTTTGTATCGTCTCCACTGTTACTTTTCCACAATGTCTTGTATATTAAACAATTGAATGGAGGTTTTTGACGTGAATATTTTCATATCGTTTGATGCGGAGGCTGATATGGGCTACATTGCTTTGACGGAAAACCGTGCCGGATCTGCCGCAGCAACCGATGATATCGGTAACACGGCTTTGGCTGCAGACTTTGACCGCCATCAGCGGATGATCGGTGTCGAATTTCCGGGGAAGGCGGCTCCGGAAATCGCGCGGCTTGGAACGCTCACCGGCAGAAAACACAAACTTGAACCGGCTTTCCTAAACGGCGCCCGCGTGCAGCGGTTTCGACCGACGGCACAGGAAGCGGTCAAAACACTTTGTGTGAACGGTGTTCAATTTTATTTTGCCGATTATGACGGACAGCGCTTTATCGGCTTTGATGTGCTTAATCAGACGGAAAAAAGCGAATGAGAGCGGCTCCCATTCGCTAAATTCTCGGGTCTGTGAACACATCGTGATCATCGGTGCTTGTTGAAGAAAACTCCGTAACCACAGCACCCTCACTCCCCGCTTTGAACCAATGTTTCGTATCCGGCGGAATCGTGTACTGTTCGCCGGGTGTGAGCTGAATTTCGTGCCAAACGGTGAAATGCTCGATATCCTCGTGCGGCGGCAGAACGGCCGGGACTTCCGTTTTTTCTCCTTCTACATACAAATACACTTTTCCGTATCTGCACCTGAATGTCTCTTCCTTCCCTTCCTGCCCGTCTACGGGAGGATGCCGGTGTTCGGGGCATGTTTGTTCAGGGAATAATACAAGCTCTTTGGCGCAGTAGCGGTCTGTGTTGACATAGACGAACAGCTGGAGTCCCAGCTTATTCAGCTTATTTAATCCGTAGTCCATGATTTGGATGTTTTCTTTATCATCGTCGCTCAGCGCGATGCCCGCTTTTTCGTAGTATTCGATTACGTCTTCCTTTGTCACCTTCACCCGAGCTTCCCCCTTTTATGTCGTGATAAAGTCTCCGCCGTTAACGTGGAGGGTCTGCCCTGTCATATACGAAGAATCGTCAGATGCTAAAAGCACATAGCAGCCCACATGGTCCACCGGCTGACCCGGACGGCCCATCGGGGTATCTGTACCGAACTTCGCCACTTCCTCCCCTGAAAATGTGGACGGGATCAGCGGCGTCCAAATCGGTCCGGGTGCAACGGCATTGACGCGGATGCCGTCTTTGACGAGCGCCTGTGACATCGATCTTGTAAACGCATTGATCGCACCTTTTGTTGCCGTGTAGTCAATCAGCTGCGGATTGCCCCGGTAAGGGTTGATCGATGTTGTATTGATGATCGCGCTGCCCGGCTCCAAATAATCGATCGCTTTTTTTGTAAAGTAGAAATAAGAGAAGAAATTTGTTTTAAATGTTTTCTCAAGCTGTTCACTGGAAATCTCTTTAATGCTGTCTTTAGGATGCTGTTCGGCCGCATTATTGACAAGAATATCAAGACGGCCCAGCTCTTTTACGGTTTGTTCAACCGCGTCATTGCAAAATGCTTCGTCTCTGACGTCTCCGGGAAGCAGCATGCATTTGACGCCTTCTTTTTCAACCCGCGCTTTCGTCTCCTGAGCGTCCTCGTGTTCATTTAAGTAGACGATCGAGATGTCCGCGCCTTCTTTAGCATAGGCAACGGCAACTGCCCTGCCGATTCCGCTGTCGCCTCCTGTGATCAGCGCGACCTTTCCTTTCAATTTATCCGTCCCTTTGTCATTTTCATCTTCATAGATCGGACGCGGGTTCATGACGCTTTCGATGCCGGGCTGACGGTCTTGCGTCTGTACCGGCTGTCCGTTCGTCTGCTGATTGCGCAAATCCATTTGTGATTCCTCCCTTTAGCTGATGTTACTAGACTTTTAACCGGAGAAATTTTTGTTTAAACATGACCGTGTGCGCGAAAAATGAAGAAAGCCCCGGGTGACCGGGGCTTGGCTTTTACCACTCTTTATCCTGTATAAACCGGTGAAACAACACGTTCAGCCTGCCGTACAGCTGCTCGCGGTCTCCGGTCTGGTACGCTTTTATACTCTCATCACTTTCAATCATCGAAGAACTGATCAAGCTCAAAATCTCGGAACCTTCCGGAGACAGATCGGCTGGCGCCAGCATGATAAGCATCCGCGTCATCTTCACGGCACTTCCGTCCATCCCTTTGATCTCGAACGGTTTGGACAGATCATAAGCTTTAAAGAGGGGAATCGCGGCCGCTTCGCTTTTTAAATGGAACAGTGCGAAGGTGGTTCCGGGAATGCCGAGGCCCCCCTGTGCTTCTCTTGTCATCAGCCCGCCGGCCATCTGCCCTGCATCTGTAACCAGACCTTGATCTTCAAGGGTGCTGCAAAGGCGTTTGACCGTATGTTCCAAGCTTGATTCAGCTTCCAGCGTTTCAACTGTAAAATGGCTCAGTAAATGTTGAATGCCGGCTGCGTAATGGCCGATTTTCCGCGCAATCTGAAGCATATCGGGAAACGGCTCCGGTTTTTTGGGAGCCATCCGCTTTTTCCGAAGGATGAGCGGGATTTTCCGGGTGAGCTGGTGTTTGATCTGTTTCACATCTTCTGTGTCAAGGAGCGGACTGACGGTGACGCAGTCAATGTTTTCATATGGGATCGGTACGGTTGAAACGATGATGTCATAGGCACCGGTATTTTTCGATTTCAGCTCCATCAGCGAGGATATCTCAAAGGAAGCGATTTCAGGAAGCTCTTTTTTCAGCCGCGAGGCCAGCATCTTTGATGAACCGATTCCGCTCGAACAAATCACGAGCGCGCTGATGTCTACTTTTTGTTTGCTCATCTCAAGCGCCGATCCAAAGTGAAGGACGATAAAAGCAATTTCTTCATCTGGAAACCGAATTTCCGGAAAAAATGTTTCGACGCCTTCCTCTATGGCCATATATAAGAGAAAATAATCTTTTTTGACCTGTTCTGTTAACGGATTATGCACTGACATCTTTTCTTTGATCCGGATGATCGCCGGTTCAAGGTGGGCGATTAATCCTTCATAAAGCGAATGGTTGCCTGTTAAATTCGTGCCCGTTTTTTGCGAGATGAAATCGATCAGCTTTTTCGTCCTGAGCGCGGTATCCAGCTCGATATCTTCCGCTCTGTAGTCGATTTTGAAGCTTTTGTTGGCACTTCTTAAATGCATCGTAATATACCCCGCCTCAGCTTCGGGGATCTTCACGTGAAACGCATTTTCAAGCTCCTTTGCAAGCGCAAGCGCCAGTTCAAACTCTTTCGTACGCTTCAGGTCCGTCAATTCTTCTTCATTCATATTAATCATTTCACCGAGCTGTATCCGCTCGATCGCAAACGTCAAGTGGACGACGAGAGCGATGTATGCACTGTCGGAAAGGGAAAGCCCATACTTTTCTTTCATTTGAAAGAGCACTTTTTCCGCTTTCAGCAATTTCCCCCTGCTGACGACACCGAATATTTTCTCCGGCGCTTCGTTCTTGCCTTTAATGTTCATTTCGATCGTTTCCAGAAACTGCTGAACATCGAGCTTGTCGGCCATCAAGTTTCCGACGATTTTTCGCTTGGCATCCTCCGGCCCCCTCAGCTCTATGCCGTAGCCTCTTTTTCTGATCAGCGACAGGCCGAACGGAGCGATCCACTTCTCCAGCTCGTCAAGATCGTTGCTGATCGTTGCCGTCGTCACCTGCAAGTCATTGGCGATTGTATAAAGTTTGATCGGCTCTCCCGCTTCAAGCATCGCGCATAAAATCAAAAGCTTTCGTTCATCGGCACTGTATTCGACATGGCTGTCCCGGGACAGATCTTCAAGAAGCCGCTGTTTGTCTCTGTAGACACCGACCAGTTTCAAGCCCTTTCCCGGCTGCTTATCAAGCTGAAGACTGTACTTGTCCAGAACGGATTTAACCGCTTTGAGCTCGCGGTGGACCGTTCTTGTGCTGACTTCAATATAGTCGGCAATTTCATTGACCTTGACATAACGGTTTTGATGCAAAAGGTATTTCATCAATTTTTGTTCCCTTGCTGTCATATACATAAAACGCCGCCTCCGATGTTGTCGTTTTTGCGGGAGTGAAAGGGGGGTCCGGCGGTTGAAAAGGTATCCCTATCATAAAACGCTGTTAAGAAATCTTCAATTCGAACTAATTGATTTTTTATTAAAATCTTCAAGAAGTGAAGAAACATCAGCTCCAGCTGATGTTTCAAGGTTAGGTTGCATCTGCGCCGCCCTGTTCATACATTCTGTTTCGGCAGCCCCCGCCCGGCTGCCGAACTTTTCCCGATTCTATCTGAAACTATGCTTTCAAATGGCTGATCACCAGTTTGAATAAAGAATGATCCTCTTTTAGTCCGCATACGTCTCGAAGCACGCCTTCATAGCCTTTTTCAGCGATCATGCTTTGAAGCTGAACGGCTTCCGGATCATCGGCACAATCAAACTGCAGCGCCAAGGCAATACCTTCCGCAAGACGGACAGGTTCAAAGCCGAGGTCGCAAAGCTTCCTGGCCGGGCCGACAAGACGGTCATCCATGCCAAGCTTGCGAAGCGGCGACCTGGCCACACGGGTGACATCGTCTGATAGGCATTCATTTTCAAAGCGCCCGATAATTTTTGTCATATATACCCGGTGCTCTTCCTGTGTAAAATCGTATGTTTGAACAAGGTACCGGCCTGTTTCTTCAAGCGCGCCTGCCACCGTTTGGCGGACCTCCGGGTGATGAATGGCGTCTTTTATCGTCTTCAAACCTTTCTTATAGCCGGCATACGCCGCCATGGCATGTCCGGTATTGACCGTAAACAGCTTTCTTTCGATGAATGGCGCGAGATCCGGTACATATGTCACACCTTCAATATCCGGCACTTTTCCGGCGAATTCCGTTTGATCGACGGCCCATTCAAAAAAAGGCTCCACCGTTACTTTCAACAGATCATCATGATGCTGGATCGGCACAATTCTGTCGACTGCCGAGTTCGGAAAGCCGACTGAATCGCTGATTGCGGCGCGCTCTGTTTCAGTTAAGCGGGCAAAAATTTCCTCGCGAAGATGAGCGCTGCCTCCGATCATATTCTCGCAAGCTATAATATTTAAAGGCTGGGTATTTATTTTCATCCGACGCTTCAAACCTTCTGCAATCGGCTCTGCGATCAATTTAAGCACCGCAGGACCCACCGCTGTGGTAACAAGGTCGGCTTTCGCTATCAAATCATACAATTCGTCAAGCTGGGTCGCACTGTTGATCGCCCGAACCGGGCCAATCGTTTCCTGCTCTCTTCCGGCGTCGGCCAATTCGACGATATAGCGGCCCTTGTCGTTCAGTTCCTTGATCACGGCATCGTTTACATCGGCGAACACGACATCATATCCCGATTTGCAGAGCAAGGCTCCGATAAATCCGCGGCCGATGTTCCCCGCACCGAAATGCAGTGCAATCATATTTGGTCACCTTCTTCAAAAACCGCCATTAACTCGTCTTCATTTTTCGCATTGATGATCCGTTCGACATTGTCCGCTTCTGAGCAAACGATCGCAATCTTTGACAAAATCTCCAAATGCTCATCATTTTTCCCGGCAATGCCAAAGATCACTTTAGCGATATTGCCATCGCCGTATTCAACACCTTCCGGAAGCTGGATCACGGATATTCCGGAATGAAGAACATCGCGCTTGCTGTCTTCCGTACCATGCGGAATGGCGATTGCGTTCCCCATGTAAGTGGAAGTGAGGCCTTCCCTCTCCAACATTTTCTCGATATAATCCGCGGTCACATAGCCGGCGTCAACCAGCGCCTTTCCAGCCAGCCTGATCGCTTCTTCCTGCGTTGCGGCAGATTGATTGAGATGAATGTTTTCTTTTGCAAGTACTGGTTTCATTGGGAAATCACTCTCTTTCATACATGTTGTGTGAGCCTGATTGACAGGCTCACGGGTTCTCACACTTTACTTTTTTAGCTGATTGATCAGTTCATCGTATTTTGGACTGTTAAGGAAATTTTCCACCGATATGTGTCTGGCGTTTGGAAGCTTCGCTTTTGCGCGTTCCGTTAAGTCTTTATGCGTGATGACGATGTCGGCATCTCCCGGCAGATTATTGATCGATGTATTGGATACGTCGATATCGAGTTCTGCTTTTTTGACTTTGTTTTTCAAAATGGATGCCCCCATCGCACTGGAGCCCATTCCGGCATCACACGCGAAAATGATCTTGCCGACATTTTCGTAAGTTGCCTCTGATTCTTCCGCTTCATCAGCCGAAGTCAATGCAGAAACGGCTTGGCTCTTCTTCCCTTTCATTTGCTGCATTTTTTCCGCTGCGGCTGTTAAATCTTCTTCGCCGGCTTTAGACGTTTTCAAAATCAAAGAAGCGACAATGAATGAAACGGCTGCCGCGACGAGAACACCAAGGATCACACCGATGTGGTTGCCTTTCGGCGTCATCGCCAGCACCGCAATAATACTTCCAGGTGAAGGAACAGCCGCCAGCCCCGCATTAAAGATGGAGAATGTCAGCACACCGCTCGCTCCGCCCGCTATTGCTGCCAGGATTAACAGCGGTTTCATCAGAATGTAAGGGAAATAAATTTCGTGAATCCCGCCAAGGAAGTGAATCACTGCAGCGCCCGGTGCGGTCTGCTTTGATGTGCCTTTTCCGAAAATCATGTAAGCTAAAAGAATCCCGAGACCCGGACCTGGGTTCGCCTCCAAAAGGAATAAAATCGATTTTCCTGTCTGGGCGGCCTGTTCAATACCAATCGGGCTCAAAATACCGTGGTTAATCGCATTGTTAAGGAAAAGAACTTTCGCAGGCTCTACAAAAATACTTGCCAATGGAAGCAGATTCGCATTGACGATCACTTCCACGCCGGCCGCCAATGTTTTGTTCAAACCGAGCACCACCGGACCGATCGCAAGAAAGCCGAGCACTGCCAAAATGAAACCGAGAATTCCGGCTGTAAAGTTGTTGATCAGCATTTCAAATCCGGAACGGACCTTATCTTTGAAAAGCCTGTCCGTCAATTTCATCAGGTAGCCGCCCAGCGGCCCCATGATCATCGCGCCGAGGAACATCGGAATGTCCGCACCGACAATAACGCCCATCGCTGCAGTCGCACCGACGACGCCTCCGCGGTGGTCGTACACCATCTTACCGCCCGTGTATCCGATCAAGAGCGGCAGCAAAAATTTGATCATCGGATCAACCAATGAAGCAAGCGCCTCATTCGGCATCCATCCCGTCGGAATAAACAGGGCGGTAATGATCCCCCATGCGATAAATGCACCGATATTCGGCATGATCATTCCGCTCAAATAGCTTCCGAAACGTTGAATCTTTACTTTGAAATCTGAATTTTGTCTTTCTTCCATTTCATAACCCTCCTTTGTTGTCCTTTAAAGCCTCTGATAAAAAAATGATGTCGAATAATGTCGGCTCCTTGTCTTTATATTAAAACGCTTACAGATGACTGCTCAATTGAAAGAAAACGGCACTTTGGCAGGAGCCGTGTGACAAAATTTAATAGTTTCATTTTTAGTCTGGTTTCAGCTGTTGCGGCCGACTCGAGGAAAATAAAGGCTCGCTGAAGAATTGCATAAAAAAAGACCATTCCTGATTGGAATGGTCTCAGACCGTTGACAAAATAGGTCGAATTTTTATAATCCGGCCTATTTTTGTCCAATTTATTCTGTTTTTTCGATGAGAGTTCTGGCGATGAGGACCTTTCCAAGTCCAATTCGCCAGCTTTTTGAG
>NZ_BORF01000016.1:0-108449 GCF_018333035.1 Bacillus sp. J41TS8
ACCTAGCGAAGCTAGGCTAGGGGTGTGGGAGGACTTTTTCTATTTCTTTTATAAAGATGACAAAACACATCAAAACCATTTAAAACAAAAAAGCTTGTAGAAAAACATAGGTTTCTCTACAAGCTGACGCTATAAAAATAGCGTTTTTCTTGTTTAATCAATTGATTCAAGCGCATTCTCGGCTTTTGCCTGCATAGCCTCCAAGCGCTTCTTGAATGATTGAAATTTTTCAATCTTTTCATCAATCATTCTCATCTGTTCATTCAGCATCCTCTGAATGTCTTCGAGCTTTTCTTTTCGTTCCCGTTTGTCCAGCGATAAAAGGTATCCTTCTTTATTCATCTCCAAGTGCTTGCCCGTTTCCATGAACTGCTGGAGCTCCTGCAGCGAGAATCCCAGCACTTCCTTCGCGCTGATCACTCTTTCAAGCTCTTCAAGATCGTCTTCAGAGTAAAGACGGACACCGCCTTCCGTCCGCTTCGGTGAAGAAAGCAGACCAATTTCTTCGTAAAAGCGGATCGTTCTTTTCGTCAGGCCGCTTCGCTTGGCCATTTGATCAATCTTCATCCACTCCACGTCCATATCCCCCCGAGATTTTTCTTCTTTTCTATTATACTACCATTATACTTTTACGTAAACGTTAAGTTTTTCGATACAAAAAAAAGAACTGACTTGACATCATCCTGCTGCTGTAACGTATCATAGAAATGGACAAATAAACAGGAGGACAAATAATCAGAGTGAACACTCATCAAAATCGATTTTCAGTTCAAAGTAAAGTTTCGGCATTGATTGAAAGCCGGCTGTTTCAGTCATTCATAACGACGGTCATTGTGTTGAATGCCATCTCGATCGGTTTGGAAACTTACGCTTTCTTTAAACCTTATCAAAAAGTATTTTTTATTGTGGATTGTTTGTTTTTAACGATATTTGTCATCGAACTATCTCTTAAACTATTCGTTCAAAAACAGCACTTTTTTAAAAACAACTGGAACGTTTTTGACTTCGTAATCGTCGCCGGCAGTTTGATTCTTTACAATACGAATTTCGTCAGCGTTCTCCGTATCTTCCGGGTGCTGCGGGTGCTGCGGACGATCACTTCCGTTCCCTCATTAAGAAGGATCGTCAATGCGCTGTTTATGGCGATTCCGACTATCAGCAGCGTCATTATTCTGATGAGCATCATTTTTTATGTGTACGCCGTCATCGGTACGATGTTCTTTTCTGCTATCGCGCCGGAATACTTCGGCAACCTGCAGCTCAGCCTTCTGACACTGTTCCAAACCTTTACGCTCGAATCGTGGGCAAGCGGCATATTCAGGCCGATTTTTGCCGAGAGCGGCTGGTCATGGCTCTATTTCGTTTCATTTATCATTATTGCGACTTTCATTATGATCAACTTGATCGTCGGGGAAATCGTGAATAATGCACAAAAAATTTCTCAGGAAATAGAAGATGAGACAGGCGAGCTGAAAGAGGATACAAAAGAAATCAAAGAACTGCGCGCGGAGGTTAAAGAATTAAAAGCGCTTCTGGAAACCTATATCACGCAAAATGAAAAGAAAGATTAAAAAGGGCCGGCACCTGTAAGCCAGCCCTTTTTTGTCTTTAATTGAGGATGACAGGCAGCTCAGCCAGCGATCTAAAGCCGATTAACCTGCGAAATGGAACGTCTGTTGAAGCAAGCTTCAACTTAGGCAGCCGCTCCAACAATACGGGAATGGCAATTTGCGCTTCTAGCCGAGCTAATGCCGAGCCTAAACATACGTGTGCACCGGCTCCAAAGGCAAGGTGCGGATTCGGTTTTCTCGTGATGTCAAATACATGCGGATTTTGAAATATCTTCGGATCGCGGTTGGCGGCGCCTAAAAGGATGTATACGTGCTCTCCTTTTTTAATGATCTTCCCGTTGATTTCACAGTCCTCTGACGCGGTGCGCGCTGTCAGCTGTGTCGGACTTTCATAGCGCAGGCATTCTTCAACGGCTGACTCAATCAGCAGCGGATTTTCTTTCAGCGCGCTGAGCTGGCCGGGATGGTTCATGAGCAAAAACAATCCGTTCGTCAAAAGGTTGACCGTCGTCTCGTGCCCGGCAATCACAAGCAGAATGCACGTCGCAAGAACTTCATCTTCGGCGAGCTGCTCATGACCGGCGAATGTGCTGATCAGGTCTTGAGAAGGATGAGCTTTTCGCTTTTCAATCAAATCTTTAAAATACGCCGTCAGCTTGGCAACGGTATCCCCGCCTTTTGCCAGCACCTTTCGTGTGCGGGTCAAATCGATCGTTTGAATGAGATCCGCCGTCCATTGCCTGAATTGATATCTCTCCTCTGCGGGGACGCCGAGCATGTCGGCAATGATAAGGCTTGCCAAAGGAAAGGCGAATTCGGATACCATGTCCGCCATCTTCTTGTTTTCAAGCTGATCGAGCAATTCATGGACGATTTCTTCTATAACAGGACGGAAAGATGCCGTCTTCTGCGGCATGAATTCTTTGCCGACAATCGTCCGCATCCGCTTATGGCCAGACTCATTTTGAAACAGCATCATATTCCGCTGCAATTCGTGAAGTTGTTCATATTTTGTAGAGGCTTCAGGGAGAGGAACGCGGTTTTTAAATACCGCGTCCCTCAAAATCGCCGCCGCTTCTTCATATCCGGTGACATACCATCCCAGATGCTTTAAAACGGTTCCTTTATATACAGGATGAACGGAACGCAGTTTATCGTAAAACAGATATGGATCTCTCCAAAAATCCGAATCCGATTTCAGACGCGGCCCTGCCTCGTGCAGTTCTGTCGTCATGTTATATCTCCCCCGTGTTACCGCTGTAAACTGGCTTTCATTTCTTCCACCGATTCGACTTCAAATCCTAAATCATGGAGCATCTTATGGTCCTCTGTTTCATTCTGCCCTGCCGTTGTTAAATAGTCTCCGACGAAGATCGAATTGGCGGCATACAGCCCCAGCGGCTGCAAGGAGCGGAGGTTGACTTCGCGCCCCCCTGAAATACGGATTTCCTTTGTCGGGTTGATAAAGCGGAACAAAGCCAAAACCTTTAAACAATAAAGCGGATTTAATTCATTGACCCCTTCCAGCGGAGTTCCGTCGATCGCATGTAAAAAATTAACCGGAATTGAGTCTGCATCAAGCGCCTTTAAGCTATTCGCCATATCGACGACATCCTGCTTCGTCTCTTTCATCCCGACAATGACGCCCGAGCATGGGGACATGCCGGATTTTTTGGCTGTTTCCACAGTGTTTACTCTGTCATCATACGTGTGGGACGTTGTAATGTTTGAATGATTGCTTTTTGATGTATTGATGTTGTGATTGTACCGGTCCACTCCGGCTTCCTTCAGCCGCTCGGCCTGTTCGGGCTTTAGCAGTCCGAGGCATGCACAGACTTTTAAGCCGTACGTTTCTTTAATTTCTTTAACGGCGCCGACCACTTGATCGACATCTCTGTTGGACGGGCCTCTGCCGCTCGCCACGATGCAATACGTTCCGATATTTAAATCGTGCGCACGCTTTGCACCTTCAAGCAGGGTCGTTTTGTCGACCATCCTGTAGCTGTCGATCGGCGCTTTTGATATCGAAGACTGCGAGCAGTAGCCGCAGTTTTCCGGACAAAGTCCGGATTTTGCATTCATAATCATATTGAGCTTTACTTTTTTTCCAAAGTAGCGTTTTCTGATTTGAAATGCAGCATGCATAAGCAGGAGAACGTCGTCATCCGAGCATTCCAAGATGGAAAGCGCCTCTTTTTCAGTTACTTCTCCGCCATCCATCACCCGTTCTGCAAGTTCCATCCACTGATTCATGTTTCTGCCCCCATTTGCATTTGATTCATAATCAAGGAAACATCGACATGCTCCTTGATCATGTGGTGAATTTGTGTTGGTGAAACGTCTTCAAGCTTCGGCGTAACGCCGAGGAGCGGCACACCGCAAAATCTTTCAATCATGTCCGGATTCGTCTGTTCATCAAGTCCGGGCCGGCTGCTGATGCCGTTGATCACGATGCCGATCACGCGTATCCCCATTTGTTTCGCGTATTGGACGGTTAAATACGTATGGTTGATCGTTCCAAGATTGGGACGAGCCACAATGACAGCCGGCAAATCGAGCGCTTTGATCAAGTCGCTGACGAAATAATCCTCTCCGAGCGGCACCGCAATCCCGCCTGCCCCTTCAACAATGAAGCAATCGTGCCGATCCTTAATCTTTTTCCAATGGTTCACGGCATCTTCCAGCCCGACGGTCCTCCCTTCGAGCTTCCCTGCTGTGTAAGGTGCAAGCGGCTCTTTAAACACGAAAGGTGTGATCTCCTCATCAGCGAGAGATGTTTCAGAGCTGTTCTTCAAAAGTGCTGTATCACTCTGCGGATCGCTGCTAAGCTCTCCACTCAAAAACGGCTTGAACACGCCGACATCAACATGCTGCTCTTTCAACAAAGCGGCAAGGCCGCAAGCGATAAACGTCTTCCCTACTCCCGTATCAGTTCCCGTTACAAAAAAACCCTTCATTTCACCAAGTTCAACTCTCTTCCCACTAATTTAAACCCCTCTAATAGAGCTTCAATATCTCTTAACTTGCGATCTGCGGTGACGGTCAGCCTGATTCGGCTCTCTCCTTCCGCAACAGTCGGCGGGCGGATGGCCGGGGCCTCAATCCCTTTCTCCTTGAGGCCGTTTGCAAATCGAACGGCTTTTTGAGGGTCTCCGATCATAACGGGTATGATCGGCGTATCTTCTCCCTTGACCGTAAACCCGATATCCTCGAGACCCCGTTTGATCGTGGTCACCGATGATTGCAAAAGCCGGCGTTTATCCCGGATGTCTTTAATGATGTCTAAAGCTCTGCATGCCGCCGCACAGCTTGCGGGCGGGACAGCCGTTTGAAAGATAAACGTTCTCGCATGATTCAGCAAAAAATCGATCAATGCTTTAGAGCCCGCGACGAAGCCGCCTTCCGCGCCTACAGCTTTACTTAACGTGCCGATCACAACATCTGGGGAGACGCCGAAATACTCGCCCGTTCCCCTGCCGGCATCTCCCAAAACCCCTGTTGCGTGGGCATCATCAACGATGACAAAGGCCCGGTACCGCTTGGCAAGGAGCATGATTTCGTCAAGCGGTGCAATTGTGCCGTCCATGCTGAACACGCCGTCTGTCACAATAAAACAGCGAGCACGGCTCTGTGCGGTGCGGAGTTTTTCTTCAAGATCATTCATATCCGTGTGGCGGTAAACAACCGTATCAGCTTTTGAAAGGCGGCAGCCGTCGATGATGCTCGCATGGTTCAATTGATCGCTTAATATGACGTCTCCTTTTTCAGGCAAAGACGAAAGCACGCCGATATTGGCCAAATATCCGCTTGAAAACAAGAGAGCGGCTTCTGTCTGCTTAAAACCGGCGATTTTCCGCTCAAGTTTTTCATGCCATTCGGTATTGCCGGACGTCAGCCTTGACCCTGTGCTCCCGGCTCCAAAGCGGCGAAGCGCCGTTTCTGCGGCGTGAATCAGCCGTTTGTCGTTCGCCAGGCTCAAATAATCGTTTGACGCCCAATTCGTACGTTTCGCTTCCGCGACAGCTTGAGGCGGTTTAAGCGAGCGGTAAAGCCCGGCTGCCTTCGTCCTGGCGAGCCGACTGCTGAGCCATTCGTCAATGGGCACGGCCTGTAACCTCTTGAATCGCTTCTTTCATAATGGACACCATGGCGCTCAGGTCATCGGCGGTGCTGGCGAGCGGAGGAAGAAATGCGATAACATCCCCGAGCGGCCTCGTCAGCATGCCAAGCTCCCTCATTTTCAAAGACACCCGGTATCCGATTCGCTCTTCAGGCGGATAAGGCTGCCTCGTTTCTTTCGACTGAACGAGTTCGATCCCGCTCATTAAACCGAGCTGGCGGATGTCGCCGACATGAGGGAGCGCTGCAAGATCATGAAAAAGCGATTCCAGTATTTTCGACTTTTCCGCAACTTGAGCGACGATTTTTTCCGATTCGAACAGGCGCAAATTTTCCAGAGCAACGGCGCAGCCAAGCTGGTTCCCCGTGTACGAATGGCCGTGGAAAAACGTTTTCAGTTTGTCATAGTCATCATAAAATGCCTGATAAATTTCCTCTGTCGCAAAAGTGACGGCGATCGGCAAATAGCCTCCGGTAATGGCCTTTCCAGCCGCCATCAAGTCAGGCTGAACACGTTCATGCTCACAGGCAAACATTTTCCCGGTTCGGCCGAATCCTGTCGCCACTTCATCGACAATCATTAAAACGTCATATTTCGTACAAAGCTCCCGGACGCCTGCCAAATATCCTTCAGGCATCACGATCATCCCCGATGCCCCTTGGACCATCGATTCGACCGACAGCGCGGCGATCTCACCGTGCCGCTCGCTCAGGAGCCGTTCGAGTTCTGCGAGGCATTCATCGCGGCACTCGTCCGGGTTGCCGCTTTTCGAGCGGTATACGTAAGGAACATTTACCTTAAAGCTTTCAAACATAAGCGGCCCGTATACATGGTGGAAGAGCTCGATCGCACCGACGCTGACAGCGCCGATCGTATCGCCGTGATAGCCGTTTTTCATCGAAATGAATTTTTGTTTCTCCGGCTTGCCGATGTTTTTCCAATATTGAAAGGCCATTTTCAGCGCGATTTCCATTGCTGCAGCGCCGCTGTCCGAATAAAAAACACGCGTCAGCTTTTCCGGTGTGATCTTGATTAACACCTCGGCAAGCTCTGTCGCCGGAACATTTGTCATCCCCAGCAATGTCGAATGAGCGATTTTGCCGAGCTGTTTATTGATGGCTTCATCCAGTTCCTTCTTGCGATGGCCGTGGACATTGAGCCATACTGAAGAAAATCCGTCATAGTACTCCCTGCCGTCGATATCTTTCAGTTTGATGCCCTCCCCGCTTTCGATGATCAGCGGGTTTTCGTCATAGTCTTTCATTTGGGTAAAAGGCAGCCAAAGATATTTTTTGCTTTTTTCAACGAATGATTGATTCATGTTTTACCTCCCGACCGAATGAATACAGGCTGTTTTTCCAAGCCGTCTATACAGCTCTTGATATCTGTTAATCCATCAACAAAAAAAATCCGGCAGCCGCTCTCGTCTCCATGCTCTTTCATCCTTGTTATCCGCTGATAACCCAGCTTTTTAGCGGCAACATAGCCCGTTATGTAATCAGGGTCATCTGACCAGCATAATTCGGCGACGACAGCCGGATGCTCACATACCTTAGAAGCGATGGCAAGCGCCTCTTTCAACCGCGGATTCGGCGGCATTCCGCACAAAGCCGCCCACATTTGAAAATCGGCTTCCGGCCAATCGAGCCGTGAGACGCGCACTCCTTTTTGTTTTCTTCCGTCAATCCTCCGGCCTGAATGAATGTCAAACAAAACGGCGCCCCTTACGTCCGAGTATTCGGCAATGCCTTGAAACGCTTTGTCTACCGCGTTTTTCGGTACGCCGGCGCGGCTGATCAGCTCACGGGCAAGCGCTTGTCCTTCTTCCGCTGATTTTGTTTCATTCGTTTCAATGCGCAGAGGCTGGACAAACTTTATCGGTTCGTTTACAAGATCGAAGCGAATTTGCATAAAGTCCGGCTTGCCCCGCGAATGAGACAATGCTTTTTCCAATAAATCGCTGACGGCATCCTTTACACCGATGAAAGGCGCAAGCCGCTCTCCTCCGGATATGTGTTTTCCCCCCTCTTCATGGGGACCGTTCTCGGAGGCTCTCATTCTCACACTGTAATACGCTTCTCCCTTCATGCTTTCATCCCCCCTCTAAACACCGCACTCATATGTTAACCTATAAATAATTTAAGTTAACATTACAATAAAATATTAGTATTCCTTTCCTGATATGTCAACATGGTGTACAAAACACCGGTTTGTTTGAAATAAAAAAAGACAAAAGAGATATCTCTTTTGTCTTAATGTGGAAATTCATTTATCTAGCTCTTTCAATCTGCCAATCGAACGGGTCAGATAAAAGCGACCAGTCGTCCGCCATCTCCGAATCTGTCAAAAGGCATCGATCCGCTTCGGCGGTAATTTCTGACGGGGACAGATCCAATCCGATAAAGACGAGCTTTGTGTGGCGGTCTCCGAATTCTTCATTCCATTCTTTTAATAGCTCTGGATTCTGTCTGAGGATTTGCTCCTGTTCCGCCTTGGACAGCGCGGCCACCCAATAAGAGATCGGTTCCAGCGACACGGATGGGCCTGCCTGCGACATCAAAAGGGCAAGGCTGTTGCGCGTCGCACACCAGGCGATTCCTTTCGCCCTGACGACGTTTTCCGGCAGCGAATGAATCCAGTTATAAAACCGCTCGGTATGAAAAGGACGGCGCGCTTCGTATACAAACGAAGATATTCCGTATTCTTCAGTCTCAGGCGTATGCTGGTGGTGTCCTTCGTTTAATTCCCTGATCCAGCCTGCTGAACCGCTTGCTTCGTCAAAATTGAAGAGACCGGTGTTTAAGATGACCTTCGGATCGACCTCTCCTTTGACCGCTCTGATGATGTTTGCTTTAGGCTGCAACGTTTTCAGCACTTTCTCAAGCTTTTTCAGATCTTCCTCAGAGACAAGGTCGCATTTATTCAAAATCAGCACATCGCAAAACTCGATTTGATCGATGAGCAGATCGGCGATGTCGCGTTCATCCTCTTCACCGACAGCCTCTTTCCGGTCCAGCAGGCTGTCCCCCGACTGAAAATCGTGCCAAAAACGATTGGCGTCGACAACCGTGACCATTGTGTCCAGGCGGCAGAACCGGGTCAAATCAATGCCCAATTCATCGTCGATGTAAGAGAATGTCTGAGCGACCGGGATCGGTTCGCTGATACCAGTCGATTCGATCACGATATAATCAATATTTCCTTGCTTCGCCAGTTTTTCGACTTCAACAAGCAAATCCTCTCTGAGTGTGCAGCAAATGCAGCCGTTTGACATTTCGACCAGCTTTTCATCCGTCCTCGACAGGCCACCGCCTTGCTTGACAAGCCCGGCATCAATGTTGACTTCGCTCATGTCATTAACGATAACGGCGACTTTCAGCCCTTGGCGGTTTTGCAATATGTGATTCAGCAGCGTCGTTTTACCCGCCCCCAGGTATCCGCTTAACACTGTTACAGGAATCTTTTTACTCATTTTTTCATTCTCCTTCCTCTTATCAAATCGTAATTATTACGATTTATATTTTATTTCACCACAATTTATTTAAAAATGCAAAGTGTCAGCTTCCAGATGATCATGATGATCAAAACTGACACGACTGAAGTGGCCATCTGTTTTCCCATAATGGCTGCCGCCGTTTTCATCCCCAGTTCCTTGGCAATTGTCCAAACCGTCACCATGCATGGAGTAAAGGTTGATGCCAAGTAAATGAGCAGAAAGAGCGTTGCCCCCGGCAGCACATCAAGAAGCGCTCCATTCCCTTCATTGAACAAGAGAATACCGTCTTTCCTGATCAGAGAAAAAACAAGGCCCGGCGCCGCATCTTCCGGAGCACCGAACAGGCTTAAAACAGGCGAGACAAGCAATGTCACAAGACGGATGACACCGAGTTCATTCAATACTGTCGCCGCCAGGCAAATGATGAGAAAGATCGGCATCGCCTGAAAGATAAATTGCTGGAGCACTTCTTTTACTCGAAAAACGATCCCTTTCCAGGACGGCATCTGTAAAAACGTTTGCCGGCGCTCGAAGTAAGCGGCCCATTTCTGATCAATGCGATACCATATCCGGTTATGAGCGGCTGCTGCGGCAACAAGAACAGCGAGGTAAGGGATAAACAGCCACTCCCTTCCCGCAGCATGAAAAATCGACAGCGTCGCGCCGATTTGGTAGCTGCACGCTGATCCGAAAGAAATAAATGATACACAGCGCTTTCTCGTACACATGCTGCACGACCGCGTCTGCTGAACGGCAACGACATTGCAGCCAAATCCGGTCAAAAGCGGAACTAAATCGCGGCCGTTCAGACCGATCTTCCGCATCAGCGGGTCCAGTGAATCGACGATCCGGTCCTTTAAACCCGAATCATCTGCTGCCGCATTTGCTATAGACATAAACAAAACGACAGGAAACGCCCAAACAAACGAGTAAATGCCAAGGGATAACAGGCCATAATTCCCCGCCAATGCCGCGCTCAGCCATGACGGCAAGCCTCCGACCGCATTTTGGAGAGGTTCAACCGCCCATTCGTCCGCGTATTGCTGCATCCACTCTGATGTATGATAAGCCAATATGATCGGCGCCATAAATAACAAACATAAAAGTGCAGTGCTCACAACAGGCCCAACTACGGGACGATGAAACACAAACTGCTGAACAGCCACACTTTCAAGTTCAATCTGTTTCATCCGTTTCCGTTTCAGCGGATGAAATTCAGCCTCTTTTCTTAAAAAAGCGATGATATGCTCTTTTTTATCGTCTGTCACAGTTCTCGTATCAACCAACAGGACCGGGAGACTGTGCTTGGCCACTTGCTCAGAAAGCGTCCGGCGCATGGCGTCCGTCATTTTATCCTGAAACGTAACGATAAAGCAGACGCGCCTGGCATCCGGCGGAATCAGGTCCAAGACCGCGTTCAGCTCTTCTGAAAAATGGGTGCCGCGCAAGACGGCAACCACCTCATCGGCCTTTTCGATCTCTTTTTTCAGCGCTCTTTTCGACACGCTGTCATCCTCCCGAATGCCCGGTGTATCAATGGCTTGCCAGCCCGGAAGGCTTTTGATCTCCCGTTCAGCCGCAAATATCGTCGATCCTTTCACATTGGCTGCTTCGCCTGCTCTCTGATCTGTGATCGCGGAAAAAAGCGTTGTTTTCCCGACCGATTCGAGTCCGATGAAGAGCATGCGCTGCCGCCGCGTTGGCTCTTTCAGCATTCACACTGCACCTCACAGCAGCTCAAATCCGTGAGAAACATTTGATTTTCCCTGTATTCTGTCAGCACCTTTTCATCGATCGAAAACTTTCGTTTCTCCAACAAATGCTCGGCGATGACGGCGAATCGCTGCCTGAATTTATAAATGAAACAGAAGACGGCGTTTTGGTGCTGAACGCTCGGCCCGATTAAATAAAGACCGTCCGTCACGGTCGACATATCTTTATTCGTTAAAAGCGGTTTGCCGTTCTCTCTCCATTCAAACAAATGCTCGATTTGTTTTGCCCCGGAATGAAAGCCTGTCGCGATAATCGGCCGTGTTTCCGAGCGTATTTTCCTCCCGTCTGACAAATATAAATCATAGGCTGGTCCGTTTTTCGCCAGTTTCTCTACCAGGGCTTTTTCCAAAAACTGAACCTTCCCTTTTTCATACGCATCTTCAAGACGCTCCCATGTATAAGGTGAAAGCGACCGGCTTGGATCGGCTTCAGCGTTTTCGCTGAGCGAATTCGGCATCACAACCGTCACATCGCTGCCATAGGACGCCAGTGTAACCGCCGCATCCATCGCGCTTTCATAGCCGCCTACCACGTAATAATGGGCTTTTTCAAATTGGCTCCATCTGGCGACCTTGCTGTTGTGAATGCCAATCTCTGCACCATGAAACGAATATTTCGGAAATTGGAATTCACCGGCTCCCCAAATAACGTCTTTGGCCGTCATCATGCCTTTATTAGTTTCAACTGAAAAACCGCCATCGTCTTTATGAACACTGCGAACCGATGTGCCTTCTTGAATTGGAAGCTGAAAATGATCGGCCAAAAGCGCCAAATAATCTCCATACTCCTGCCCGCTCAAGTGCTCGCGGTGAAAAGTAAAGGCAGGGGATGTTCCCGGAGCAACAGCATTTAAATCCAAAGCCCCGAATCCCTGCCCGGTAAAGGACGGTGTTATCAGTTTCATTTCTTCAGGCCAGCTTCGAAATGAAGCTCCTGCACGGTCTTTTTCCAAAATCGTAAACGATTGAAAACCGAGTTTTTTCAGAACGATTCCCATTCCAATACCTGCGGGTCCCGCTCCAACAATGACGATTTCGCTATGCTGCAAAACAACCACTCCCTAAACGAAATCATTTCGATTTAATTTGCATGCTTTAGACATGACCACTTGATTTTATCACAGCATTCCCTCAAAATAAATAGGAACTATTTCGATTTACTACAGAAAGGGGTCTCATCAATGGAACGTATACTGCATTTGCCCGCAAAACCCGAACGCCACCGCCGCTTCGGATCTGTCGAAGCCGTGAAAGGAATAAAACCGACCGATAAAGAACAGATGAAGGATATTCAAAATACACCGAACGACTATTTTTTTGACATTGACCATGTCGGTGTCTCAAACGTTTCGCATCCGATTTTGATTGCATCCTCGCTCAAGCCGTTTACACAAACGACGATCGGCGCTTTTTCCTTTACGACGAGCCTTGCGCGCGGCCGCAAAGGAATCAATATGAGCCGCCTGACAGAACAGCTGCAGCGCTATCACGAAGCAAACTGGACGATTGATGTCCATACACTGAAAGATTTTGCAAAGGATTTAGCCGACAATATGGAACAGCAAAGCGCATCCGTCTCTGTCAGTTTTCCATGGTATTTCGAGCGCCTTAGCCCGGAAACCAAACTGTCAGGATTGATGCACGCCGATATCCATATGACAGTCTCTTATCATGAAAACAAAGGCTTTTCACAAACCGTCGGCATCACGGCCCATGTGACGACGCTCTGCCCGTGTTCAAAAGAAATCAGCGAATACAGCGCCCATAACCAGCGCGGCATAATCAAGATCACCGCACATATCAATGAGCAGGCGGAGATGCCGGACGATTTCAAAACCGAGCTTCTTGCCGCAGCGGAAACGAACGCAAGCGCAAAGCTCCATCCCGTCTTAAAAAGGCCCGACGAAAAAAGAGTGACTGAACAGGCTTATGAAAATCCAAGATTTGTAGAAGACGTCATCCGCTTAACGGCTGCCGACTTATACGAAATGAACTGGATCTCCGCCTTTGAGATCGAATGCCGGAACGAAGAATCGATTCACATGCATGATGCCGTGGCGCGGCTGTCGTTTTCCAAAATATGAATTAAAAAGAGCTGCCGGTTTTTCCGGCAGCCTCGATCCTTATGCAGTTTTTGATTGATTCAGCGCCCGGCTGTTTTTAAACAGGAGCATTGAAAAAATGTATAATACCGATGCAAACAGACAAACCGCCCTGACATCAGTTTATCCGCTGTTCTTTACGCCCTCAGTGATCAAATCAGACTTCAAATCATAAAAAATCTTGCAGAAGCCGGCGAACAATCGTGCAGCGCTGTTAACGTTCCCATTCCAAAATCAACCCTGTCTCATCACTTTAAAGTCCTTAGGGAATCGGGAGTCATTCATACAAGAATAGAAAGAACACAACGGTTTATTTAGGCTTCGCCTAGAGGACTTGGACAGCCGTTTTCCGGGGTTGCTTCAAATCGTTTTACAGGCAGACGAACCGTTGTAAACTGCCGGGTTCTCCCCGGCAGCTTCGACTTATTTCTCTTTCCGCACGTATTCAATATCATCCTGATACTGGCTGTACCCCTCTTGATATTCCATAACACGCGCTGTTTCTTCTATGAAGCTTTCATCATAGCCCGCTCTTCTCAATAAGTGAAAGCCCATTTCCATGCCTGAAGCAATTCCCCCGGCGGTGATGATCCGTCCGCTGTCGACGATTCTCGCCCGGCTGACGCGGCAGGCCGGCGCGATGTCCGCCAAGCGGTCGATCGGTACTTGCCCCATCTCTGACGCCTCAAGCCGATCCGGCTCTTTCCGGCTTGTGGCGGAAAGCCCGTCTAAGAGCCCCATGCGCCCGTAAATCCATGAACCTGTACATACGCTCACCAAAAGCGTCGACTCAGGGAGAGAGCGGATAAACTGATGCAGCCGTTTGTTGTTGGTCTCCTGTCGTGTACCGAAACCGCCCGGAATTAAGAAAGCATCCATATCTGGCTGGTCATTGAAGCTGTAATTCGGATGAACGGTAAGCCCGGCTTGCGTCTGAACCGGTTTCATCGCATCCGCCACAAGAAAGGCGTCCAGTTCAGGATCGAGCCTCCTCGCCACTGAAAACACTCCGTATGGGGCGGCATAGTCGATGATTTCAGCATCCTTGAAAATGTACACGCCAAGTCTGAATCCTCTCGTTCTTTTCATTGTTTTCCTCCTCAATTTTTCTTTTATTCTTGCAAAACCTACGATATCATGGGGAGAGACATTTTACTTATGAATGATTACGATAGAAATCATTTTGATTTTCGATATCAAGGAGATGACAAGCTATGATTGAGCTTTTAGAGGGTAAATTTTTTAAAACCTTCATCGCCGTCATGGAAGAAAAAAACTTCAGCCGCGCCGCTGATCGGCTGGGGTATGTACAGTCGACAGTCACCAGCCATATTCAGCTTTTGGAGCAGGCTTGTGGACAGCGTTTGTTTCAACGGCTGTCAAGAGGTGTGAAGCCGACACCGGCCGGTTTGAAGCTAAGCAAATATGCCTATCAATTTATTCATTTAGGCAGCACCTTGGAAGAAGCGATGAATGAACTGGATCAGCCGCAAGGAACCGTCCGCATCCGCATGCAGGAATCATTTTTTCTGACGCGCACGTCTCTCCTGATCCGGGATTTTCTTAAAGAATATCCAAAGATCAGATTGCAATTGGAAAACGGGTTTCAGCACGATATCGTTCAGCAGGTGCAAAATCATGCCGTCGATTTCGGAATCGTACCGCAAAATCCGAATAGGCCCGACATCCTTTTTACCCCTTTGCTCGAAGAAAAGCTGGTGTTCATCGCTTCCAATGATCTCGTTGAAAAGGTTGAATCTGAGAGCCTTGGCGCTCTTAGTCGCGAAACATTCATCAGCTTCGGCACAAGCTGCGTCTACCACACAAAAGCGGGCAGATTATTGCAAGATGCCGGGATTGAAGGAAACAGCGCCCTGGAGTACCCAAGCATCGCCATGATCAAAGAGGCGGTAAAATGCGGCATCGGCTTTGCCTTCATTCCTGAAATCGCCGTCAAACAAGAACTTGAAGCCAAGCAATTCAAACTGCTGCCTGTGACTGCCCCGATTGTCTCCACCCACGGGCTCATCGTCCATCAAGACAGAGAGCTGAGTCTGGCGGCGTCTTTATTAAAGGAAAAAGTAATCGGCTATTTTTGTAACGATGCTGAAAAAAGCCCGACAAATTAAAAACTGCCGGGATTTCCCGGCAGCTTCCATTACAATTGTTCCAGCTCCTCGATCATCAGCGACAGCTCGGTCCAGCGCTCCATTGCCTCGTCAAGCTCTGCGGCTGTTTGCGCCTGCTCTTCCATCAATGTCTGAATCTTGGCGAAGTCGCTGCCGGCGGCGGCGATTTCCTCTTCAAGCCGTTTATGCTTTTCTTCGAGAGCGGCGATTCTGTCTTCGATGCCGTCCCATTCCAGCTGATCTTTATAAGACAGCTTCTTTCTTTTCTTTTTCTCAGGTTTGGCAGGTTCCGCGGCTTCAGGCGCCGGCTTTTGACGGCTGGTCTCCTTTTGCTTCTCCATATATTCGCTGTATGAACCTTGAAAACGCGAAACGTTTCCGCTGCCTTCAAATACAAGCAGCCTGTCGACGACACGGTCAAGGAAATAGCGGTCATGGGAAACGGTCACGACAACGCCGGGAAACTGTTCCAAATAATCTTCCAGCACTCCGAGCGTCTCGGTATCAAGGTCGTTTGTCGGCTCATCAAGGAACAGGACGTTCGGCTCTTCCATCAGCACTTTCAAAAGATAAAGGCGCCTCTTTTCTCCGCCTGACAGCTTGCGAATCAAGTTGCGCTGCATGCTCCGCGGAAAAAGGAACCTTTCCAGCATCTGCTCAGCTGTGACCACTTGTCCGTCGGCCGTTTTGACGACCTCAGCCGTCTCCTTAATGTATTCGACGACCTGCAGCGCATCGTTCATTTCGCTGTGATCCTGTGTATAGTATCCGATTCTTACAGTCTGGCCGATCGTGATCTGCCCTCCATCAGGCTTGACGCGGCCGGCAAGCGCGTTTAAAAGCGTTGTTTTGCCGATCCCGTTCGGTCCGATGATGCCGATCCGGTCCCCCGGCACAATCAGTTCATCGAATGAACGGACAAGCTGATTGCCGCTGCGGCTGATGTCAACACCTTCAGCTTCAATTACCTGCTTGCCGAGACGATGGGAGCCGATGGCAAAATCAAGGGAAGAACCGGTTTCAGGCGAATCCTGTTCCTTTAGTTCCTCCACTCGCTGAATTCTTGCTTTTTGTTTTGTCGAACGGGCTTTAGCTCCCCTTCTCAGCCAAGCAAGCTCCCTTCTGAGAAGGTTTTGCCGCTTCGTTTCGCTTTGTTCGGCGAGCGCTTCTCTTTCGGCCCGCTTTTCCAAAAACACTTCGTAGTTCCCTTTGTATGTGTATAGGTGCCCACGATCCAGCTCATAGATCCTGTTTGTCACCCGGTTTAAAAAGTAGCGGTCATGGGTGACGAGGACGACAGAGCCCGGATACCCGCTCAAATAGCCTTCAAGCCATTCGATCGTTTCATTGTCAAGGTGGTTTGTCGGCTCATCCAAAATGAGGAGGTCAGCAGGCTGAATCAATGTTTTTGCGATCGCAACCCGCTTTTTTTGCCCTCCGGATAGCGAGCTCACTTCTTTTGCCACATCCACGACGCCAAGCTTCGTTAAAATCGTTTTTGCCGCCGTATTCGCGTCCCAGGCGCCGTGTTCGTCCATTTTCCCCTGTGCCGCCAGCAGGTTTTCCTGCTTCTTCGGATCATCAGGCGAAGCATTCAGCTCCTGAAGCGCCTGCTCATACGCCCTCATCGTCCGCATCATCACGGAATCTCCCGAATAAATGTGCTCAAGTACGGTTTCCGGACCGTCCAAATCAGGATCCTGATCCAAGTACTCGATATGGAGGCTGCCAGGCTTGGTGATGTCTCCTTTTTCGGTCGATTCATGGCCGGCGATCACTTTCAGCAAACTGCTTTTTCCCGTTCCGTTCGGTCCGATCAAGCCGATCCGTTCGTTTTCTTCAATATGAAACGATATATGGTCAAATAATGTTTTATCTCCGTAAGTTTTATATAAACCTTCCGCTTTAAAAATGCTCATCTGTCTACCAATCCTAACGTAATGTCATAACCTTATTTTAATGCAGATGATGCAAGAAAACTAGTGAGAGCTTTTTCACGGACATTACAGGAAGACGGCCGGAAGCCAGAAATATACGCTGATCACGATCAAGACGACACCTGCGATATTGAGCCAAAAACCCGCCCTGACCATGTCCTTCATCGTCAGCAGATTGGAGCTGAAAACGGCCGCATTCGGCGGGGTGGAGATCGGGAGCATAAAGGCGCATGATGAAGCAAGCGCAGCTGCCGCCATCAGCCCGTACGGCTCGACTTGAAGCGCGGCGCCAAGACCGATCGTCATCGGAATCACCATATTGGCGACAGCCGTATTAGACATGATTTCGGTCATAAATAAAATGGCAGCCGTCAAAATGATCAGTACAAATAAGTAAGGATGGCCTTCCAACAGCTTGAGCTTGCCGCCGATCCACGCCGTCAGATTGGTCGCCGAAAAACCGGCTGCAAGCGACAAGCCGCCTCCAAACAACAGAAGTAGCCCCCATGGCAGCGTCTGCATATCCTTCCATTCCAAAATCCGTTCATCCTTTGTACTCGGAATTAAAAACAGCAAAAACGCTCCGAAAATCGCAATCGACGTATCTGAAATTTGAAACGGCAGGATGAATTTGAACATCCACAAACATGCGATCAACAAAAAAACGGCAAAAACCGATTTTTCCTCCCTCGTCATTGCGCCAAGCGCCTTTAAATCATGATCGATAAAATCAGTTTTTTTTCCTTGAAAGGCGCTCACTTTAAATTTTATTTTCGTTAAATAAACATATAAAATAGCAAGAAACAGAACGGAAACCGGGAACCCGAATAAAAACCACTCAAAAAACATAATTTCGTGATTGAGCATCTGTTTGGACATCGCGGCAAAGACCGCATTCGGCACGGAACCGACCAATGTCGCAAGTCCGCCGATCGAAGCCGCATACGCGACAGCCAGCAAAATGCTTTTGCTGAACTTCTGCAGCGATTCGCCTTTTAAAATTTCTTTTTCCTGCACTTCTTTAATAACTGCAAGCGCTACGGGAAGCATCATCAAAGCGGTGGCTGCATTCGAAATCCACATCGATAAAAACGCCGTCGCCGCCATCACGCCGAGCACGATTCGATGGCTTTCAGCCCCGATCCGCTTCAAAATATGCAAGGCCATCCGTTTATGAAGATTCCATTTTTCGATGGCGATCGCAATGATAAATCCCCCCATATACATAAACACAATCGGATCGCCGTATGCTTTGGCCGTCGTTTCCATATCTAAACCGCCCAATGTCGGCAGCAAAATGACTGGCAAGAGCGATGCCGCCGGAATCGGCACGGCTTCCGTAATCCACCAGACGGCCGTCCAAGCTGTAACCGCAAGAACGATCCGCGGCGCGTAAGCCAACTCAGCTTCCGGTATCAAGCCGAGAATCAGCAAAAAACTGATCGGCCCCAATAACAATCCGGTCAGTTTAGTCGGTGTATATACTCTCATTTACCCCTTCCCCCTTTGAAAGCGATTTCCCATTCATCACTTTCGCTTCGCCCGGGGAAAATTCCTCTAAAAAATTTAAAATAAAATTTAAATTAATGTATGACACTGAGCCTAGAAATTGAAAAGTACAACTTCTCTATTAAAAAGTCACTCAGAGGCTGAAAGCAAATTTTTTAGCGCTTTTCCATATAAATTCATCGGGACGCTTTCTCCATTAATAAAATTGAATATCGCAAGACCATTTTCAAGTGAAAAAATAGTCCAAGCGATTTCTTCCGAAGATAGCGTAACCTCATGATTCTCTTTCAACATTAGTTTCGCGACAGACTTGGAGATCCGGTCCACAGACTCCCTGATCATGCAAGACCATTTGTAGCGCACTGACTCATTACGCATCACATAAAGAAGAAATTCCATATTTAAAATCATCCACTTTTGATTTTCTTTCACCACTGAGACAAAATGATCATTCATTGTTTCAATAAAATATGAAAGTGAATGCTGATTATTTATGATTTGATCGATGTTATTCACTTGTAAATTCATTTGTTGTTCCAATAAGGCCAGAAAGAGCTCTTCCTTAGATTTAAAATTGGAGTAAACCGCTCCTTTGCTAAATCCGGCATGTTCAGCAATTTTTTCAACAGAAGCCCCATGAAAGCCAAGCTCCGAAAAAATCTCAACAGCCGATTCTAACAACAATTGACGTGTTTCCTCTTTTCGCTCTTTTTGGGTTAGCCTTCTTCTAAGCATTCTTCTTCCTCCTCTTATTGACAATCATACTGTTCAGAATTAACATACCATATAGTATGTATATTCTAAAAGGTATCACTAGCACTTCACTAAATCAACGTGTTGCCATTAAAAAGAGGAGAAGAATCATGCAAATTGAAAATAATATCAAAACGGATAAACGACCTGTGTCCATCATATTGTCAAAAACCATTAAAACAGGAATTATTAAATCTAACCTTATTCCGATGTTTTCTGGATTAACATTATCTTTATATACTTATAAAATCAGCCTTTCTGAGAAATTACCAGAAATATTTTTTGCATTAATTGGGTCTATTTTAGTAATGGGAGCGGCAGGAGCTTTTAACAACTTATATGACCGGGATATAGATTCTATTATGGAGAGAACCAAAAACAGACCAACCGCTACAGGAGAAATAAAGCCTAAAACAGTTCTATGGCTCGGTATCTTTATGATGATTTTTGGTGTAATAATCCTTGGTTTCACCACCTCTCTGGCAGCACTCCTAGGGTTTCTAGGATTGTTTTTTTATATTGTCCCGTATACCATGTGGAGTAAGAGAAGAACAGTTTACAATACAGAGGTCGGGAGTATCGGCGGAGCTATGCCGCCTCTTATTGGATGGTCAGCTGTCCTATCCGGACATCACACATCCTGCTGTTCTCGGTCTTTTTGTGACATCTGTGATATGGCAAATGCCTCATTTCTATGCTATAGCCATTCGAAAAAATGATGAGTATAAGGCTGCGAAAGTTCCAATGCTCCCTGTTATCAAAGGAGTTAAAAGAACATATATACAAACTAATATTTATTTAATCATCCTCATCGGGACAAGTCTCCTTTTTATTTCTTTGAGCCTCGGCATTATGCTTGTTTCCCTTATATTAGGTGTCATATGGTTGGTTCTTAGTGTGTATGGTTACAAAAAAATGGATTCAGAGAAATGGGCAAAATCCATGTTTATTTACTCTCTGATTCATATGACAATTCTTTTTTCGACTGTCATTATCTATTCTCTTATCGGAGTTATTTTCAATATATAGTTATTTGATTTCGTCTCTTTTACACGTTTGAAGGAATTGCAGTGTGACGGGAAAGAGCATACTCATGAGCCATATTTACGGCAGTCATTTCAATCGCTAGTGTAGTAGTGTTAGTAAAAAAACTGCCGACACATTGTCAGGCAGTTTTTTTCTATCTCTAGTCTTCAAAATGATGTTCCGCCATCTTGGCGAGGTTATGCGCGTTGCTGCTGATCTCCTGCATGGTGGCGGAAATTTGTTCAACGCCGGCGGCCTGGCCGCTCGTATGTTCATTGATGACTTCGATCGAATGCTCAAGGTCTTTCAATAACGCGTGGATTTTCTTCGTGATTTGGTCAATCTGCCCGACGTTTTCTTTTGAGTGTGTCGCGAGCTTGCGGATTTCGTCGGCGACGACGGAGAACCCTTTTCCTGACTCTCCGGCTCTCGCCGCTTCAATCGCCGCGTTCAGTCCGAGCAGGTTGCTTTGATCTGAAATGCCTTTTACGGTAACTGAAATTTTCTCAATTTCTCCGGCGCTTTCACTGACTTCTTTCGCCTGCTTGGAAATGTCGGACATTTGTCCGGAAAACCCGCTGACAGATTCGGCGATATCCTGAATGGCTGAGGCCGTCTGCTCGACGATGACCGACAGGCTTTCTGCGACGCGGTGAAGCTGATCCGATTTTTCAAGACTCGTACCGAGTCCGACTCCGCCGATAACCCTTCCGTTCTCGTCATGGAGCGGGATCGCTCTCGCCGCAAGAGGGAAGCCGAACAGTTCCTTAGGCACCATGCTCACTTTCTTTTTGTTTTGGCGGATGGCGTCTGTAATAATATCGCCTTCCTGCAAAGGATCACCCGCTTTGACATCAAGGGAAAATGTCTTTCCCGGAATGTTGACGATCAGCTTTTCAGTATCGTAAATCCCCACTGTCACATCGTCCTGAATCAGCTGATTCAGAAACGGCGCCACTTTCACAAAAGCATCCAGCAGCGGGTGGATGTCCGTTTTTACTGCTTCATTCATGTATCAAATCCTCCTTTTAATATGGAAAAATCCTTTTCTGGTGCTGGACGGAAATCCATTTTAACGTTGTAAATTCGTCAAGGCTCCACTCGCCGTTCAGCCTGCCGATTCCAGATTGCTTTTCACCGCCGAAAGCGACATGTGGCTCGTCGTTGATCGTTGTGTCATTGACATGGATCATGCCCGTCTCGATTTGCTTCGCGATGGCAACGCCGCGCTCCACATTTCCCGTGTGTACGGCTCCGCTCAGTCCGAACGAAGTGTCATTCGCGATCTCAACCGCTTCTGCTTCGGTCTCAAACGGCATGACGCACACAACCGGGCCGAACAGCTCTTCCTTGGCGACAGACATGTCAGACGTGACATCCGCAAGAATCGTCGGCTCGACGAGATTGCCTTTAATATCGCCTTTCAGAAGCGGTGTGGCGCCTTCTTCGATGCCTTTCTCAATCGATTTTCTTAAATGTTCAGCTTGGCGTTCATTAATGACAGGGCCGATCACAGTTTCAGGATCCAGCGGATCACCCGTTTTAAACCCGGAGATTTTTTGGCTGAACAGCTTTAAAAATTCCGGATACACTTCTTTTTGAACGAGAATCCGGTTGGCCGACATGCAGATTTGCCCCTGATGTGTGAAGCGGCTGAAAGCCGCGGCATTGACGGCGTATTCCAAATCGGCATCCTCAAGAACAATCAATGCGCTGTTTCCGCCGAGTTCAAGCAGCGGTTTTTTAAAATGTTTGATCGCCAGCTGTCCGATATAGCTGCCGACCTTCGTTGATCCGGTAAACGAGATGATTCTCGGAATCGGATGCTCAACGAAGCTGTCGCCGATTTCCCCGATATCCGTGACGACAACATTCAGAAGTCCCTCCGGAAGACCGGCTTCTTCAAAAATCTTTGCAATCAGCGTGCCGCCGCAAATCGGTGTTTCTTCATGCGGCTTTAAGACAACGCCGTTCCCTGCGCCAAGCGCAGGTGCAACCGATTTTACAGATAAAAAGAACGGAAAGTTGAACGGACTGATGACACCGACCACTCCCGCCGGAATGCGGTATATCCGATTTTCTTTCCCATCAACCGGTGAAGGGAGAATTTTACCTTCCATTTTGAGCGGGAAACCTGCCGCTTCTTTGATCATATTGACGACAAGATCGATTTCAAAAGCCGCTTTCAGCCGTGTTCCGCCAAGTTCCTCCATAATGAGGTACACGATCGCTTCTTTATTGTCTTCAATATAAGCCGCGGCTTTTTCTAAAATCGCTCTTTTTTCATAGGGATTGATGTTATCCCATTTCTTTTTCGCCTCAAGCGCAGATTTGTACGCCGCATCGACATCCTCCCGCGTCGCTTTCCGAAAAGAGGTAATCGTTTTATGGGTAAAAGGATTCAGATCGGCCAAGACGCTTTCACTTTGGCCGTCTCTCCATTCCCCTCCTATGTATTGACGGTTGAGGTCAGTCATTTGAATCATTCAGTCCATCTCCTATCAAACAGTTTTGGGAAAAGTTAGACTACATCTTATGTATCGGCAGTCTTTCAAGAAAATTCAATCTCATGAGTCTTTTGGATATAAAAAAAGATTTTACCGATAAATCGGTAAAATCCGGATACAAAGGGGAACAGCACCATCTTAGTTTTTCTGCGCAAGGTAAACGGTTGTGATCAGCATTGATAAACATTGCAGGATATATAAACCTGTTATTAAGAAAAATGAAAAGGAAATCCCTTGGAAAATAATTGCCAATGTCCAGGCCATTAAAATAGCCGCCATTGTAATGTTCCAGGAGAGCGCCTTAGCCTGATAATTAATTTTCTGCTGGCGTTCATCGAACAGCCTCTCTTTTTTTCCAATCCGTTTGTTCACACTGTATATAATTACGATCCCGAGCACGCCTATTCCTAAACCTGCTAAAGCGATCAGTGTGTTTGTCATCGTTTCAGTCAATATTTTCATCCCCCTCAAAAATAAATAAATCTTCAATCAGACATTCAAAAATTTGAGCCAGTTTATGCGCCAGAACAAGTGAAGGTTTATACTTCCCCTTTTCAAGGGAAATCACCGTTTGCCTTGACACATCGAGCCTTTTAGCCAGTTCTTCTTGTGTCATGTTCAGCGAAGTGCGCTTTTCCTTTATTAACGTTTTCATCTTTCCTCCATCGGAATGTAAAGTTTACTATACGTAAAGTATACTTAACAAAAAATCAGGTGTCAAGTTAACTTTACAAATAAAAAAAGATAGACAAAACAGACTTTCGCCTGTTCATCTATCTTTTTACTTCACGATTTCTTTTTACGCCCCTAAATCGACATTATGGTAAACTTGCTGAACGTCTTCCAAATCTTCCAGCGCGTCAATCAGTTTTTCAAACTGCGCGCGCGCATCCTCAGGAAGGGCGACGTCATTTTGCGCGAGCATGGTCAGCTCGGCCACCGTGAACTCTGTGATGCCGGCGTTTTGCAGCGCCTCCTGTACGGCGTGGAACTGATCGGGCTCGGCATAGACGATCACCGCATCGTCTTCTTCTAAAATATCACGGACATCAATATCCGCTTCCATCAATAATTCGAGCGTCTCATCAGCCGTTTTCCCTTCAAAGCCGATGACGGCCGTCGGATCAAACATGTAAGCGACAGATCCGCTCACACCCATGTTTCCGCCGTTTTTGCCAAATGTGGAGCGCACATCGGCAGCCGTGCGGTTGACGTTGTTTGTCAACGCGTCAACGATCACCATCGCTCCGTTCGGCCCGAAGCCTTCATAGCGCAGTTCGTCATAATTTTCTTCAGAACCGCCCTTCGCTTTTTCAATCGCCCGCTCAATAATCGCTTTCGGGACATTGTATGTTTTGGCGCGCTCTAGCACGAATTTCAGGTTCTGGTTCAGTTCGGGGTCGGGCTCTCCCTGCTTTGCCGCCACATAGATTTCGCGGCCGAACTTGGCGTAGATTCGGCTCGTATTCGCATCCTTGGACGCTTTCTTCTCTTTTATATTGTTCCATTTACGGCCCATGATGTAACCACTCTCTTTCAACATTGAATCTTTCATTCACAAAATCTATTATACCGCAGGGCCGGGCGATTTCATCAAATTGATGCATCGAATTTACGACATTTTTTTGGAAATCCGTCTTAAGATGCGAGTTTTCCGCTGTCTTTCTTCTGCTCTTTTTTCAAAACAGTAATGAAAATTCCTGCAATTACAAACACGATTCCGGTCAAATGAACCAGTGTGAATTGCTCCTTCAAAATGACGCCTGAGAGCACAACGGCCGATACGGGGAGAACCGAAGTGAAAATCCCGGAAACGCTCGCCGGCACTTTCGTCACGCCGTTGTACCATAAGTAAAAAGCAAGCACCGTAACAATCAGCGCGTAATAAAGGACATATGACCAATCAAGAAGTCCGGGAACGCTAAAATCAAACGAGACAGCCTCAATGACCGCAAACGGTAGAAAAAACAAAAAACCGAACAAGGAAACAAACGCCGAAATCGCCAATGCGGAAATATGGGGCGACAGCAATTTTGCCATTAGCGTAAACATCGCTTCACCGATCACTGCGGCCGCGATTAACAGATTTCCCATCAATGCATAAGGGCTCCCCGCTTCGCCGCCGGCCCCGAACAGGTTGATCGCCATCACGCCGATAACGGCCAGCACGATGCCAGCGGCCATTCTCTTTTCTATTTTTTCTTTTAATAAAAAGAAAGCCAAAATACCGACAGCCATCGGCGTCGTGCTCGTAATAATGCCGCTTTCCATCCCCGTCGTCAGCTTAACCCCGTAAAGCATGCAGATGCTGAACAGAAAGACACCCGTAAAAGACTGCAGCAAAAGAACAAAGACATCTTTTTTCGATAGAGCGGGAATGCCTTTCTCAATCCAAAAAAGCAAGATCATTAAAACGGCAGCCGCGATAAAAAAACGAATGCCTGACGACAAAAACACCGGAATCGTCTTCACCATCAGCTTGCCGACAACAACCGAACTCCCGACGATCGCCATGGCGAGAGCTAAAGAAAAATAAACTGAAATTGGGTTCCGCATAAGGTTTCTCCTGTCATGATGTATTTAAAATCCTTTTTAAGTTTAACAAAAATAAGGTAAAATTTATTTCTTTTGGAATAAATATTTTCAACTCATGCACATCAACCAGACAGCATTTTAATCAGTCCGCTTAATTGCGTAATCCCTTTCTTCAGGTCTTCACAGGAAGCAAATGCATATGACAGCCTCATGTAATCGCCTCTTTCCTGCCCGTATATGACGCCGGAATTAAAGAGAATTCCTTTTGAAAGTGCTTTGGCATAAAGAGTTTTCATGGATACCGGCGGCAATATCTTCAGCCAAATAAAGAAGCCGCCTGCTGGAACGCTCCATTCCGCGAGTCCTTCCAACTCTGTTTTTAACACATGCAACACAAAGTTTCTTCTTATTTTTAGCTGTTCTCTGACGTTTTCCAAATGTTTCTGATAAAGCCCAGATGTCAGCCATTCGGCTGCGACTCTCTGAGACAGTGAACTCGAGCCGTAGTCCGTCTGCATTTTAATATCTGATAAACGTTCAATGACCGGCTCCGGGCCGACGATCCAGCCGATTCTTAATCCCGGGCTCAACGTTTTCGAAAAACTGCCAATGTATAAGACGCGGCCGTTTTTGTCCATCGCTTTCATTGGAGCAGGCGGCGGTGCATCAATCCATAATTCGCGGTATATATCATCTTCAATGATAGGCAGGTGGTGTTGTTCGCTGAAAGCCAGAATCTCTTCCCTCCGCTTTTTGGACATTAACACTCCGGTCGGATTTTGAAAACAAGGGTTGGTGTACAAAATGGCTCTCGTCCGCATGTTTGGCGTCATCTTGATGCTTTCTGGCATGAGGCCTTCTTCATCCATTTGCAATCCGGCCATCCTCATTCCCGCAGATTGAAAGACATGCAGCGAATAAAGGTAAGACGGCTGATCAAGAAAAACGGTTGATCCGCTTTGCAAAAGCCCCATGGCGATTAACTGCAATGCTTGCAGCGCGCCGGAAACGATTAAGATGGAAGACGGGGAAGCGTGGATGCCGACCGTTTGTAAATAGCTGCTCAACGCCTCTCTTAAAGGAAGATAACCTTTTGGCTCCTCATACCCAAAGGCATCCATGTTATGAGCAACCTTCTCCATCATCTCCTTCATAATGTCCAGCGGAAACAATTCATTTGAAAGTTCGCCTTTGCTGAGCTGTATCAATGTTGAATTCGATTCAGATTGATTAATTTCCTGAACCGTTTTCCGGCTGGGCTGCTGGAATCCGGCTGCCACGTATTTATCCCAATCAGGGGTCGAATGTTTGGCCAACAATGTCCATGTATTGTTTATAACGATCGTGCCTTTCCCCATTCTGCCTTCTATTAATCCATCGGCTATTAATTCTTCCAAAGCTGTAATCACCGTGCTTCTGTTCACAGCGAAATGTTTGGCCAATGAACGCTGACTCGGAATTTTGGTGCCGATCGGCCATTCTCCATTTGCAATCTTCTCTTTTATAAATTGAATGATTTGTTTGTATTTTGGCGCGTGGGGCATAAATGGATCTCCTTTTATCGATAAGTGGTTGGGTTTATATTCTCAAAACTGGTTGAAGCCATTTTACCAAACGTCTATTAAGATGGATACACACATTTAAACCGGTTGGTTTTTTTAAAAAGGAGATTGAAAAATGATGAAGAAACAGAGGATGTACATCATGTTGTCATATTGCCTGATGATCGGCTTTTGGGCTTCGGCTTTTCCGGGGATCCGAGTCGGGCTGGAGGATTATACGCCTCAGCACCTTACATTGCTTCGGCTGCTGTCAGGTTCTTCGGCTCTAATATTGCTGGCTGCTGCCGTCCGGATGCGCCTGCCGGAGGCAAAGGACATCCCCATCATTTTGCTGCTCGGTTTTTTAGGATTTTCCGCTTACCACACATTGCTCAATCAAGGCGAGGAAACGGTCAGCGCCGGAATGGCAAGCCTTCTGGTCACGACAACGCCTATTTTTTCAGCATTGTTAGCGAGGCTGTTTTTCGCAGAACGATTTGGTGCAGCGAAATGGCTCGGATCAGGGATCAGCTTTTTAGGCGTCATGCTTATATCACTCGGCGTCGGAAACTTTGAAAACACGGCGGCTGGGGTGTTGTTCATTTTACTGGCCGCGATATGTGAAAGCATCTATTTCGTTTTTCAAGAGCGCTACATTCAAAAATACGGTTTTATCCCTTTTGTTTCATACGCGATTTGGGGAGGAACGATCCCCATGCTGTTCTTTTTGCCCGGGCTATTCGAAGAGCTTTCTCATGCTTCCATTCAATCTACTGCAAGTGTTGTTTATTTAGGATTGCTCCCTACAGTTGTCCCATATTTTGCGCTTGCTTATATCACCTCGTACAGAGGATCTTCAGAGGCCGCGATTTCGCTTTATTTAACGCCAGCCGCAACACTTTTCATATCATGGGTATGGATAGGCGAAATTCCCGCTTTCCTATCACTGGCCGGGGGAATCATAACGATAGGCGGTGTACTGTTTACATACAGAGGAACGAAAAATAGCATTTACAAACTCGAATAATTTAATTCTGCTTATCTCCAAGAAAACTAGAAAGGATGTCCGGACCCGGGGGCATCCTTTTTCAATGGAATGGGCGCCGCTTGCGAAAACGAAAATTTTCTAATGGATGCTGCAATCTCGTTTTATTTTTTAATCGATCAGTTGTCAGGCAAAGAATGGTTTCACATTAGAAAAAAGCCTTTTTATATGGAAAAGGCTCTTAAACTTTATTTTTCTCATAAACTTGTTTAACCAAATCAACGATATATTCGATATGTTTTTCATCATCGATTTGAATTTCATAATCACCGTTCCCCCAGTGGCCGGTGTTTGCGACATCCCTAAATAAATCCATGGGATCATCTAACTCGCCTCTTTTGGCATTTATCCAAATTTTTAAGCCCTTTTTTAAGAGAAGAACGTCTACCATGTTACACTTATGAACAGTAAATGCGATATACAGCTTTGTTGCTTTGACAGATATGTTGTCACCCACATTTAAAATCTCTTCTTTTAACTGCTGGTATAGATCAATCACCTCACCAGGCTTACGGACTAGATGATCTTCTTCTGTGAAAACTTTGATTTCCCTGCTCACTTGTTCGATTGCTTCACTTTGATTCGAAATTGTGTTTATCGACCCCGATGCCCCATTTGGTCTAATAGGATTCATTTGTAGCAGGTCATTTTCATACCTTTTGATTTCCCACAATTCCATCGGCAAATCTCTAAAATTAATGGATTCCTTTTGGTGTGTAGTAAACTCAGGCGAAATAAAGATGACCCTTGATTGCGACCAATCGACACTGTTCCTTTTTAAAAGCTTCTCTTGATTTTCATTATATTCAAGAATAAAGTCAGCTTTATTATTAAGCATGATGGACAGATAAGCATAGCCTTGATCTATTACGCTGGAATGTTTCTTGTTTTTATATTCAATAATAACAAACGATTGTGTCTGGTCATCAAATGCTAGCGTATCAATCCGAAATCCGGCGACTCGAAACTCAGAGGCAATGAACTTGAGGCCTAATAATTGCTTTAAATTTTTTTCACATAGGTGCTGTATGTCTTTTTCTTTCTCAAACGGTATTTCCCGGATTTCTTTCATATCTTGATGGTGTAATTGAAAGAGATTCATGGCTGCGCTCCTTACCTTCATTAAGAATGAACAACGTCATTTTCTAAAAGCATCCTCTTCAACAATCCACTCGGTTTATTCGCGCTGTCTGATAAACAATTCATATCACCCATGACAAGGAAGCTGTCCTTTGCCCTTGAAACTGCGACGTTTAGAAGGCTTTTATTGGCGTCTATAAAAAAGCAGCCGTCATTTTTCCCGTACACCGTCGACATGATGATGACCTTTCTTTCGCCGCCTTGAAAGGTATGGACCGTTCCTACGTCGATAAACGGTTTAACATCGGGTGATAGCGCACGCTTGATGATGCCGACTTGCATTTTAAAAGGGGTGATGATGCCAATGAGACTTTTTGGATCATCTTCATGATATGCATTTCGGATGTTGTAGAAATGCTCATTGATCCATGTGGCGATGGCCCTTGCCTCTATTTCATTATATCGGCTGCCCGCTTTTTTGGTTGACTGGTATGAGTCAACCTGCATATGACCAAGAGGTGGAATCGATAATTGAACAAGCGGATTTTTCTTATCCTCTGCCGCTTTACCTCTCATTGGCTCAAGTTTTCCTCTATACACCAGATTGTTGCAGTATTCAATAATTTCATCATAACAGCGCCTATGTTCGCTCAAAAACAAACCGCGTTGCTGATGTTTTTCGTATTTACAGCTTTTGCACGCTACCCTCATCACACTAGATTCTGACGTATTCAAGCCGAGTTCGCGAAGCTTCTCAAACTGTTCGATCGAAGTAATAACATCATTTGAAAGAGCTAATGAAATATCCAATGTTTCGTTGATATTCCACACCGGTTCAATCTGATAAACATCTCCGACAACAACTGCCCGTTTCGCAAGCGAAAATGAACATGCCGCAATCTCAGGAGTCACCTGTCCTGCTTCATCTACGATTAGTAAATCAATATAATTGTAGAGAAAATGCTCCTTCCCATTGTTATAGGCCAGCAGCATTCGCGGAAGCTGATAAAAAGTCATCACAAAACAAGGGGTCAACATACTTAAATTTGTATAAAACTGATTTAACACATTATCGAAATTTGTGCCTCTTTGTTTTTCCGACAGTCTTTTCTCTAAAAGCCATCTGCACTCATAGTAATGAACTGCTAGCCAAAAAGAGGCGTATTTTATGGTTGTATCTAAAAATTCATTCGCCTTATCTAAAGAAGAAAATGAACCAGGATATTTCTCAAGAATGTTCAGTGATATAAGTTCCACCATTAATTGTTTATATTTTGTGTTCAATTTGCTGACTTGTTGGTATGTCGCATCGACCTGCTTTATTTTTTCTCTCGTCTCTTTTGCTTTTTCGCTATACAGAGAGAGAATTTTATCGAGATTCATTGACTCATCAATAAATTCTTCATCCGGCTGAATAAAATATCTGACACGACTGACTAATTTGCTCTTGAAGAACGGCAGAAACTTGAATAAGCGAACAAAGAACGGCAAGTTTGAAAAGTGCGTCTGCCACTCTTTTATTCTTTGTTGTATCGATTGAAACGTGCTTTCCCACTCGGTTTTTTCCTCGGTCAATTGCGTCATGTATGTATCTAAAGAAACGCCTTTGGGAGCTATTTGATCATATTCGGAGAATAAGGATAAAACTTTTTGTCTGATTTCTTCAAGCGCTGTTAACCGATTTGAAATCGTTTGCTCACATTGCTTAATATCAGTATGGTTTGTTTCAAAATATCGACTGCATTCTTTGAGCATCTTTTCGGTTGATCGCTCAATGTTCTCGTTGCTTTCAACTTCGTCAAAAAAGTTTTCTCCCCGAGGGTTCGTATATTGAAATCCTTTTTCTTGCGCCTCTTTCTCCTTGCTGCCGGACGGAAAATAAACAGCAAAGCTGTCGACTCCTTCGATCCATCGCTGCTCTAAATGATTGTTTTCCCATTTTGGTTTAATCTTTCCGAATGATTCAATAATATTGGTTACTGCCTGATTGTTTGTTGATGAAGCGACAATGACAGGAGGATCTTCCTTTTTTAATGCTCGTTCGACATAAAGATTGGCAACGAGCGACTGCAATAACGTCGTTTTCCCCGTACCCGGCGGACCGTTGACTGCAAGAATTTCTCCATCTTCCATATTGTTGAAATGGTTCAGGCACTCCCTTTGCGATGGCGACAAAGGATATTCCCCGCCCATTTGTCCGACATGCTTCTGCATTTCTGACATCCGGTTTGGAATAAGCGGCGATAAAGAAGTGAATTTTTGGTTGATAAAATTTTGATAAAGCTGCAGATGATTCGGCTGGCTGGATAAAAGGTGATCATATAACTTTAATATATTTCTGGTTGCATTGATGGAATCATCCTTAAAGATATAAACATTTTTCTCTAATTCTATTTCTTTAACTGTATTTGAAGTTATTTCGGTTTCTGTAACTGACTCATACATATCTTTTGCAAACTCAAAATAGCTTTTCCAAGTGAGGTTGCTTTCCAACCTCTGATAATTGTTGCTCATATATTCATCAAAGTCATTGACATAGCCGATCGCAAGCTCTTCGTCAATGATTGGATGAAGATGCTCTCTCGGAATCCATGGATATTTGTCTTCTGAAGGCAACAACATACCATTGGCAGTCAAAACTGCCGGGATATAAAGAATTCCGGTCATATCTTCAATATTTGTCTCAACCCTTTGCTGCACGTCGAATTTCGTCTTGATCGTCTTTGCCACAACGATAACATCGAGTTTACCGGAGACATTTTTGTGGTCTGAAAGAACCGCGTAGTACTTACTGTCTATCTTTCCTTGTATAAGGCTATTCAAATCTGAAATCATAAAACGACTGTTTTTAAAGTTGATTTTTAGTTTCGCAGCGACACTATCGCGAAAATACTTGGTTACAGTTTGGGATGCCATCGCTTTTCCTCCTGATGTATGAAAAAAACATAATACTGGTAATAACATTAAGTAGTAACAATTATATCCTAAATGAATATATGGATAAATAACTGGCTTTACAAAAATATAGGAAAATAAAAAAGGATGTCACCATATAATATGAGACACCCTTCATAGGCAAATCTTTGATCAAACTCTAAATCGCTTCCGCTAAAATCATAAACCGGTACTGTGTGACATCAAAATAACCCTTTTCTTCAATCATTTTATGAATCGCGTACAATTCATCCATGTATTGATCCACTTCAAAACCGGGCGCCTGCCAGGGAATGGCTTTTAAGTAATAGACCAGAGCTCCAATATCATAAAACCTTTGAGTCGGACACTCTTCCCTGCTTTTTAAAACCTTAAAATCATGTTTTTCTATTTCTTTTAACGCTTTTTCCAAGTTCCAGTCCTTAAATTCTTCATTTAGCGGTACACCAAGTTTTTCATTGATTTCTTCGCAATCATGCCCGCCGACTTGCTGAGTGAGAAACAGTCCTCCTTTTGAAAGGATTCTCCTCACCTCTTGTGCTGAATATGACTCGTGTTTATTGATGACCAGGTCAAATTGGCCGGATTCAAATGGAAGATCTTCATCATCATCAATTTGGACGACCTGAACCCCTAAAGGCGTCAATCGTTCCTTTGCAACTGGCACATTGGGCAAATAGCATTCAGTAGCGTATGCTGACGAAGGAAACGGCCCCAATTTCGATAAAAATTCTCCGCCGCCTGTCCCCATATCGAGCATGGATTTGGAATCTTGAATAAGAGACAGAGCCATGCTTCCGTATGACCATGAAAGCAGGTCGCTTTTCATTCTTCCCGTATCGTCAATGAAAGAAAAATCCCAGCCGCTGAAAGGCTTATCTGCGTGTTTTAAATATGAAAGAAATGTTTTGTCATTCATAGTATCCCCCTCCAATTTTAATGTTTAAATATGTTTTAAACGATTGGAGGGCCTCTCGCGAATTTGGAAGGTTTTTATATTTCATGCTCTTGCAGATTCACTGTAATCGCACCCCATTTCATGGCTTTAAAAAAGAAGCCTGTAAAAGGACTTCAGAAACTTAACCCCCAACCGGCAGCTCAGCTGTTTGAACGCCGCCTGACGCCTGATTGTGGCTTTGGGATAAAGCAGCTCCGCCTAAGACCATAGCAGTTAACGATAAGCAAAGAATCAATTTTTTCATGACAATACCTCACTCCCTAATGATCTCATTTTGTTTTCGGCTTTCATGAATATTTTAACAAATTCCAGCGCTTCCTTGAAATCTCCTTTTTTCTCAAAATAGCTTGAGATGAGCAATGAAAGGTCACAGACACCGTCTAAATCATTCATCTCGTCCAAGGAATCGATGTCGTCTTTGATGCTTTTAACGTTTTCATGGCAATAAAGCTCATACATAATATTTATTTTCTTTTCATAATGCTTATTCCCGTTTTTCTTTAATTCCTCCTGTCCTTTTTTATAATAGAACAGGGCCGCTTCTGTTTCGCCGATTTTGAAAAACTCTCTGATCAGCATGTAAAGCGAGTTGATATAGTAGCTTGACTCGCACCATTCGGGGTTGCTCAACGCATGCTGGACGGCGAGAATGCATTCCTGAGACCGGCCGGAATTGGAATACAGAATGCTGATATTGTGATGAAGCATCGCTTCTAAAAACGAATCGTCGATCTTTTTGGAAATTTCAATCGATTCTTCGAAATACTTCTCCGCATCTTTAAAGCGCTGCATCTGCATGTAATTTGTCCCCATCACAACCTGGGATATCGCCAGCTTTTTTTCGTACCCGTCATGCATTTTGTAAATATTCATCGCGTCTCTCGCATAATTGAGAGAAACCGCATTTTGCCGGAGAGACATATACAGCCATGACACTTTTAAATAAAACTCGGCAGCTTCGATCTGATCGGGCACCTTCACCAGTTTTTTCTCGGCAACCTTGTACAGGCTGATCGCCCGCTCAACATTCTTGTTGTACGCTTCATGCATCGCCTCAAAAAAGTAGAAATAGTAATCGATCATATGATCCGTCTGCTCAATGCACTCGATTTGCGAATCATTAAAGTAAGACTCCCGCGGCAGCCGCTCTCCTCTCGCATCATAAAGCATCATCCGATACCGCTCCTCAAGAAGCGAAAAATAAGCCAGCACATTCTGATCCTCTTCCATCCCGGAAAACATCGACTTCGCCTCTTCAAAAAGACTTTTCGCCTGCTCAGTATCGTGCTTTTTAATGGCCAAATGGAATTCGTTCAACACCCCCGCAACCACCTCTGAAGCGACCTTGCTCATGCCGAACCCCCTCTTTCTCTTTAAGATTGTTCTCTATCTGTAAAATGATCTTATCACATGTGTAAATTTTTGTAATGACCTTTTGTCAATTAGTGATATGTTTTTGTCAACAATTGAAAAAGCCTTTTGTTGTCAATTTTAACTGTTGGTATAGATCAATCAACTCATCTGGCCTATAAACAGAAATGCTCCTTCTTTTTCAAAAACAAGAAACCACTCGCCTTCCACAAAGGCAAGTGGTTCTTCATTTATTTTAATTGCTGATAAGAAATCAATCGATGAATATGGACTCCCAAGTATGTTAGTTCATCGTTCGGAATGACGATTCCGTGTACCTGTTTGATATAATCTTTGATTTTGAAAGCTACATCCATTGCTTGCGGATATAAATTAGCAATTTGTTCAAACAATTCATTCTCCTGATCTGCCAGCAATTTATCAGCGTAAAATCTTTCAACAAAAAATTTAACGTGTGTGATAAATCGGCTGTAATGGATATTTTCTTGATCCCATTTCATATTTAATGTGTACCGGACAAGATTGACAATGCTCCCGATCATTTTTGCATACTTCATTCCATTTTTTGATTCTGTTTCTTCACCTAATGCATTAATTAAGTGGAACGCAATATTTGCCGCTTCCTCTTTCGGTAATTGGATCCCTAGTTTTTCATTGATGAGCTGCAGTGCATAATTCCCTGCCTCAAACTCTTCTGTATAGTAGTTTTTAATTTCCCAGTAGACGCGATTCGTAATATTGATGTTCTTTTTATAACGCTCTACTGCAAAATTCAAGTGATCCATTAATGTGAAGTAAACGCCGGAATTTAGCTTTGTTTTTAATTTTTCTTCTGCATAATGAACAATTTGCTGTGTCAATTCAATAAATTCTTGCGGTATTGAATCCAACAGTTGAAGAAATTCTTTTGCCTTCATATTGTCTACTGGCATAAACACTTGATCAGCTTGTTTTTCTTCAATCATATGCCCAGGTTTTCGTCCGTAACCGATGCCTCTGCCGCATAAAACCATCTCCTGTCGGTTCTGATCTTCAGCCAGTACCACACTCGAGTTTAAAACCTTTTTTATTTTAAACATCGCCATCACCTTTTCATGAATGCGGTTTTTTAGTCTAATACTTCTCCATTTGACTCGATCACTTTCTTATACCAGTAGAATGAATCTTTACGTGAGCGCTTCAATGTCCCGTTGCCATCGTCATCTTGATCAACATGGATAAATCCATATCGTTTGGACATTTGAGATGTTCCCGCACTAATAATGTCAATGGATCCCCAGCTGGTATATCCGAAGAGATCTACACCTTCTTCAATGGCTTCTTTCATCTGACGGAAATGTTCTCTGAAATAGTTAATACGATAATCATCATGGATCGATCCATCGCTTTCAACAACATCTTTCGCACCCATGCCGTTCTCCACAATAATGAGAGGTTTTTGATAGCGATCATACAATTCAATGAGCGAAATTTTTAAACCGACCGGATCGATTTGCCAACCCCAATCTGTTGAAGGCAAATAAGGGTTTTTCACACCGCGAATCGTATTGCCATCTGTTTTTTCCAGCCCTTCTTGTGCAGATTCTGTCAGGGACATATAGTAGCTAAATGAAACGAAGTCTACCGTATGTTCTTTCAAAATGGCAAGATCGTCCGCTTCCATCTTAATATTGATATTTTTTCGTTCCAGCATGCGTTTGATCAATGGCGGATATTCGCCAAACACTTGAACATCTGCATAGAAATAGTTATCAAGGTTTTGCTTCAGTGCGCGTTCGACATCATTCGGATGACAAGTGTGCGGGTAAGTCGTGAGTTTCGTTAGCATACATCCCACCTGACTTCCGGGAATGATGCGATGACAATCTGCAGTCACAAGAGCGGATGCCACAAATTGATGGTGCAATGCTTGATAAACGGTTTCTTCTACCTTCCCCTCTGGACAGCGGTCAGGAATGATTCCCGCTGTAATGAAAGAATGGCGGTGTATACTGTCTATTTCATTAAAGGTAAGCCAATATTTCACAACATCTTTATAGCGTTCAAAACACACATTGGCGAATTTCACAAAGAGGTTGATCACTTTTCTTTCAACCCATCCGTTGTATTTCACACTAAGTGCTAATGGCATTTCATAATGTGACAGAGTCACGATCGGTTCAATGTTATGTTTTTTCATTTCTTGAAACAGACGGTCATAAAACTGAAGACCTTTCTCGTTCGGCTCAGCTTCTTCCCCTGTCGGAAAAATTCGGCTCCATGCAATCGATATACGCAATGTTTTAAAACCCATTTCTGCAAAAAGAGCCAAATCTTCTTTATAGTGATGATAAAAGTCAATGCCTCTGCGCTTCGGATATTTTTTTACGTCCGGGTCTTTCATTGCGCGTTCAATGTTTTCAGAAGTAACAGCAAGGTGTCCTTCGTAATCTTCTACACTCAAATTCGAACGGTACATGGCAATATCTGCAACAGACGGTCCTTTTCCATCAACATTCCAAGCTCCTTCTGCTTGGTTTGCGGCAATCGCACCGCCCCATAAAAAATCTTTCGGAAATCCTTTTGTCTTTGTCATCATGATTACCCTCCTAATTGTGTGACAACCATCAACGTATCTTGACGATTGACCTGTTTTAAATGCGTTACTTTTATATCATATTGATCCGTATTCGTAATAACTGCTAGTGTAACTGGATCATAACCTGCTTCTTTAATTTTTTCCAGGTCAAATTGAATGAGCAGATCACCTGCTTTGACTTTGTCTCCTGCTTGAACCAAAGGTGTAAAGAACTTGCCCTCTAGCTGAACGGTGTCAATCCCAATATGGAAAAGAACCTCAACTCCGTTTGCTGTTTTCATGCCGAGCGCATGATTTGTTTCAAAGAGAAGTGAAATCTCGCCATCTACCGGTGCATATAGTTCACCCTTTGAAGGAATAATGGCAATTCCTTCTCCCATTACCTTTGAAGAAAATATGTCATCTTCTACATCAGATAGTGAAATCATTTGACCGATGACTGGACTTTTGAATGTCTCATCTGCGCCAAGTTTTTCAGCGAAAACACCTTGCTCTGCTTCTTTTTCCGTTTCTTCTGTCTTTCGATCTTTTCCTAAAATAAAGGCGGCAGCAAAAGCAACAACAAATGAGATGGCAAAACCGATAACTGCAAACATAAAGTTGCGTGGAAGCTCGTCAGATATGAACATCGACATACTTGCAAGCCCAGGTCCAACAAGAACAAGCGCTTGAAGTCCGACAAGTCCAATGAAGATTCCGCCGATGAAAGAACCGATCATGACACTGCTAAGCACACGTTTATTTTGCAATGTCACCCCGTATAATGCCGGTTCGGTAATGCCAAAAAATGCTGAAATCCCTGCAGAAATGGCAGTTGAACGGAGCACTTTATCTTTTGTACGAAGGGCAACTGCGAAACACGCCCCACTTTCAGCGATATTATGTGCAAGTGAAGCAGGCAAGTAAAGTGCTTCTTTTCCGAGATTGCCCATTGTTGTTACAGCGTACGGCACCATCGCTTTGTGCATCCCCGATGCGACCATAAATGGAAGGACTGCTGCCAGAATCGCAACCGCAACCCAGCCCACTTTGTCAAACATAGCAAGGATGATTGCTGTGAAGCCTTGCCCAGCTGTAAAACCGATTGGTCCCAGCAACAGGAGAGTGATCGGAACTGTAATAACCAATGACATCATCGGTACGAAGAAGATACGAATGGGTTTTGGCGAAATACGAGTAAACCATTTTTCCATCTGTGCATACAACAGAACAGATAAAATCGCCGGAAACACTTGGTAGGCATACGCAATATTTTTCACATCGAATGAAAATAATTGAGCGCCTTCTGTCAGCATAGCCGTCATGTTTGGCAGAATAAGAGCGCCGACTGCCGATAATGCAACAAGCGGATTCACTTTTAGCTTATTGGCTGTCGTCACGGCTACCAGCAATGGCAGGAAGTAAAGCGGCGCATCGCCAACCATATTTAAAATCTGATACGTTTGCCCTTTGGCATCCATTAATCCGAATAACGAGAAGAGGAGGAGAAACGATTTTAAAATCCCTCCGCCCGCAATGGCTGGAACAAGCGGTTGGAAAACACCAACAATGAAGTCTAATAGTACAGTCCCCACTTTTCGCTTTTCCTTTGGCTGATTGCTAGACCCATTTTGTCCAGAAGGTGATCCGCCGAGAAGGCCGGTCAATTTCTCATAGACTTCAATGACATCGTTTCCAATCACAACCTGGCACTGTCCTGACATACGGACGGCGATGACACCTGGTGTTTTCTCAAGTGCCGGCACATTCGCCTTGTTTTGATCAATCAATGTAAAACGGAGTCGTGTCGAACAATGCTCCAAGTGGGCAATATTCTCTTTACCGCCTACATGCTGCAATACGTCGCTTGCTGTTTGTGTGTAATTCATTGTTTCTCCCCCTTTTCTGAAACATGAGACCTATATTTAGGCAATAAAAAAAGGACCTAAACCGACAAATTAAAAAATTTATCGGTTTTAGATCCTGCCTGCATGACCAGTCACATGTCTAATTTATCAATATTGGATTTGATTAAAGTATATATCGGTTTTATGAAAGCGTCAACATTTATTTTGGTTTTTTGTAAAGAAGGAATTTTCCTGGTCGAATGGCCTGTAATTTATTCTCAATGGCGAGCATGAACCATCCTCAAGCACCCGAAAATCGCGCACCAAGGTTCCAGGGTTACAAGACACATAAACTACACGCTTCGGCTTTATCTCAATAATTGTCCGCAGCAAAGCATCAACTGACACCGTTTCTCAAGCAGCGAGAAGTAGACGAGCACATTCTAATTCTCTTCCATCTCGAAAAACATTGACTTCGCCTGTTCAATATTTATGCTTCTTAGTTGCCAAATGGAATTCGTTCAACACCCCTGCAACCATTTCTGAACCAACCTTGCTCATGCCGAACCCCCTCTTTCTCTTTAAGATTGTTCTCTATCTGTAAAATGATCTTATCACATGTGTAAATTTTTGTAATGACCTTTTGTCAATTAGTGATGCCGCAAGAGAATGTACTGAATACTTTAAGGCCGTTTTTCTTGATGTTTTTTAAATCGGCCAACTTCCAACGGTATTCTTTCTTTTCCATGTAATCACCTATTCATTAAATGAAAATCCGCATTTGGGGCAGGTATGTTGGAAATGATCATCTTCATAATCATCCAGGTCTAATTCCTGGCTGTCATTGATTTTTCCTCCGTTGCCTTCATGCTCAGCCAGCTCTCCCAAGATTTCATCTATTTCACTTTCTGGGAAGCCTGTAAAGGATAGATCAAAATTATTGTGCTGCAGGTCTTCCAAAACCTGTTCAAGTTTGTAACCATCCCAGTCTCCTCTGATCTTATTTAAAGCCAGCTTGAGCGCTTTTTCCTCAGATTCATCCAGACTTACAACTGACACCTGGAGAGACCGCGGCTTCTCCTCCATGTGAATTTTGAACCTCTGATGTCCACCGACAAGATTTCCCGTCCGTTCATTCCAGACTAACGGTTCAACTGCGCCAAATCGATTTATAGATTGTTTCAACGCTTCATTTTCTGGATCACCCGGCTGTAGATCGATCCGTGGATTATATGGGGCTGGGTTAATTCTTTCAACTTTAATCGTTTTAATGCGCAATGTGCTCACCTCGTTAGCCTTTTTTTATAAGATCTTGTGGTAAAATAATCATAATTAATTTATTTTTCAGGAGGTTACTATGAGACAAAAAGATATAAAACATTTGCTACAAAAATACAACGAACAAATTGAAATTCATGTTAATACCGGTAGCAAAAGAACTATCCACGGTTTACAAAAGTCACTAAATGCAATAAACGAGTTATCTGCATTGGGCTTCTTAGACGAAGATATCAAAAGATTTAAGCAGTTAGGCAATATCTATTACACGCGTTCACCCCAAGATAGAATTGAAGTGGACGCACATATCGCTTCCCAAATAGAACAAAACATAAAAATTGTAAAAGAAAAATTAAATGGATTTATAACATTAATTAATAAATCAATGTCGAAGCAGGATGCTAATACAATTAGTGTCAAACTTCCATACTATGATTCATTAGATGACCTTGAAAAATTTACTAAAAAATTGAATAATGCATTTCAAAGTGGAATAACCAATAAAGAAACTAAAGGTCATTTTAAATTACAGGGTTTCGATACTGGCTCTATGTGGATGGATATCTTAGTTAGTAGCCCAGCAGCTTTGCTAATTATAGGAAAAATCATAGATGCAGCACAAAAAATTTCGATTAACTCTCAAGGGTTTTTAATATCAAAAGCTCATTATGAAAGAATAGTCTTGCAAAATGAGCAACAAAAAAAACAAAATGAAGCTTCAGATATATTTTTAGCCGGCCTTCAAAAAAGTATAGATGCTATAACTGAAGCTGAAATAAAAAATGTAACTGAGGGAGCAAATTATTCACAAGAGTCGATTAATGAAATTAAAACATCGGCTAAATTATTTGCTGAACTACTTCATGAAGGTGCTCAATTTCACCCGTCTTTAGATGCACCTAAGGAAGCAATTGAGTCTTTTCCTGAACCACCACAGAGTTTAGAAGAACCTCAAAAACTATTAGAATCATTAATTGAAAATCCAACTGAAGAATAATTATTTATATGAAAGCTTTATTTTTCAAATAAAGCTTTCTTCTACTTATCCTTTCAGCTAACATACATAAAATATCGTGCTTCACTCCACTAATTCTCCTTAGCTCAGTTTCTTTGTTTATCAGATAAAAGCTCAAAAAAATTAACCTCCTTACCGAATAAACACCACCTTGCGCTATTCGCTTTTTTGAATTAAAAATGGCTCCGGCTAATCTCCAGGAGGACGCAAAGATAATAGGGAGCCATATAAAAATGACTTCCTTCCTGTGCAAACAGGATCTCACCGCTTGCGTTCCCCGTGACTATCACATCCGTGTGCAAAAGATCAGTGTCCGCAGGCTCTCCTTCTTGGACTTGATATTCACGTTCGTTTTTCTTGTCTCTATCGTATGACAAAGTGGAATAGAAAAAGTCCCCCTTTTTGTCGGATTTTTATCGGATTGGAACATAAAAAAAGCACTCAATCAGAGATTAAGTGCTTGAATATATTAAATTATTCTTCATCGTCCCACTCTTCGTCTTCTTCCCAGTTTTCTTTAGACTCCTTAAGGTCTTCCATGAAAAACTCTAGAAAATTAGTAGCTACTGTTCGACCATAACCCTCTTGATTATCCCAAAGTATAACTGGGCATTCACCATCTACCATCCTGTTTGTATCAAGACAATAAGAGAATTCATCTACATATTCAATGACTACGATACCATCAATTAAACCATAGTGATTTCTGTAATCTTCAGTAACTGTTACTACTCTTGGTGAAACTTTTCCATGACCTAAAATATCTACACCGTAAATTCCACCGGACCCATAGTTTTTTAAAAACCATTTATAACTTTCGGGTAGTTTTACGTTTAGGTTTTCTTGAATTTCATTAATTTTTTCGATGCTAATGCCACCTGTAAAATCATCATCTTCAGCATTTTCTTTTATGAATTGTTCAACTTGCGAATAGTTCACTAAAACCACCTCTTAATCTTGATTCTCAAATTGTTTAGCTCTCCATTTCCAATATCTTTTCCTGAAAAGATTATACTGTTTTTCAAGTATAGGATCGTTTCTGAAACTTTCTCCCTTTCCTTTTAGTCCATGAAGAACTTTGGAGTATTTTGTATGCCAACTATCAGGTATTTCTGCCATTGGTCCAGGCTCTTCTTGAATTAGATGATGGAGGTTAATTTGAGTACCATCGTTCGCATACGGAGTTCTTCCTTTTTGCATCAGTTGTAAATTTGTCATTCCAGTTTCAGGGTCAATTCTATTTATATCAAGATCCTTAAACGTATAAACTCTTCTACTTACATTTTTAATCTTTCCTTTAGTCTTTACATGCCCTTCAATTTCTTTCGCTTCAAATCGTTCCTTATTTAACCAAGGTACATTTATATTTTTTCCTGTAAACGGTTTTCTGCTTATATCAGAAACTTTCTTCGCAAACTGAATAAGACTGTCTTTTATATGCTCCCCATTAAGTGCATGATAAGGAACTTTACCTCCGCCTGCAAGCTGAATTTGCGGCGCAAAAGGGTTGTGTATTTGAATCCCTTTTATGTTTGAAGCAACCCTTTGCATCGATTTCTTGAAAGACGCTACGCTTTTTTCCAAAGCTTGTTTCGATACTTTTTTAGAAGCTTTAGTTGCTTTGGCAGCGACCTGCCCTACCTTCCCCGCTTTGGCGGCTTTTGCTGCTTTGTCAACGCCTTTAGAACCAACCATCGATGTCCCGACCATTCCAACGGCATAGCTAAACCATCTGGCTTGGGTGTAAGAATCACCATTGACGACATCTCGTTGATACGAGTCTTCAATTCCTTTTTTTATAATATTGAATGTGACATCAGGATGATGAAGTGTAAAGTTAATGCCCTCAATCGTTTCGTCTGCGTGAACGACCATGTCCCATAGGCCTACTGCAGTATCGACGACTGCATTTTTGAGTCCTTCAGCACTTCCTTTAATTGCGTTGCCAAAATCACGAGCGCCTTCAATTTGATTGAAATATCGCTGTTGCCAAGGGGAAAGGTTCTCGTAGCCAATTTCTGTGGCCATCTCATAAAACTCTGAAGCCGTTGAAAAATTGTAATCATCAAGCTTCTTCTTTAGTTTAGCAATTTTATTATCCTGTTTGCTAACCTCGCTAGCTTCTTTTTCAAGCTTTGATCTCTTATCCAGCTTATCCAACATGACGCCCATCGCTGTGTCTTGTCCACCACGTAAAGCATCCATCTCATCCGGTTTTAAAATCGAGCCTTTTTGATAGCCGGTAATTTCAATTTTAGGCCCTGTGTACATTTTTTCAAGCCTGCTTATGTATCTCTGCATCGTTTCCAGGTCGTTTTCAGCGGTTTTAAGAGCGCTTGTCTGTTCCCTGTCGAACGTATGCAGCTTTTCAATTGTCTGATTGATTTCCTTTAAGGATTTCTGATTCTGTTCATGAAAATCGGTGTCATTCAAATCAGGCAAATCGACAACATGACTGACCTTCGCGATCGTGGCGTTCGATTTAGACACCAGGTGTTTGGTTGTTCGATTGGCCGCATTCAATCCTTGTTCTAGCTCGTGCTCAAGAAAAGTTTGCGAAATAAACCCGTTATGGTTTGGTTCCAGCGAATTCAATGCGGTTTTCATTTTCTTCAGCGTGGAACTGTATTCCTCTATGAAAGTATCATAGAACTGTAGAAAAGGGGTGTGGCACTCTTTGTAAAAGGCACGGATCGCGTCGCCGCCTTTTCCTTTTAAAGCATCATCTAGTGATGCGATTTCCTCAACGCTTTTTTGGACTTTGTCGAATTCGTCTGATTGATGTTTTAATTGTTCCAACGTTTGATCAATAGCTTTGTGCAACGCCTGAACATCAAGAGTCTTCATAGCATTCTCCTCTAATACTAAAGTGACATACCACAAAATATTTTACCACTTTATAGAAAATAATTGGTGAATAAATCCTGCCAATCCATGAAAATGAATCTTATTGAGCAGGTCTTATACCCTGACACGTTCGGCATAACCTTTTTCAGATTCCAAAAAAGGAAAATCATTGTCAAAAAATGATCCTTTATGTAAAATGAAAAGTATGCAGAAAAAGGAAATGGATACTTATTTTTTTGAATATTTCAAATCAATTATACGAAAGGAATGGTGGGAATTGGTTGTTAAAATACGATCCGAAAAGGTCGGGAATATGTTGAATCAATGGTATGCAACGATTAAGTTACAGCAAGTCCATAAAGCAACTCAAATGAAGAAAGAAATTCAGAAGGCAATTGATAATATGGAGAAGAATCAAGATGTTTTGCTTTATTTCAATATCATAGATTCTCGTTATAAATTATTGATTGAAAAATATAACGAATCCGGAAGCATCTTAAAAAGTCTTAAGTATAGAGCTGAAGAAAAGAAGACGGACGACATGCTTCAGTATTACTTTTACTTTTTCAGCGGGCTATATCAGTTTTACATAAAGAACTTTACGAAAGCTATTAATTTTTATCGCATTGCAGAAAATTGGATAAATAAAATACCAGATGAAGCAGAACGAGCAGAATTCAATTATCAAATTGCTATTGTATATTATGAAATCCACCAAAATTTTTTCTCGTTAACACACGCAGAAAAAGCGCTCGAAAGCTTTTTAGCCCTTGGAAATTATGAAAATAGGGCAGCAACCACTCAAATGATAATTGCGGCAAACAGATTGGACCTACATCAATACGAATTAACTGAGTCCGTATATAAAAAAGCGATAAAAATGGCTGCTGATACCCAACAAAATTATGTTGAGGGACTCGGACATCACAATCTCGGTATTGCTTATGAACGACAAGAAAAACTCGATTTAGCGCGTGAATCCTTCGAAATAGCTCTCGACATTTTTGAAAATTTACATTCCAAAATCGCAATCATCAGAACTTCTTATATGCTTGCAAGGGTTTTATTCAAGAAAGGTTTATTCGAAGAAGGGACACATTGGTATCAAAAAGCCCTCAATCTCGCAAAAGAAATAAACGAAATAACGTACGAAGCCAAGTTATTAGTCATACACTCAATATATAAAGAGTTGGATAAAACCTTATTAGATAAAGGATTGAATATGCTAAGAGACAAAAAGCTTTGGTCAGACGTAGCAGATTTAGCTATCATTGCAGCAAGACACTTCAAAAAGAAGGAATATCATGAATTAGCGGCGAAATACTTCGATGAAGGAGTAGTCGCTCGCGACAAAATCCAAACATGGACGGAGGAACTTGTCTCATGAAAAAATTACTTTTAGGTGCAGTAATAACAGGTGTAGTTTTAACTGGTATTTTAAACTTTACTACTCAAGGAAAAGCTGAATTCGGTGCTGGAGACTTTAAAGTTGCTGAAAATGCGTTTTTTGGTTAAATCATAGCGTGATTCAGTTCGGCCCTTAAGATTAAAAAAGTACACTTTGATAAGGCAGACTCATGGGAGTCTGCTTTTTGCACAACAGCCCTCAGATAATCCCAAGAGCTGTCGCCAAATTATAAATGGCTCGCCGTTTGACCTGATAGTATTTGTCCTTTTTCAACCCCATCTCCATATAAATCTCAATGTCCTTTATTTTTTGGAAAGAGAGATACTTGGCCTTTATAATCTTTAATTCATCATCATCAAGGCTTTGTTTAAGCGCTCTGTCCATCTGACAAACTTTCAATTCATTTAAAGAGTGCTGGTCCCTGAGCTGCGGGAAAAGGTTATTCATCCCGGCCGCTTCCCGTTCTTTCCGGTTTTCAAGCTGGACCTTCAAAGCCTTATATCTTTTCAGCTCCCTTATCATCGTATTTCTGACTTCTTTTTCATCTATAGGCGGCAAAAAAGTCAATTGTTTATCTGACATGCTAAATCCCCCCTAAAAACAAAACAGACACCAAATAAACGTTATACAACGTCGATTTGGTGTCCGCAGGCTCTCCGTCTAGGACAAATATTTTGTTTTGATTGTACTTTTATAATACCATAATTTTGGAGTTCTGTAATACTCATAAATGTATTACCTTATTATCTGAATTCGCTCATATAGTTGATTGAAAATAAGGTAACAGCTTAAACTTGATCTTCGGGTATAGAGGATAGACCTTACCAGGATTGCTGAAGATGTAGCAAACGGTGCGGTGGCAAACGGTGCGTTTGAGCTTATGGTTTGCTGACATCCAGGAATCAGTTCAAGTAAAAAAGCAAGCTAAAGAGCCTGCTTTTTTCTTGAAATTTTATCTCTTTTTAAAAGGAATTGATGCTCCAGGTAATACTGTGAATTTGCTATTATTAAGGGCAGCAGCAGTACCTTTTAGAGTTGCAATTCCGCCATTATTTTTGTTCATTGTTACATAACCACTAGCAGAAAAACCCAAACCACCAGAACCTTTTATAAATGCATTTCTTTTAAAACCAGAATAATAGCGTAACTCAATACGCCCACCAAACACCCAAGGCCAAGCAGTGTTAGGTTTAACAGTCCAATAAATGATTTGCCCTGAATTCCCTGCATCAATTGTTACTTTTCCACCAGGACCAGTAACAGTTTTAGCTGGTGTAATTAAATGTGGAACTTCAGTAGACGAAACGCTTGTTGGACTTTTCTCAATTTTTTTAGCTATTTCAGGGTCATTTCCCCAATACCCAACAGTAATCTCATCATCCTGATAAGTTATTTCAGCCTTCGATAAATCTAAGTCCAAATCATCAATTTCATCCGCGTAAATAGAATTAGCAAAAGACAAAGACAAGAAGGTAACCAGGACAAAAGTTAGAATTTTTTTCATAAAACACTATTCCCTCCTATTTTTGGTTATAATATCATAATAGCAGAATAGCCCAAAAAAGAAAGGATGAATTTTCTATTTATGGAGGATTTATTTAAATTAGCTGTTAAATCATTTTGTAAGAGACATAATATGTCACCCCAAAAAACAAGATTTTCAAAAGTTGAAAACTATATAACTATAAGTGTAAAAAATCACTCGGAAACTGGATTAGATAAAGACTGTTTTAAAGTTCTTGACTTTATGTTTAATATAATCGGGCCAACAAAAACCAAATTTAGCCAAACAACTTTCATGTTCCCAGACTCTGAAAAAGTAGACAGAGTAACGGTTTCTTTTGAAGAAAAAGATTATAAAGACTTAGTATATACATTGTTTTCTTAATTCAAAAAAGCAGGACCAATCTTTCCTGCTTTTCATTTCCAGAATTCCTCTAATCTTTCAAAGCTAATATGCCCTAGATGACTGTAATTATTTGGCATTTAGACTTTCAGAAGTCAAATGGACAATTACGTTATTCGAATGAATATGCAGCTTCGTGTGTCAAACCCTGCTTTTTATCTGAATTTGTAAGACGACTCAAGCAGAATCTTGGAAAAATCACCTTTTGCCGTTTCAATGATCGTTTTTCCGTGTTCCGGCGCCTCGGCTTCATAAGCTACACCGTTTACGCCATCTAAAACGATGACAGTTACTTTTCCGCGCTGAATTTTGCTTTTAACTGAAAAATCTTGGCTGATGTCTAACTCCTTTGGACGGTTCACCTACATCGCTCCCTGTGCTATGATAGAAGTGCCCATATTGTGTACCATAGCCGGAGCGGTCGCTTCGGTTTTTTTATTGGCTTATTTCACAGGTGCATAGAGGTGACGGCTTGTCCGCCCTCTATGCAGTTTTTGATCAGGCAGCGCCGTGTTCCTCATCTTCCTGGTCATCCTGATTGTCGTTTTCATCAGGAGAATCTTCTGCTGCAGGCACATCGTTTTCTTGCTTGAACAGCGGCTCCGCTTCTGCGTCCTGGTCTTGCTTCCAGTCCCACCATGTATCTGCAAGCGGCGCAACTTTCGCGAAATATTGATCCATTAGATCAACAATTTTGCCTGAAGATATTTCAAGCTCAGACGCCAATTTGCTATAGGATTCACCTTCAATTTTGCGCTTCACGAAATTAGGGAAGTCGCTTGGAAACTCCTCGAAATTAGGCGCCATTCCGCTGGTGATAAACTCCTCTATAATGGCCCGTTCGATCTGACGTTTTTCTTTTTTGGTTGGAATGTTTTCTTTAGGCAGTCCAAGCTCAGCCTCAAGTTGTTCTGGCTGCGGCTCAACCTCTGATACGACTCCATGCTGATCAACCTTATAGCTGGTTGTAGGTTGGTTCGTGTTAGGGTTGATTTCAACGTTATAATTGACGAGTGTTGATTCTAGTTGTGATTCAACTTTTTGATCAATCATTTCAGAGAGGTGTTGAATCTTTCCGTCTAAATCCGCGCTATTGACCTCCAAGGTAATTTCCGTTAAGCCCTTCGGTTTCATATTCACCTTTTTTACGATTGCTTTGAAATCAATGAAAGACATAATTGTTCCTCCTCCTGGGTTCAAAAGGTTTTAGAGTGTGAACTTTTTTAAATTTCCGCTCTGAATATAGACAATATCCTTTCATTGGTTTATTATGTATATCGTTTACATCTTTTACTAAGCCTTTGGGCTTTTCTTTTTCGCTCCAAACCGAACATATATTCTGTTCTCGAAGAGATAAGGAGGCACCCTTGATGAAAATGATTATGAGACATACTACACATCTGGAAGACTGGATTGAGTCATTTTACAGGAAATTAAATATTTTTATCCTCACGAACTAGATGCCGTGGGAATATGCAGCAAATAGGTTTGAAAATTGAATTTATGAAGATGACCAGTCGATATTACAACGCTGTTATTATTCTTGATAGTAGACTTTCACCACCTGAACAGTGGAAAGAATTCGGTCATGAACTTTGCCATGTTCTAAGGCATGAAGGAAACCAATTAACTATGTCCCCTCTATCCGCCGAGTTACAGGAAATGCAGGCAAATGTATTTGCCTATAAGTTCTGTGTCCTTCATTTATGTTAAAGAGAATTCAACTTTCACAAGTGCAAATTGATCTAGTAAGATTGATTGCTTCAAGATTCAAATGTTACACAAGAATTTGCTTTAGGGAGGTAGGATTACTCAATAGACAACTTTACAAATATCCTGTTCATGTCTAACTAATGCATATATTGTCTTTTTTTGTCGAAACATACATTGGACTTGAAAATTTGAGTTATCATTATTACATATATCCTGGTCTATTATTCAAATTTTTGTCTAAATGTATGGGGGTTTCAAAGAGATGAAAGAATTTGATATTAGCAATCCTGCAATCTATGAGAATGCTTTTAATTTTATGAAAAGATACATTCAAAACAAGCATTTGAATAAGGTATTAAATACATGGGGAATTAAGAAAACAAGAAGGCTTCAAGATATGCATGAAGAAATTATTGATAGAGTTAGGTTTGGTCTTATAGATATTAAGGATTTTTCCGACTGGTTGAGTACCAGTCAGATAGATGGAAATAATTATCACTTCGTTTACGATGTAGATTTTATTAAAACTAAAGAAAAAGTAGCAAAAGAAATACTTGAAAATTCACATCATGTAACTGAAAATATCCTAACCTTAAATCCAGATAGTATTAATCAAACCACATTAATAAATGTATTTAAACTACAACATAAATACGTTTTTGTTTTCTTGTCACCTGCTGAAATTGCTTTAAAAAGAGAATACATTGATGGTTCTTATTCATATATAAATAAGAAAATTGTTTATCCATCTTTTGTTGAGTGTGATTTTAAGAATAACACTGTTAATGTAATCTTAAATCCGACAACAGGTTTAGTCCATGTAGACAATGTATCACAAGGAAAATACTCTAGTTTTAGCCCAATAGCAGATCTTTATTTAGAAAAGACGAAAGAGTTACTCGGTAATTTTATTATCAACAAACCCGAATGGTTACCAAAAGCTTTTTTTGAATTTGCTGAAGAACTAAGTGCTATTAAAGATCCAAAAATTCAAGAGGTTTTGCGTAACATGGATGAAAAAATCAGAGATTTTTCAAAGGATATTCTTGAAGAAAATAATATCACCGATATAGCTTTAAAAGACTCATTTTATGCGGAAATTCAGGACTCTTTTATAACTGTCTTACAAGAGGAATATGGTATAGAGGAGGATTACGAAGATCCATATAGGGTATACTTTCAGAAAACGGATCAAGCAACGTCATCTATAGCAGTTGAAAGCAAAACCAACATATTAACAAATGGTACAACAAATAGAATAGCAAAGCAGAGTAGGCAAGATTCTGATTTAAAAGTAATCGGATTAGAATATAGACCTGATGAACATAACCTATATAGGTTCAGGATTGAAGATGGTGTTGATCATATTTTAATAAAGCCTTCAAACAGATTTACTGAAGAGGAGGTTGTTCAAAATGTCATATCTAAGCTTAGAGAGTATAAAAGCTGAGTTCAAGCTAGATGATTCAAAATTAAATAAAGCAAAAGACGTTTTAAATCATTTAAGACCTTCAGATACGTTAACTACTGGGGTATTCGCAAGAAAAACTGATTTAACTTTTGAAAAGTCCCAAGATATTTTGATTAGCATGGTAAATAAAGGTTTATTAGATGTTGTAATTTATGTTCCTTGCTCTGAGGACGAAGAAGATCATCCTTATTTAATCTTTACATCTTTAAAGGATTATTTTAAAGCTTCTTTTAAAGAAAATGAACATAATTGCAGTTTTTGTGAATGTCATTACGACTTTCATAAAGCAATTGTTGCTTTTAAAAGACCTAAAAAACAAAATAAAGGGGGGTTTCTGAATGATAAAAAACAAATTTGATTTTACAACTATAAAAGATTTGATAAAAAAACTTGACGATGATAATGTTTGGGAACCGATTTGTAATTCAGATGTTGAAGAGAAGTTTGATCATCTAATTGAAGAAATAGTTCAATCGCAGAATTGGCCATCGTCTAGGAATCATGAAAAAGGAAAACTTTTCGAGAAATTGATTGGACTAATCCTAAATCAATTTCAAATTGCTGAAATAACATCTGACTTCACAGTTAAGGATAATCAAATTGATCATGAAATAAAAATCGCTGAAATGTTCAGAACAAATTTCACTGCTAAAATCGGGGATACTATTATATGTGAATGTAAAAATGAGAAAACCAAAGTTGATGTCACCTACATGTCTAAATTGATAGAGCTATGTGAAAGTAGAGATGCAAAAACTGGTATCTTTTTTTCTATTCAAGGCTTAACCGGAAAAGGATGGATTCATGCTGAAGGAAAAAGGAAAAAAAATTTCCTGAGAAAAGGGTTAATAATAATTCATTTTAATTTTGAAGAAATAAAATCATTAAAAACAAAGAACTTATATACTTTGATTAAAAAGAAGGTTCAAATGTTAGTTGATGAAACTGAAGAGTCTTTAGATGATATATATGTCGATAAAAGATTAACTTTAGAAGAGAAAATTGCTTTTAACGTTAGGTTGTTAAATAACGTTAGACAATTTGAGAGATTAGGATTAATTAATAGGGGTGAGGCTTTAAAAATTGAACGTAAGATTAATAACCTTTATTGTGCAGATACAACAGAAGAAGAAACTGGTTAGTTATTTGTCTTCCAAATACATATGAGGTATTTGGAAGGAGTGATAGAAATATGAGAGCAGCCATATACATACGTGTATCAACAAATCTCCAAGAAAAAAAGTATTCACTACGAGCTCAAACAACCGAACTTCACCGATATGTGAAACAACAAGAGTAGCGATTGGTAGATGAATTTCAAGATATCGAATCTGGTGTTAAGCTGCATAAAAAAGGCTTAAATGCCCTTCTCGACATTGTTGAAGAAGGTAAAATTGATGTTGTTGTCTGCATTGATCAAGATCGACTTTCTCGCCTGGATACAATATCATGGGAATATTTAAAGTCTACTCTTCGTGAAAACAAAGTGAAAATCGCTGAACCTGGAACTATAGTAGATCTAGATGATGAAGATCAAGAATTTGTTAGTGACATTAAAAATTTAATTGCTAAGAGAGAAAAGAAAGCTCTTGTGAAAAGAATGATGCGTGGAAAACGCCAAAGAATGCGTGAAGGTAAAGGCTGGGGCCAGGCTCCATATGAATATTATTATGATAAGAAGGAAGAACAATATAAATTAAAAAAGAATGGGCTTGGGTAATTCCATTCATTGATCGATTATACCTGGAAGAACAACTAGGAATGAGAAGCATCACAGATGAACTTAATAAAATCTCAAAAATGCCTTCCGCTATTATGTGGAATGAGCATTTAGTACATACTAGGCTGACCACAAAAGCATATCATGGTGTTCAAGAAAAAACATTTTCTTTCCCAAGTTAAGAACCAAAGAAACTTGGGAGAAAATTCAGATTGAACGAAATAAAAGAGGAAATCAATATAAAGTTACCAGCAGGAAGAGAAATGATCTCCATCTTTTAAGAAGAACATATTTTGTATGTGGTGAGTGTGGAAGAATCAGCCTTGCTGCTCACGGAACAAAAGAGTCTCCCCGTTATTATCTAAAGCATGGCCGAAAATTGAGACTAGCTGCTGGGTCAGTTTGTGATGTGAGTATAAATACAGTTAGGGTTGAGGGTAACATCGTCCAAGCAATTAAAGATATTGTCACTAGTAAAGAATTAGCAAAACAATACGTAAATCTCGAAAATGAAAAGGAAGAAATTACTCAACTTGAACAAAACATAAAAAACAATGAACAAATTCTCCAGAAGCAAACCACCAAAAATGAAAAGCTGATTGACTTATACTTCGATAATCACCCATCTAAAGAGCAATTAAATAAGAAGCAACATGAACTCAAGAACATAACAGAAAATCTTCAAACACAACTTAAGAGAGAGATAAAGCGAAGCTTGAAACATTGAAAAGTGATTCTTGGAGTTACGATTTTCTTAGCGAACTTTTCGAATCAATTGATTTTTCTCCTCTCGAAAGAGCTATGCTAATGGGAAAAATCTTTCCGGAAGGTATTGTTTATAGAGACCATGTCATATTAAAAGTAACCCTGGGAGGCTTAAACTTTGATGTGAAAGTGTTAGTTAATGAAGATCCCTTCCCCTGGCATTACTCCAAAAGTAATTCAAACAAAAATAAGGGGTTATTACACCTATTTATTTCCTAACTCATATCCTCTCGCAAGATCACCTTCGCTCTTTAAATCAATATTTGTAAGGTTCATATATTGATGAATGGTATTTAGTTTTTCTCTAATAATAGAAGCTGTTTTTTGGATTTTCTCCCTACCTATCTTTGTACCACACTTTTCTTTAAAGTAGGTCCATCCTTGATTGAAACTAACATAAACACCGCTTCCATCTGCTCTAAATAAGTAAACAATATAGTAGCCTCTTGTCGCCGAAGTCGTTAAGTTCTTTAGAAAAATTGAAACCCAAGGAATCTCAGCCCAACGGCCTTTTCCAACTGAACCTGCTACATGATATATATTAGGATCTAAGTCAACAACTTTAAAAAGAGTATCCTTTATTTCATGACAAATAAGGTGTGACAAAGGATGTCCTTTAAACTCCTCATTTTTTGCTTGCTGATATGTTGATAAAACACGCTTCATTTGTTCACTAACCGTTAGTTGATTCGAGATTTTCTGTTCTATTTTGATACACCTCTTTATTAAGAAAGGCTAGGACTTTATGCAAGAAATGGAACCTTCATATAACATTATAAGCCTCTCCTGGATTAGAGAGGCTTATGTTTTTAAATTTTTATTTATCTTTTTTGAAAAGTACAGCCACACACTCCACATGGCTCGTATGCGGAAACATATCAACAGGCTGCACCTCAAGCGTCGAATACCCGCCATCCTCAAGCACCCGCAAATCGCGCGCCAAGGTTCCCGGGTTGCAAGACACATAAACCACACGCTTCGGCTTCATCTCCAAAATCGTCCGCAGCAACGCCTCGTCACAGCCTTTGCGCGGCGGGTCAACCACTAGCGTGTCAGCCTTAATTCCTTCCTCATACCATTTCGGAATCACGGTCTCCGCTTCACCGACAGCAAACTCAGCGTTCTCAATATCATTCAACTCAGCATTCCGTTTCGCATCCTCAATCGCTTCCGGTACAATCTCAACGCCGTACACTTTCTTCGCCTGCTTCGCCAGAAAGAGCGAAATTGTGCCGATGCCGCAGTACGCGTCAATGACGGTTTCTTCGCCGTTCAGCTCGGCGTACTCAAGCGCTTTGTCATAGAGCACTTTCGTTTGCTCGGGGTTGACCTGGTAGAACGATCTTGCCGAGATGGCGAATTTGATCTCTCCGATTGTGTCGTAAATGTATTCTTCTCCCCAGATGACGGTTGTTTCGTCGCCGAAAATGACGTTTGTTTTTTTCGGGTTGATGTTTTGGACGATCGATTTGACGTGCGGGAATGCCGCGGTGATCTCCTCGACGATTTTCGCTTTGTGCGGGAAGTCGTTTGTTCTTGTGATGAAGACGACCATCATTTCGCCTGTGACGGCGCCGTATCTGACCATGATGTGTCTGAGCCAGCCTTTGTGGCGTTCTTCGTTGTACGCCTTGATGCCGTATTTGCCGCAGATTTCTTTAATCGCTTGAACGACGCGGTCGTTTTCCGACTGCTGGATCAGGCATTCGTTCATGTCGATGATTTCATGGCTGCGCTGCTGGTAGAAGCCTGCGATCAGACCGCCTTCTCTTTCGCCGACAGGGACCTGCGCTTTGTTTCGGTAGTTCCACGGGTCTTCCATGCCGAGGGTCGGGTGGACGGTGATCCGGCTTAAATCGAGCTTGCCGATTCGCTCAAGCACGTCTTTGACTTGCTTCTGCTTGTAGAGAAGCTGGCCTTCGTAGTTGATGTGCTGAAGCTGGCAGCCGCCGCACTGCTTGTAGATCGGGCACGGCGCGTCTGTACGAAAGCGGCTTTCTTCTTTCAAGTCGATAAGGCGGCCGAAGGCGAAGCCTTTTTTGACCCGGGTCACTTTGATCTGAGCCTTTTCTTCAGGGAGTGCGTTCGGCACGAAAATCGGGAAGCCGTCGACTTTGGCGACGCCGGCTCCTTCGTGTGTTAAATCTTCAAATACGACATTGTAATATTCATTTTTTTGAACGGGGGCTTTTTGTTTCATCTTTTTCACCTGCTATAAGAAAAACTTGGCCAGCTCTTTAGACCAAGTTCAATCATCCAATTTTCTCGCTTTTTCTTTTGACATGACGACATCGATATGGCGGTAGAGGTTTTCGAATTCGCCTGGCAGTTCGCCGCCGTATTCGCCGTCAAGGTTGAGGAGCATTTTGTCTTTGACCGTCACTTTGACGCGGTTTGCTTTCGTGTAGATGATATGCTCGTCATTGATATGTTCGCCGCGGAGGGCAAGTCCGACAAGTCTGATGAATTCGGCGAGGTTTGCCCGTTTTAAAATAACGAGGTCAAACATGCCGTCATTCAAGCTTGAGTCTGGAGCGAGCTTCTCAAAGCCGCCGACGGAGTTCGTCAGCATGACGAGAAACAGCATCACTTCTCCTTCAAACAGCTTGCCGTCGTATTCGATTTCGACCTCGGTCGGCCTCAGCGAAGGAAGGAGCATTTCCATTCCTTTTAAATAATAGGCAAGATGGCCGAGCATCGTCTTCAATTTGCTTGGTACGTCATATGTCAGTTCGGTGAGGCGTCCGCCGCCGGCAATATTGATGAAATATTGGCCGTTGACGCGGCCGATGTCAATCGGACGGGCTTCTCCCTCTAGTATTGTGTTTACCGCCTTTAAAATATCCTCGCGCGGAATGCCGAGCGCTCTCGCAAAGTCATTCGTCGTTCCGACCGGAATGACTCCGAGCTTGGGACGGTGTTCCAACGGCGCCAGTCCGTTGATGACTTCATTTAATGTGCCGTCTCCTCCGGCCGCAACAATCAAGTCAAATTCCCGCTCAGCGGCGTTTCTGGCGGCCTGTACGGCATCCCCTTCCCCTGTTGTCGCATGGCAAGACGTTTCATAGCCTGCCTGCTCGAACTTCTGCAGAACTTGGGCAAGGTTTTTTTTGAAAATTTCGCGTCCGGAAGTCGGATTGTATATGATTCGTGCACGTTTCATGTTTTCATCATCCTATTAGAGTATCCGTATCATTTCTTTACCAACAACCTTTAATTATACTAGTTGTTGAAAAAATCGCAACAAAATGGGTTTTATTATTTGTTTAATTTTAGATAAAATGCCCTAATTCATGGTAAAAAAGACTTCGGGATCTAATTGATGTAAAATAATTAATATTAAGAAAAAAGGAGATGTTGCTGTGAAAAAGCCCGTTTATTTTAACCATGACGGAGGCGTCGATGATCTCGTCTCTTTATTTCTGCTATTGCAGATGGAAGATGTCAAATTGATCGGAGCATCCGTCATACCGGCGGATTGCTATTTGGAGCCGGCTCTCAGTGCCAGCCGAAAAATCATTGACCGCTTCGGTTCGTACCAGGTCGAGACTGCGGCATCCGATTCGAGAGGGGTGCATCCGTTCCCGAAGGAGTGGCGCATGCACGCTTTTTATGTCGACGCCCTGCCGCTTTTAAATGAAAAAGGCGAAGTCCGGACCCCTGTGTCAGACCTGCCCGCTCACCTCCATCTCATTGAATGCGTCAAACAGAGCCCGGAACCGGTGACGCTGCTGTTCACCGGCCCGCTGACAGACTTGGCGAGGGCGCTTGAGGAAGAACCGGCGATCATCAAGCACATTGCCAAACTTGTCTGGATGGGCGGTACCTTCCTTGAGAAAGGAAATGTGGAAGAGCCTGAGCACGACGGGACGGCGGAATGGAACGCCTTTTGGGACCCTTACAGCGTCAAGACGGTGTTTGAACGCGATATTCAGATCGAAATGGTCGCGCTTGAAAGCACGAACCAGGTGCCATTGACAAACGATATCCGCTCCCATTGGGCAAGCCTCAGAAAGCATGTCGGGATCGATTTTATCGGCCAGTGCTATGCGATGTGTCCGCCGCTTGTCCATAACGAGACGAATTCGACATACTACCTTTGGGATGTGCTGACGACGCTGACACTCGGCACAGTCGATATGACACGCTCGCGCAGCGTCAAGGCGGTTGTCCATACGGAAAGCCCGCGCCAAGGAACGACAGAAGAGCATCCTCACGGCAGAATGGTCGAAGTCGTCGATCAAGTCGACAGGGATCAATTTTTTGCGTATTTTGAAGAGTTGATGAAAAAAGCCGACCGCATTCCATCTTTATAAAAGGAGACTTTCCATGATCAAAAAAGGGACAAACATTTACATCAGGCCGCTTACGGCTGAAGACGCCGAGGCTTGCCTCGAATTGCAGAACGCAAACCGCCCGTTTTTTGAACAGTTTTCAATGGAGCGGAACGAAGAGTTTTATACAATCGAAGGACAACAGAAGAGGCTTCAAAGATTATATGAAAATATGCAGAATGATGAAGATTATTATTTTGGCATCTTTGATCCTGCAAACGATGCGCTGATCGGAACGATCAACCTTTTCCAGGTACTGCGCGGCTCCTTGCAAAGCGCCTTCATCGGCTATTTTTTGGATCAGAAACACAACGGCAAAGGCTACACGACAGAAGCCGTCAGGCTGATGGTCGAGTTCGCATTTCACGATCTCAAGCTCCATCGCATCGAAGCCGGCGTCATGCCCCGTAATCTTGCCTCAATCCGGGTGCTGGAGAAGGCGGGCTTTCACAAAGAAGGCATCGCCCGGAAAAACGTTAAGATCAACGGAAAATGGGAAGACCATCAGCTGCTGGCGGTAATCAATCCGCATGATTAACCGCTTCTTTGCGGGGCTGGAGAACGAAATCAGCAGCATTAAAAAAGCTTGTCGATGAAGATCATTTCAACCTTTATCGACAAGCTCATAACATGCTTTCATCTGCTTTTTGTCTCTTTCATGATGCTGAAAATGACTAAGGCGATAACACCTGCACATACAATATAAAATAAAACATCAGTCACAGGGTTTCTTATATTTTTTAAGAGAAATATGACTCCGATCAACACGATCGGTATGATCCAGGTGAGCCGCTTTACGGCTTTGGGGCTTGGTTCGTTGTTTCCTTTCGATTCCATTCACTGCCTCCTCTGTTGCCTTTTCTAAACAAAGCATAACACAGGATATATTTGTTAAACACCGACGATCGTCTCATCAAAGAAAAAACCCCTTGGAAAGGAGCATTCCAAGGGGTTCATGTTTTATCGACTTACTCTTCTTTCATACCCGGTTTTTTCCGGCGGAATTTCGCCAGCACTTCGTATACGATCGGTACGATCAGAAGGGTAAGGAGCGTCGAACTGATCAAACCGCCGATAACGGTGACGCCGAGTCCTTTTGAAATGACCTGGCTGCCGCCTTCAAATCCGAGCGCCAATGGAATCAGGGCGCCGATTGTGGCGATGGCCGTCATCAGGATCGGACGGAGCCTTGTAGAGCCGGCTTCAAGGAGCGCTTCTCTCGTTGAGAGCCCTTCCGCTTCCTTATGGATGACGCGGTCGATTAAGACAATTGCGTTTGTGACGACGATTCCGATCAGCATCAGCATTCCGATCATTGCGTTCAGGCTGATCGTTTCTCCTGATACGTATAGTCCCACCAAGGCGCCGATAATCGTAAACGGTAGCGAGAACAGGATCGCAAATGGCGCCAGTGCTCCGCCGAATGTAATCACAAGCACGAGGTAGACGATCGCGACCGCCGCAAGCATCGCGAGTCCGAGTTTTGTAAAGGAATCTTCGATATCAGCGGATACGCCGCCTGTATCGATTGTGACGTTGTCATGCAGCTCGATCTTGTCGATGTTTTTCTGTACGTCGACTGATACGGCTGTGACGTTTTCAGATGTGACTTCCGCCGTGACATCGGCATAGATTTTGCCGTCGCGTTTTGAAATCGTGTCAGATGTCGTGCCTTCTTTCACTTTCGCGACATCGCCGATTTTTACTTCCTGGCCGGTCGGAGTTGTGATTTTCTTGTTTTCTAAATCTTTGACGCTTTTATATGTTTCTTCTTCTGTTTTAATCGTGACATCAAGATCTTTTCCGTCTTTTTTCACGGTTGTAAGCGGCGCCTGCGATGTTTCTTTCATGAGCGCCTGAGAAATCTGTGATGCCGTTAACCCGAGTTTGCTTAATTTCTCCTGGTCAGCGACAAAAGTAAATTCGTCATATGTGCTGGACAGGCCTGAGTTTACGTTCTTCAGGTCATTTTGGTCTTTCATAATCTTTTCGATCTCTTTTACAGTGCCTTTAATCTCTTTTTCTGAATCTCCGTACACATAATAGGTTAACTGATTGTTATTGCCTGAAGAGCTGAAATCCTGGGTTTTCCATTCTCCGCGTTTGGATTGCTTCTGAATGTCTTTTAGGACGTTGTCTTTTTCTTTATCAAAATCAGGTGTGTCTTCCTCATATTTGATATAGAACAACGCGCCGTTTGAGCTTCCGCCCATCAGCGGATTTCCCGCTCCTAACGTATATTGAACCGTATCGACGTGTTTGCGGTCCAATAGGACTTTTTCAGCTTTTTGCGCTTCTTTTTCCGCTTCTTTTTTCGTTTCTCCCGGTTCAGGAGTGTATGTGATTTGCACCATTTTATCTTTTGTAGCAGGCAAGTAGCTCGCTCCGATTAGCGGCACGAGGAACAAGCTTCCGACCAGCATTAGAACCGCGATGATCGAAGTGATCCATTTATGGCTGAGCGACCAATTCAACACTTTTTTGTAGAAGTTGGCCAGTACCCCAGGCTTGTGTTCTTTCGCCTTCACCGGCGCACCTGTCAACGACTTTTTGAAGAGGGTGTGCGCAAGCATCGGCACGAGCGTGATCGCGATCAGCAGGGATGCGGCAAGCGCGAATACAATCGTTAAGGCAAACGGCAGGAACAATTCGCCGATTTGACCGCCGACGAGTGCGAGCGGCAGGAATACCGCGATCGTCACGATCGTTGATGACATGATCGGCATGAACATTTCCTTCGTCGCTTCGCGCACGAGCGCTTTTCCGCGCAGCGGCTCATCTTTCAGCCTCATGCGGCGGTAAATGTTTTCAATGACGACGATCGAGTCGTCGACAACCCGTCCGATGGCGACCGTCATGGCGCCGAGCGTCATGATATTGAGCGTGATATCAAGCTGGTTCAAGACAAGCAGTGCGATTAACAATGACAATGGAATCGAAATGACCGAGATTAATGTTGATTTAATATCCCTTAGGAATAAGAGAATGATCACAACCGCAAAGATCGCTCCGAAAATCGCTTTGCTCAGCATCGTCTCGACCGACTCGGTGATCGGTTCGGCTTGATCGTATGTCGAGCTGTATTTGAAGCCTTTGTGGTCTTTTTTGAATTGTTCGAGTTCAGCTTTTACGTTGTCGGCTACCTCGACGGTATTGGCGTCGTTTGCTTTAATGACGCTGATGCCGATGCTGTCTTTACCATTGGTTCGTGAAATGGATTCGGCTTTTTTGACATCTTTAATCGTTGCGATGTCAGACAGCTTAACCGTCGGGATTCCCGCGCTTTGCTGAGCTTGTCCGGCGCTCTGTGCTCCGGCTTGAGCCTGCGCGCCCTGGGCCGCTTGCGCACTTTGCGCTCCGGCTTGCGCGCTTGCGCCTCCGGCAGACGCCGCTGGAATTCTCATATTTTTCAAGTCTTTAATTGTTTCGATATCGCCGCTGACGACGACCGATTTTTCTTCTTTCCCGAATGTGTACAACCCAAGCGGAGTCGTCACATCAGATCCTTGAATCACTTGCTTGACTGTATCCTCGTCAAGCCCATATTGCTTCAATTTGTCTTTTTTAAATGAAAATTCGACTTCTTCAACCTGCTGCCCGGAAAGCTGAACGGAAGCTACGCCTTCAAGGCCTTCAAGCTTCGTCAGGAGGCTGTCTTCCACTTTTTTCGTCAAGCTTTGAAGATCGTCTTTATCACTGGACACGCTGAGCGCGAGGATCGGGAAGGAATTCATGCTGTAGCGCGAAATGCTCGGCTCTTTCGCATTGTCCGGCAGATCGAGATTCGCCAATGCTTCAGCGGCTTCCGTCTTCGCTTTGTCCATATCCTTTTCATAATCGTATTCAATCATCACCGATGATGCGTTTTCATACGAAGTGGACGTCACAACGCTGACGCCGTCCAGGTTTTGCACGGCTTGTTCAACAGGCTTTGTGACTTCATCAGCTACCTGGCTCGGAGTGGCTCCGGGGTATGTCGTGCTGACGGTCAAATAAGGCATGTTCACATCAGGAATTGATTCCTGCTTCATATTTAAACCCGCATAAATGCCGGCAACCGTAACAATAATCGTCATCAGCCACACAGCGAACTTGTTCTTTAGTACAAAATTAATGATAGAATTCATTACGACCTCCATTGTGTATATCATTTTCAGAATACAGATTGACTGACTGGTCATTCTATACAATAATAAACTTCAAAAGTAAACAGCGTCAACTTATATATGTTAAAATTTATTCAATTTTAAAGAAGTGTTAAAGGGGTACATTCATGACAGAAAAAGAAGAAAAAATCATTAAAGCAGGCCTGCACCTGTTCGCGAAAAACGGGTTTGCTTCCACAACGATTCAGGACATCGCCAATGAATGCAACATCTCAAAAGGAGCTTTCTACCTCCATTTCAAGTCGAAAGAAGCGCTTTTGCTTGCAATCATTAAGTATTATATCGATCGAACGATGGAAAATATGAAGATCATTCAGCAAAAGAATTTTCCTCCGAAGGAAACGTTCAAGGAGCAGATTGCTTATCAATTCAGTGAGAGCAAGGAGCACCGCGACTTTATTCTCGTGATGATCAGCGAACACAGCATCCCGGAAAACAGCAAGATCGAAGAATATTTTAAAAATGTCAGCCAAAAATTCCACGAGACGTATAAAAACGCGCTGTCAGCAGCCTACGGGGACATTGTGAAGCCCTATCTGTCAGACTTGTCCGTGATCGTTCAAGGCATCGTGCAGTCTTATCAAAATTTGTTTATCTTTAATGAACTGGATATCGATTTTTACGAACTTGCGGATTTTATTATGAGAAGAATCGATGACATGATTGATGGCATGGTTCAAAACGGGGAGCAGCCGATCCTGGCCGGACGGACGTACAGCTATTACCGGAACGCCGGCAGTACGGCCGATAAACATACGATTTTGCGGGAGCTTGAAGATGCCAAACGTCAGCCGGCGCTGCCGGAAGACATTCTCATTACACTGGATGTGATCGAGGAAGAGCTGAGAAAAGATTCGCCCCGCATCCCCGTGCTCCAGGGCATGCTGACAAATTTGGAGCATCAGGACAATGTCCAGCATCTCTATGGAATGATCACCCGTTTCCTTCATTCATAAAACAGCCTGATGGCTGTTTTTTTATTTCCCTACAATACGACGATCTGACCATGAATATTTTGGAAACAGCATGTATAATAAGATCGCTTAAGACAATCTAGATTTTTAGGGGGTTTTACCTTAGTGAAAAAAAGCATCGTTTGCTCTATCTTCGCGCTGCTCCTTGCTTTTGCCGTTTCGCAGCCGAGCTACGCACACACCGTTTCTCCGGTGAATCCGAATGCCCAGCCGACGACGAAAGCGGTGATGAACTGGCTTGCCCACCTGCCCAATCGGACGGAAAACCGGGTGATGTCCGGGGCATTCGGAGGATACAGCCTTGACACATTTTCGCTGATTGAAGCCGACCGGATCAAACAAGCAACAGGACAGCTGCCAGCCATATACGGCTGCGATTATGCAAGGGGATGGCTGGAGCCGGAAGAGATCGCCGATACGATTGACTACAGCTGCAACAGCGATTTGATCGCATACTGGAAAAGCGGAGGCATTCCGCAAATCAGCCTGCACCTCGCAAACCCCGCGTTTACTTCGGGTCATTATAAAACTCAGATTTCAAACAACCAGTATGAGAGAATTTTAGATTCTTCCACGCCCGAAGGAAAACGGCTTGAAGCGATGCTGAGCAAAATCGCCGATGGCCTTCAGGAGCTTGAAAATGAAGGCGTACCCGTTCTATTCAGACCCCTTCATGAAATGAACGGCGAATGGTTCTGGTGGGGGCTGACGCAATATAATCAAAAAGACAGCGCGAGAATCTCCTTATACAAACGGCTCTATGTGAAAATCTATGACTATATGACAAAGACAAGAGGCTTGGATCATCTGTTGTGGGTGTATGCGCCTGATGCCAACAGAGACTATAAAACAGACTTTTATCCGGGCGCATCATATGTTGATATCGTCGGGCTTGACGCTTATTTTGATGACCCGTACGCCATTGATGGCTACGATCAGCTCACATCTCTGAACAAGCCGTTTGCCTTTACAGAGGTCGGGCCGCAGATGACAAACGGCGGGCTGGATTACGCGCGGTTTATCCATGCAATCAAAGAGAAATACCCGAATACGACGTACTTCCTGGCGTGGAACGATGAGTGGAGCCCTGCTGTGAATAAGGGAGCGGGCGCCCTCTATCTTCATCCATGGACGCTGAATAAAGGAGACATCTGGGACGGCGGTTCTTTGACGCCTGTTGTGGAATAACGAAAAAACCTTGGAGAATTATTCTCCAAGGTTTTTTAAGCAGCTTGTTCTGTCCTTTTGAGGCTGGTCCTGTTATTTAATATCCATGGCTTTCATAACTCTCATTTCTCTTTCCTGCTTTTTTTTCAAAGCTTCTCTGCCTTTAATCCATTCCCCCAGCAATAAAGCCAGTCCGCCAATAAGAGGAAGATAAAATGATGCGAAAGATTTTCCTTCATGAATGGATAATGCAACGAGAAAAATGATATAAGCTGTTGGCAGTATAGCTCCCCAAAAAGTACGATTTCTGGTCGATAAAAAATATTGAATTCCCAGTATTGCAAATCCGATCAGTAGTATATATATAGTATTCATTTATGAACACCCCGCTCTTTTTTATATTTCTCAATGATTAACTTTGCATTTTCCAGACTTATCTGATCATCGATAGCTAACTGTTTAATAAAATGAACAAAAGTCTCATTTTCCAATTCATCAATGAGTTGAATTTTTTGTATTAATCGATCCAACCTAACCCTAACTGTTGGATAAGATACTTGATAACTCTTTGCAATTTCTTTTAACGAACCAGATTTCAGCATAAAATTTTTAATAAATTCTACATCCTCTTCTTCTAAAGCCAATATCCACTCGGGTACATCTTTTCTTTCCATAGACAGCCCCTCTTATCAATAAATTTAAAAACAAAACTCAAATTAATGATAATATATATCTAAATAAAGTTCAAATAAATTTTAATTTTATTTATTTACATCTTTACACAAATAAAAAAAGGTCCCCAATATGAGGACCTCCATTTAAGTAGCATAAGTCTGTTTTTTTATCGTTTATTAATCTCTTCAAGAAGAAGCTTGTTGACCATCGGCGGGTTCGCTTGTCCTTTTGAGGCTTTCATGATTTGGCCGACAAGGAAGCCGATCGCACGGTCTTTTCCGTTTTTGAAGTCTTCGATCGATTGCGGATTGTTGTCGAGCGCTTCTGTGACAAGCTTTCTGAGCGTCGCTTCGTCAGAAATTTGCACAAGGCCTTTTTCTTTGACGATTTTTTCTGCGTCTCCGCCTTTTTCGATCAATTCTTTGAAGACCTTTTTCGCGATTTTCGATGAAATCGTGCCTTTTTCGATCAGCTTGACCAATCCTGCAAGGCCTTCAGGCGTGAGCGCAACATCCGCAAGCTCTTGTTGCTGAGCGTTCAAGTAAGCCGACACTTCACCCATCAGCCAGTTCGACGCCAGCTTCGCGTCTGCGCCTTTTTCGACGGCTGCTTCGAAGAAGTCGGACATTTCTTTTGTCAAAGTGAGCACTTTCGCGTCATAGGCAGGCAGGCCAAGCTCTTCGATGTAGCGCTTGCGGCGCTCGTCCGGAAGCTCAGGAATGCTGTCTTTCACGCGCTGTTTCCACTCATCGTCAATGTAAAGCTCGACAAGATCAGGCTCAGGGAAGTAGCGGTAGTCGTCAGATCCTTCTTTGACCCTCATCAAAATCGTCGTTTTGGACGCTTCATCATAGCGGCGCGTCTCCTGCTGAATGACACCGCCTGACAAAAGAACTTGCGCCTGGCGTTTTTCTTCGTGCTCAAGGCCTTTTTGAACAAAGGCAAATGAGTTCAGGTTTTTCAGCTCTGTCTTTGTGCCGAACTCCTCTTGTCCGATCGGACGGAGGGAGATGTTGGCGTCGCAGCGGAGCGAGCCCTCTTCCATCTTACAATCGGAAACGCCTGTATACTGAATGATTGATTTCAGTTTTTCAAGGTAGGCGTAAGCTTCTTCAGGCGTTCTGATATCGGGCTCGGAGACGATTTCAACGAGCGGTGTTCCCTGGCGGTTATAGTCGACAAGGGAGTAGCCGTCGCCTGTATGCGTCAATTTTCCCGCATCCTCTTCCAAATGAAGGCGGGTGATGCCGATGCGCTTTGTTTTTCCGCCGACTTCGATTTCGATCCAGCCGTTTTCGCCGATCGGTTTATCAAATTGAGAAATTTGATAAGCTTTCGGGTTGTCGGGGTAGAAATAGTTTTTCCGGTCGAATTTCGTTTCTGTCGCAATTTCGCAGTTGAGCGCCATCGCGGCTTTCATCGCGAAATTAACGGCTTCTTTGTTCAACACAGGCAGTACACCCGGATAGCCTAAGTCGATAACGCTTGTCTGCGTGTTGGCCGCCGCGCCGAATGGCGTTGGAGAACTGGAGAAAATTTTCGATTTTGTTTTGAGCTCCACGTGGACTTCAAGTCCGATTACCGTTTCAAAGTTCATGTTTTTTCACCCCTTACAGTTCAGGTTTTGCTTTATGGTGGTCTGTCGCCTGTTCGAATGCATGGGCGACGCGGTATACTGTGCTTTCGTCAAAGTGTTTGCCGATGATTTGCAGGCCGAGCGGCAAGCCGTTCGCCAAGCCGCACGGTACGCTGATTCCCGGTACGCCCGCAAGGTTGACAGGAATCGTCAGAATGTCATTGGCGTACATGGTCAGCGGATCGCTCGTTTTTTCGCCGATTTTAAATGCCGGCGTCGGCGTTGTCGGTCCGATGATAACGTCATAGTTTGCAAATACGTCTTCAAAGTCCTTTTTGATCAGCGTTCTGACTTTTTGCGCTTTTTTATAGTACGCATCATAGTAGCCTGAGCTGAGCGCGAACGTGCCGAGCATGATGCGGCGTTTCACTTCGTTTCCGAATCCTTCGGAACGCGTTTGTTTGTACAGGTCGATCAGGTTGTCGGCATTGTCCGTGCGGTAGCCGTAGCGGATGCCGTCGAAGCGCGCCAGGTTTGCCGATGCTTCAGATGAAGAAAGCAGGTAGTAAGTCGCCAGCGCGTATTTGCTGTGCGGAAGCGATACTTCTTCCCATGTCGCGCCAAGGCTTTCGAGCACTTTCAGCGCTTCAAGCACGGAATTTCTCGCTTCTTCTCCCACTCCTTCGCCGAGGTATTCTTTCGGCACGGCGATTTTAAGTCCTTTAATGTCGCCTGTTAACGCTGACAGATAGTCGGGCACGTCCACATTGGCGCTCGTCGAATCCATTTTGTCGACGCCTGAAATCGCCTGAAGAAGGTAGGCGTTGTCTTCGACAGATCTTGTGATCGGGCCGATTTGATCCAATGAAGAAGCAAATGCGACAAGGCCGTATCTGGAAACGCGTCCATATGTAGGCTTTAAGCCGACGACGCCGCAGAAAGATGCCGGCTGGCGAATCGATCCGCCCGTGTCAGATCCAAGTGAAAACGGCACTTCCCCGGCCGCAACCGCAGCCGCAGAGCCTCCGCTTGATCCACCCGGAACAGTTTCGAGATTCCACGGGTTTTTTGTCTTTTTAAAGCCTGAGTTTTCTGTGGAAGAGCCCATCGCGAATTCATCCATGTTCAGCTTTCCGATGGTGACCGCTTCAGCTTCGTGAAGACGCTCAACAACGGTTGCATCATAGATCGGGTCAAAGTTCTCGAGAATTTTGCTTGCGCACGTTGTCCGCAGATCCTTTGTTACGATATTGTCCTTAATACCGATCGGCATCCCGAAAAGAAGGCCGTGCTCATCACGGGTATCAAGCGCTTCGTCCAATTCTTTGGCGTATGCGCGGGCTTTTTCTTCATCAAGCTGCAAAAAGGCTTGTACCTTTCCGTCAACTTCGTGAATCCGTTTGTAAGATTCATCGACTAAATCTGATATGCTGATCTCTTTATTATGTATGAGACGTTTTAATTCAGATATTTTATGGTCAAACAGTGACATGTTTTCTCGCTCCCTCCTTTATTCAGTCCAAGATTGACGGCACGCGGATGTAGCCGTCTTTATGATCAGGCGCGTTTTTGACAACGTCCTCAACCGGAAGTCCTTTATCAGGGACATCTTCCCTCATGATATTCTTCATTTGCAATACGTGCGTTGTTGGTTTAACATTCTCTGTATCGACTTCGTTCAGCTCTTCTGCAAATGAAATAATGCTGTCAAGCTGTTCGGTAAACATCGCCGCTTCCTCGTCCGTAATCGCCAGTCTGGCAAGATGGGCGACATGCTTTACTTCTTCTATAGAAATACGCGACATACTAAAAACACCTCCAAGGTTATTCTCGCTTAGTCATAATACTGATCATATCAAATTTTAGCCTTCTAAATCAACAAAACCACTATCTTCGCCCCATTAGGCGGCTTTTATTTTATCGCACATGAAAAATTCAGTAAAATAGCACGTACTAATATTCAGAATATTTTTACTTTATATAATATTTGTAAGCGTTTTCATTATGATGCTTATCAGAACCATCACGCTCTTTTTCAATAAAATCGGATGTTTTTCACGGTTGATTGATGGGGAATAGTTTGATAGGTTAGGTAACTAAGTACGATCTAATCGGCAGCGCCTTAATTCCAATACTTGATTTTTTAAAGAGGGGGCCCTGCAATTTTCTTCGTACCGCAAGTCAGTATTGTCGAAAATTTTAAAGAGGTGATGCCACATTATTTTTAAAGAGGAGAGATATGAAACGTGAGTGTTGAAATATTTATTTCGTTAGGGATTTATTTTGCCGCGATGCTCTTAATCGGCTGGTATTCCTACAGAAAGACATCCAATTTGAATGACTACATGCTCGGCGGCAGAGGTCTTGGGCCTGCTGTTACGGCTTTATCGGCCGGCGCGTCGGACATGAGCGGATGGATGCTGATGGGACTGCCTGGAGCCATGTATGTGACAGGACTTTCGAGCGCCTGGCTTGCCGTCGGTTTAACAATCGGAGCTTATGTGAACTACTTGGTTGTCGCTCCCCGGCTGCGCACATATACAGAAGTAGCAAACGATGCGATTACAATTCCGGATTTTTTCGAAAATCGGTTTAATGATACGACGAGAATCTTGCGCCTGGCATCAGCCATCGTCATTATGGTGTTTTTCACACTGTACACGTCGGCGGGTATGGTGTCCGGAGGAAGACTGTTTGAAACGGCGTTCGGCCTCGATTATAAAATGGGTCTTTTCTTAACGGCAGCAGTCGTGATTGCTTATACGCTGTTCGGAGGGTTTTTGGCCGTCAGTCTCACTGACTTTGTGCAAGGTTTGATTATGTTTATCGCTTTAGTGCTCGTGCCGATCGTTGCCTTTACTCAATTAGGCGGAATTACGCCGACTTTCAATGTGATCGAAGAAATCAATCCAAGCTTGCTCGATTTCTTCAAAGGAACGACCGTCATTAGCATTATTTCATTTCTCGCCTGGGGACTGGGCTATTTCGGTCAGCCGCATATTATCGTCCGCTTTATGGCGATTTCATCCGTAAAAGAGCTGAAGCCTGCGCGCCGCATCGCAATGGGCTGGATGATCATCTCCGTAATCGGCGCACTGCTTGTCGGACTGATCGGTGTGGCGTATGTCCATGAAACGGGTACAGCGCTTAAAGATCCGGAAACGATTTTTATCGTGTTCTCAAAAGTATTATTCCATCCGCTGATTACCGGATTTTTGCTTTCCGCTTTGCTCGCGGCGATTATGAGTACGGTGTCTTCCCAGCTGCTTGTCACATCAAGCGCCATGACGGAAGATTTTTACCGGACGTTTTTCCGGCGCAAAGCTTCGGATAAGGAACTCGTTCTTGTCGGACGTCTGAGCGTTCTGCTTGTCGCCGTCATCGCGATCCTTCTGTCTCTGACACCGAACAACACGATCCTTGATTTGGTCGGCTATGCGTGGGCCGGGTTTGGTTCCGCATTCGGACCCGCCATCCTTCTCAGCTTGTACTGGAAGCGGATGAACCAGTGGGGCGCATTGGCCGGTATGATCACAGGAGCCGTGACCGTGCTGATTTGCATTCTGACCGGTCTGCAGGAGAAGACGGGAATCTATGAAATGATCCCTGGTTTCTTCCTGAGCTTGATTGTCGTTTACGCTGTCAGCATGATCACGAACAAGCCGGCAAAAGCAGCAAGAGATATGTTTGAAGAAATGGAACAGACGCATGAGGAAGAACATTCTTAAATGATCAGGCAATGAAAGCCGCCGGGCGATATCCGGCGGCTTTTTTGCTCAGACGGAATTCTTTTGATGCCACACCGGCAATATAATGGTAGGAGTATTGGGCTTTCTTGCTGATGAATGGTTCCGCGACATCCCCTTCAAAAACAGTTGTCGATCCATAGCGTCTGTGAGAAAATCATATCAATCATATAAGATATTGTCGGAAAGGAGATCATGGGCATGGATTGGCATATTGAAACAGAAACACTGTTGAAGCTTGGCATCGCAACATTAATCGGAATGGTCATCGGTCTCGAAAGGGAGCTGAAAAACAAGCCGCTCGGCTTAAAAACGTGCATCGTGATTGCGATCAGTTCCTGTGTTCTGACAATGATCAGCATTGATGCGGCATACCATTTTCCAAAGTCGAACAGAATTATGATGGACCCTTTGCGGCTTCCCGCACAAATCATATCGGGGATCGGTTTCATCGGAGCGGGCGTGATCTTACGCAAAAGCAACGACGTCATTTCCGGCCTGACCACTTCAGCGATGATCTGGGGAGCAGCCGGCCTCGGCGTCGCCATCGGAGCGGGCTTTTATAAAGAAGCATTTGTCAGTCTCATTTTCATTTTAATCAGCGTCGAGTTTTTGCCGTGGATCGTCGGCAAAATCGGCCCGAACCGATTGCAGGAAAAAGAAATCCGCGTCCGCATGTCTCTGAATGACAAGGATAAACTGACGGATATCCTCAAGGAAATGAAAGCGAAAAAAATCCGGATTCATTCCGTCCGGATCGATGATATGCGCGATAATGAATTTCCGGTCATGGAAACGAAAATCATGGTTCATAAGAAACGGTATGTCACCGATGTCTATTACGATATCAAAGCGATCGACGGCGTCGTCGGCGTAAAATGCGATACGCTTTAAAAAAAGCAGCCCTTTGGCTGCTTTTTTTGTGAATCATAAATATGGACGGTCGGTTCTATAGGATGGAGCTTTCTCTCGCCTAGAGGATTTATTCAATTTCCTCTATTCTCCCCTTTTCAAATGTTCGAATAAATAATATGAGGACAAGCGTATATGTAATTCCTTACCAGCAGGGTGGAAATTTGCTATATTCAGTCGTTTTTTACTGATTGATCGCTAGGAGATCTCTTGAAATTTTTTTAATGTCATCAGCCGATGTCTGTTATTGAATTTTATTTAAGGCCGCATCATCTGCCATCACAATCACATCATTATGTTTCCTTAAAATTGAAGCAGGGAACTCTTGGGAGACACGGGTGCTGTTCAGCAGCCGTGCCAATGCTTCAGATTTTTCATTTCCAGACACGAGCAGAAGGATCCGCTTACTTTCCATTATTGTTTCAATTCCCATGGTCAATGCCTTTGTCGGTACTTCGTCCAAGGAACGAAAGAACCGGGAATTTGCCTGCCGGGTTGATTTATCCAAATCAACGATATGGGTTCTGCTTTTAAAGCTTGTCCCCGGTTCATTAAAACCGATATGACCATTCAATCCCATCCCTAATATTTGTATGTCAATTGCTTTTTCGGAAACAAGTCTGTCGTAACTGATGCATTCTTGTTCCAAATCTTCCGCCATCCCATTTGGGATATTGATATTCCTTTGCCTAATATCCAGATGTTTGAATAATATTTCATTCATATAATAATGGTAGCTGTTTTTATTTTCTTTAGCCAGTCCAACGTACTCGTCTAAATTAAAAGCAGTAACATTCTTAAATGATATTTCCTTTTGCCGATACTTTTTGATCAGGCATTTATACAAACCTAGCGGTGTCGAACCTGTTGCAAAACCGATAACAGGATTTTTTGAATTGTTAATGAGCTCAGTCATTAAATCAGCTGATTTTTCACTCATTTCTTCATAACCTGATACATGAATAATTTTCACGTCGTTCTCCTTTCCGCAAAATAACATGTCCAAGACGGACTACTGTATTAAACTGCACTTCAAAAAGACAAGGCGTCTTCGCTACACCTCAGTAAGACAATCCATTATTCAAGAACTCCGATATTCCGCTGATAACGATCATTTACTCGATTACATTTCCTTTAGAATCAAATACACCGATAAGTTCAGGATCTTCAGAAACGTTTTTTAAGATTGCAATATGCGCATTCGTGACAAAGACTTGTGTACGAAAAGCAAATATTGCCGTATCGCCGACTTTTGCTTCAACTGTGTTTAATGCGCCATAATAATCAATATGATCAGGTGTCATTTCAATAGCTTGAACCTTCTTAAGATGATTTTTGTTTGTTCCAACCAGCGCCGCTTTCATATGTGAACGCGGATAGAATCCACCGCCGAAAACATAAGCATGATGATTAGATATGTGGGATACTTCAGTTACATATAACATTGCAGGTCTTTCTGCGAGTTTTTTCGTTGCATGAATGGGCGTCGTTCCAATTAAAGCATGACCGGGTTCGCCTTGAGTTGCACCATTTTCCTTCAACAATTTGATTGTTCCACAAGATGTTGCACTTGGCATATTCATCTCAAGCCTTTTATACCCTCTTTCCATTAAAAAAGATTTTACGGTTTGCATGGATGTTACATTCGGAGTAACTGTTGGAAGGCCGTCTTTAATCAATATACAAGGAAAGCTTGTTAAACCTGCAATTTCAATTCCTTCTAACTGTTCAATCGATTCGATATCCTTAACGATTTGTTCAAAAGTGAACCCTCCCTCTTGACCTTTATATATATAATCCTCTTTGTTTGCGATACGTAAAAACACTTTTTGTTTTCTTCCCATTTCCTTAGCTGCTCTACTAATGTTTCGAGCATTTGCAAGACTGAAAACCGTAACATAGTCAGGATGAAGCTTTAATATAGCCGGAATCATATGAATAGGTATTTGAACAAGATGTCCGACATGCCCAATTTTGATTCCATTTTGGCTGAGTGTGATTGCCTCCCACGGGTCTACAGCAACCGCTTTGTCAATTCCGCTTTCGGCGATAGCTTGTGCTACCAACGGATTACGGCCAAATTGCTTTGTCATAAAAAATAGTTCAATATCCTGTTTTCTGGCTTTTTCGCTTAAAACTTTTGTATTTTTCTTGACAGTGTCCAAATCTAATACATAAGTGTTAGGTGAAATGATTCCCCGCTGATGAAAATCCAATGCAGCTTCTATTAATTTTTTATTATATTTTAATGTAGATTCCAAAAACATCAGTCTGTCTCCTCTTTTCCTTTTTGCATTAAATGAAGGAATGAACTGCCGTTTTCAGTATTGCGAAGCCCTAGATAATCAGCAGAAGTTGCAGCAATGTCGGATAGCGTTTTTCTTTCCCCGATATTTGCGGGGGATAACTTTTTGTGATAAGCCAGCAAATACGTTTTTTCCCGTGTGTGTTGGTTATGGCCGATCGTAGGGTCATTCCCGTGATCTGCACTAATCATCAGCAGATCCTGATCTGTCATTTTACGGAGAATTTCCGGCAAATATTGATCTACCATTTCAATCCGATTCGCATAACGCACAGGATTCTGTGCATGTCCGGCTAAATCGGTTTCTTGTACTGTGGCAGCAATCACGCCTTTTTTGACACGGTCCGTCTCCTGTATAATATCCTTCATAACTTGTTCCGTATCTACACCCGGAAACCTATTTGCACCTTTACAATAAATAATGTCCTGCATTTTTCCGATAAGAGAAACTTCCATTCCCCCATTTTTCGCCAATGTTGGCAGCTGCTTCTCGGGAGAGATACCAAAACCTAAGTGACGGACTTGATACCCCTGCTTGTATACATTAGATTTAGGCGAATTCACTCCTACTAATCCGTCTTCTCTTCTTTCAACTGACCTCTGCAAGTGTTCGGGTGTTACATTTTCTCCTCCAAGAACAATCACACGATTTACTTTAACATGATGACGGACGCATCTTCCTATTTTCAACACTTCATCAAACGGAATATAATCCAGCGGAGCGCTTACATTATAAATTTGCCCGTAATCTGTTTCGATATTATCAGCCACGACTACTAAATCGTTTACTAATAGATACGGCAAATCTGAATTTGGTATGTTAACTTTATAACCCTGATCTTCCAAAGCGAGTTTAACATGATTGATATGTTCTGCAAAAGGAGCTAAATATGTCTTTTTTGGCTTTGTCCCCATGATTTCATTATGCCCTTCAAAACTGTCTGCTCCTTGATGCATCAGGTTCAAAACACCATAGCTGGCAATATGGTCTACATTTTTCAATTTAGGATGGTGCAAGATTTTGTTTATACCCAATTTTTCGAGATTTGGAATGTTTAAAGAAGGCACCGTATCAAGTATGTGATAGAAAGTATTAGCGCCAACGTCTAAAGGGTGATAATCGCTTGCATCTTCCATATAACCGACACCTAAGCTGTCTAATATTATGATAATGACTCTTTTATTCATTTATATCATCCCCTATTGAAGGATTTACACTAAGATTTTCTGTTGCTCGGTGAACGGATATGTTTAGAATTCTTAAAATGGTCTCAGGACCGCTTCTTAATGGATTAATGCGGATCATTTTTTTGGCCAGTGATGGATCTGCAGATAAAAAAGTGCCAGACACTCTATAAAACATTGGTGCAAACTCGTATTTTGATTCAGCACCTACCGGATGGGGTGCCGCTCCCAATTCATTAGCATGATGGAGCACTTTTTCGGCAATTGGTTTAACAAACTCTACAAGTAAGACTTTTGATTGTGCATTTGCCAAATAAGCCTTTTTAACACCTTTAATGGCTCCATTATTAAGCGAGTGAACTAACTGATCATTGACACTTGCTTGAATTGCCAGCATAACCGGCGCATATACCAGGCCCCTTAAAGCTTCTAAAGCTTCATAACCTTGAACTTGGCTTCCGCCTGAATAGTTTAAATTTTCTATTCTTTGTATTAAATCATTTTTGCCTAAAATGACTCCAATACCTTCCGGACCTAGTAGCTTGAACAATGAAAAGGTGGACAAATCGGCTTTGACTTGCGCTCCAACCTTTTCCGCTTTCATCGCAGCATAGTTGTCATCCGTAATAATGACTAGACTAGAATGAATGGAACGAATTTTTTTTATCGTTTCAGCCAAATCATAATGGTCATCTATTTTTTGCCTCGTATGCTGAATCAATACACCTTTTAACTTCGGGTGTTTGAGGATGGCTTTTTTTATTTGTTCAGAATCGTGAAAATCCGCGTATATTGGCAAGACCCCCATCGACTCTAACGTTGTTTTACTTGTTGGATATATAGGTGCATCATGGACAAGGATCTCGTCACCTGGCTTTAAAAAACTCATAAAACCAAATCTCAATGCCCCTGTTCCTGCACCACGAACTAACATTGCTTTCTCTGTGCCAAAGAAATCGGCTAGTGTCTCTTCTATTTTTTTTGTGAACCGCGGTTTATTCATTCCTTTTACAACGCCTAAATCGCCAAGTGAAAGCAATTCCTCTCCTCGAAAATGTCTTGTGATGACATCCACCAACTTAAATTGTCTATGCATGGCTTCTTCAATAGATAGACTATATAGAGGATAAGTTTCCATGCTCATTCACTCTCCCCTTTCATAAAAGCGCGAGGATTTTTAATCAACATCTTATCAATTGATTCATCAGTTATTCCATAGGTTTGCAAGAGAGGGATAAACGTGTCTATCAAATATGAATAGCCCACCCCGCCTTTATATACCAAATGTGATTTTCTGGTGATGTCCATAGACAGCAGAACCTTGTCTATATACCCTTTAGCCTGTATCTTTTTCAACATTTCTGCCCGAACACGATCAGGCATATAATTTTCTTTACCTATTGTATCGAATTCTACATACACACCTTCTCTCAGCATTTTCAATATATAATCGGCATCTCCTGATAAATCAACATGCCCTATCACCACTCGGTTTAAATCAACTTCATGTTTTTTAAAAAACTCTACTTGTTCATGCCCTAATGTTCCTATGGAAGTATGGGTTGATATTGGTTTTTTTGTTTGCTTATGCGCCACAACAACCGCTTCAAATACTTTTTGTTCGGTTTCCGTCCATTTATTATAACTTGTTCCAATTTCACCGATCAGCTCGGCTTTAGCATCTGTTCCTCTAATTCCTTCAACAATCTCCATTACCATTCTTTCTGCCAACTTTTCTTTTGGTTCGCGAAACACATGGATCGGGTAAAAAGTATCTTGGTAGAAACCAGTTGAAAAGACAATATTAATGCCTGTTTCTTCTGCTACTTTTTGAACGTATGTAATATTTCTCCCCATTCCAATATTCGTGACATCCACAATATTGAGTACGCCCTTTTCGTATAAACTTTTAAATTCTCTAACGGTTTCAGAAAATACATCCAACTTACAATCCTCATTGTTTTTTACTTCGGAAAGGTCTATCGTTGTATGTTCATGCATATAGGTCATTCCGTCTTTCAACATTCGGAAACTTCCCCTCTTTCGATGATTTAGCCAACCTGCCATAAACCGACTGCATAGAGAAGATTGGCAACAATCCCCAACAATATAACTGCAATAGGGCCGACAGCCAATTCAACAAGTGGTTTTGATGCAATTCGGTTTATTAAATAAAATCCAATCACCCAGAAGAAGCCAATACCGGGAGCAATTTTTTCCCCTGCCATCGCACTGCCAATTAATATAGCCATTCCTAGAACATCTGACAGCGAAGTGCGAATATGCTCCCCCATCTCCCTTACACCAGGCAGTTTGTCCATACTTTTTGATACTGCGGATAATGATACGACCTCTAAATACATGACTAAAAAGCCCAACAGAAATGCTAAAATCGGTATATCCCTGAAAATAAGACCGATTGCAAATACCAAAGTGGTACCAGCTAAACCATAAACTCCTGTTACGATCGCAGTTGAAAAAACTAAAGGGATGAAGCCAATTCCACGTGCAAATGTAGCGATTGCCGCCTCTGTGTAAAGCTCTTTATTAATCAATGCTTGAGGCATTGCATCCACTGCTAAAATCAGCATGGATGATGTTAAAGAAACAAGTCCTCCCATAAGAGCTAATAACCAGCGGTTTTTTTTAATTCGATTTACACGCTCATTAAATATATTCACTAAATTTGCATTAGTAGATTCATCTCCGCCTCTAATTCTCGCAGCATAATAAATCATCATTAACATTCCTGCTAATAAAGCCATTCCTTCAGGACTGAGCGAAATTTTATATCCTGCCGCTTGAAATGTTCCAAACTTCTCGAATAAGAGATAAGAAGCCAAAGTGACGATTGCAGTGACGGCGGCTTTTTTTAAACCGTGCTGATATCCAACCGCTACAGCTGGAAATACTGTAAATGCAATAATAATAGGCTGACCAATAAGACTTAAAGAATCTATAAAATTTACGGGAAACATGCCAAATAAATCTACTACAAATTGCAGTCCTAAAACGATTCCAATACTATAAACGGCTCCAATAACCCCTGCAGTTACCATGCCTATTTTGTTTTCCGGAGTCCAAATGCCAATAATGTCACACGCCAATAAAATGCTGTGTCCAATAATGATTGTTGCTCCTATTGAAAGCGGAATACCAAACCCTATGATTAAGCCAAAACTTAATGCAAAACTTGTTGCAGCAAGCTCCCCTCTTGTCATTCTCCCCTCAAGGTATTCAGGCATAATCGGTCGCAAACCATCATTAAACACTGCTACTCCGCGATTTACTAGTATAGAACCTAATGCACCAACAGCCGCTATGACAAGACATTGAATTAAAGAAAGGTCCATTCATTATTCACCTCTATGATTTTTCTCATCTTCTGTACATCATGTCATCCGTGCTTCTTAAATCATCCAGGAAAGCGCTTTCTTTAACTGAAAAAAATGTATACAGTTGAAGCCGGTGTAACAAAATATAAAGAAAAAAATTCATTTATTTTAATAAATAAGGAATTAAAATGTTTAATATATTTTGTGAAGACGAAGCTGTAAAACCAAAGGCAATTTTGCCGCTTTCTACTTCCTTCTCGATCTCTTCCTTGTTTTTTATGGTACTTGGCGAAGCCAAGGTGACGCATTTATCTTTGCCTAATAATGCAATTGCCATTGCAAGCGCACCACCGGATCCTGTTTCACAGGCGCCAATATAATAATCTACCTTATTGTTTTTCACAGCCATAACAGCGTCCAAATCACCTTTAACCAAAACTTCTACATTGCTTCCCCCAATTTCTTTAACAAGTTTTTCAATCGCTTGTTTTTTCAACTGTCCGCCTATTACGATTCTCACCATAATAAAACCCTCCTATTCATTAGATTCTATGACTTTATGAAGATGAAGATAAAAATAGACACGCTCACCTTCTGGAAGTTCTAAACCTGCCAGTGAATGTATAAAATCTATCACTTCTTCTATAGCATTTTTATATGGTGTTTCGTACACTTCATTGATGATGGCAATTGCAGGACTTTCTTCGCTTTCTCCCCTCTCAATTCTAGTTAAAGCCATCGCCATGTGCGTCCAAAACATTTCAGAGTCTTTGATCACCTCCTTTTTCAGCTTTTTTGATAAGAAAACAAATGTGTTCAAAGTTGTGTTGAAAGCATTTTTTGTAATCACTCGACTCGTTAGTAAAATAGACAACTTTTCTTCCAGCTGTATTTGGTTCACGCCAGTTCCTCCAATATACTGTATTTAGTATTTTAAATTTCAAATGCTGACCCATCGCCTCATGTATTGAATGACAAGTCGGATGGGCCGGCATTTTAGTAGCGCGGTATTTTCTCTCCTTTTTCTACACTTTTTTGAGTGTATAATATTTGTTTCTCATTAACCAAATTCCACTTTTCTGCTATTTCTTTTTCTCTGTCTCCTTCAATAACAATAACGGCTTCAGTTGTATCCTTGGAAATTTTCTTGGCTTTCGGTGAAAAAAAATCGATTGCTTTAAACGTTTGAATCATTCTTTTGTCATCGGCATTCCAAACTGCTGCATCAATTTGTTTTGAAAGAAGCATATCGAAAAGCTGCATATAATTCACATTGACAAACTCTGCATTTTTATTTTCAAATTCAGCCAATGTTAATTGTTTCTGATCCAGGGACTCCAAATCAACACCTACTCTTACGACATCCTTACCTATTTCCTCATCTGGATGAGCTAAGAAGATTTTATGGGAAGATACATAACTGCTTTCCCCGAATTTCTTAAAAATTTTCAAATTTGGATATTCTGCTATGATATGATCTGCCGTCATCTTAGAAACAATTGCAAAATCACTTCTTTTTGTTCGGACTGCTTCAATTCGATTCACTCCGCCACGCATATAGATCAAGTTAACTGTTTTTCCGGTTGATTCAAACCCTTCCACAATCCCTGTTGCCAGCCCTTCATATTTCCTTGAATACGGAAGTGGCATTGAGCCGATTAATGGTGCAATACCTGCAATCTCAAGTAATAAATTGTTATCCTTACTTACCAAAAACGTTCCTAAATGGCCTCTAGCCTCCAAATGAATCGCTTTCATATCAACCAATAAATTCAGCGCACTTTGGACAGTCCCCCTGCCGATGGATAACTTATGACAGTAGTCTGAGATGCGGGGAATTTTTTCACCTGCTTTGATATTCATCAATTCTTTAGCAATATTTTTAGCAGCCAAACCATTTTTAGAGTAAAATTTTTCCCACATAATTCATCTTCCTCAAAACAATATACTATATTCTGTATAATCAATTATAAGAGTTGTATCCTAATTTTGCAATAGTATTTTATTCAGAATACTATAAAAAAATATTTTGTTGGCGCACCGTGAATGAATGATAGGTCTCCTTATTCCTGTTTCCGCGTGACAAAAAGAAGCAGCCGAGAAGGCTGCTTCTTTTTTATGAATCATAAATATGAACAGTCGGTTCCTTGTCTCCCGGCTTTTTCAGGATAACGGCTTCCTGCCCGGCTGACGAATTAATGTTGATCTCAACGTTCAGTCCGCTTTTGCCGTAGTAATCCATTACTTCACCGGTCAAGAACTGGGTAAAGGCGATGACTTCGCTTTTGCCGTAAAACTGCATCGGGATGTTGATTTTCATGTCCTGCATTTGGTCGTCTTTATAGAGAGCCGTGCCGACAACCCCTGTGTAGTTTGGAAAATACGTATCGACTTTGTTTTTAAAGCGTTTGAAGAGCTCCGCGTCATCCGGATGTTTCTCTGAACCTTCTGTTGAAGGGAAGAACGTGTACTCTTCATTGATTTTATCCCAGCCGCCGAGCTCGCTTGTCCCTGATTTCACATCGGTTTTGGCGATAAAGTTTCCAGGGACGATCGATGACTTAGGCGCCTGCTTGTAGAGCATGATGGTCAGCGGAATGTTTTTCAAATCATCCATGTTTCTGATCCGTTTCGCCACTTCCTCGGCGATTTTTTCGCCTTCCTGCCTCAGCTTTTTGTCGCTGATGGTCACTTCTTTTTGCGGGTCGCCGACATTTTCGCGGTAGTAGTAGACAGAGTTCAGCGCAAGGCCGATCACGACGCCGCCGAGCTCAATCGTATCCTTGTCTTTGCGGACGAGGTAGTCATGCTCAAGCATATGGGCGAGGTATACCGGGCTTTCTTCGTTTTGCTTCTCTGTTGACCCGCTCCCGGAAAGGGCGGGGTTCAGTCCGAGGTTTTTGAAGTTTTTATCGTCTTTCTCCGCTTTTTTCAGGTCGTCTCCCGTTTTTTTGCGGGCGAGCCAGCTCGTAACTGTATCCTCATCCAGGTATTGTCCTTCTTGAAAAAGGTAATCGTCAGTAGAAAATGAATCTTGCGCAAGGCGCATCATGCCTGTCTCAAATTCATCGATATCCAGCCGCGTATTCAGGCGTTCGGTCGTCAAGCCGCGGGCTTTCCCCGCCTTGAAAGGAAGAACCATTTTATAATAAGAATCGGAGATGTTGTATTTCGGAATGATGGCTTTTTCTTTCGACTTATCCGTTTTCTGCACCATCTCCTGCTCTTCTTCTCCCCCAAAATTCGGCGCACAGGCTGAGAGCATGAGCATACCCGCAGCAGCCGCCAAACATAATATCTTTTTCAATAGAAAACACTCCTCTTATTTCTTTAGCTCACTGATCAGTCTTGCTTCATCCCATACTTCGATGTTCAGCTCTTCAGCTTTCGCCAGTTTGCTGCCTGCCGCTTCGCCGGCAATGACGAGATCGGTTTTTTTGCTTACACTGCCTGTGATTTTTCCGCCGAGCGCTTCGATTTCCGCTTTCGCGTCGTTCCGCGACATTTCGTTGAGCTTCCCGGTCAGGACGATCGTTTTTCCCGCAAAATACGAATCGCTCGCTTCAGCGGCCGCTTTTTTCGGGCCTTTATACTCGGTGTTCACCCCGAGTTCTTCAAGCTCGTCCAACAGCTTTAAAATCTCTTCTTTTTCAAAATAAGTGACGAGGGCGTCCGCCATCTTCTCGCCGATTTCATCGACTTCGACCAATTCTTCTTTTGTCGCTTTTTTGAGTCTGTCAAGCGTTTCAAAATGCATCGCCAGTGTCTTGGCCGCTTTGGCGCCGATGAAGCGGATGCCGAGTCCGAAGAGAAGCCGTTCCAATGAATTCTCCTTCGATTTTTCAATCGACTTCAATAAGTTGTCGGTCGATTTTTCCCCCATCCGCTCGAGATTGATCAGCTGCTCGCGCGTCAGCTTATACAGATCGGCGACATTGTGGACGAGGTCTTCGCGGAACAGCTGGGTGATGACGCGCTCGCCAAGACCGTCTATATTCATCGCGTTCCGGGAAACGAAATGGATCAGGCCTTCCCTGATCTGAGCCGGGCACTCCGGATTGATGCAGCGAAGCGCGACTTCTCCTTCAATTCTGACAAGCTCGCTTCCGCATTCCGGGCATTCCTTCGGCATGTTGAATTCTTTCTCTTCTCCCGTCCTCTGTTCGACGAGCACGTTGACAACCTCGGGAATGATGTCTCCTGCTTTTTTAATAACGACTTTGTCCAGCAGTCTGATATCCTTCTCTTTAATCAAATCTTCGTTGTGGAGAGAGGCTCTTTGGACGGTCGTTCCCGCCACTTTTACAGGTTCGAGAATCGCAGTCGGGGTTACTGCACCCGTCCGGCCGACGCTTAATTCAATGTCCAAAAGCGTTGTGACAACCTCTTCGGCAGGAAACTTGTAGGCGATTGCCCAGCGCGGGCTTTTTGCCGTAAAGCCGAGTTCTTCCTGCTGATCAAGGGAGTTGACTTTAATGACGATCCCGTCGATTTCATACGGGAGGTCGGCGCGTTTTGTCTTGAGCTCTTCGACGATCTCAATGACTTCTTCGATCGTGCTGCATTTTTTTCTTTCATGATTGGTTTTAAAGCCGAGTTCGTCGAGGAAATCAAGTCCCTGGCTTTGCGTTTCAACGCCCATTTCGTCAAGCTCCGCTATACTGTAGACGAAGATATCGAGATTTCGTTTCGCGGCGATTTTCGGATCGAGCTGCCTTAATGAGCCGGCAGCGGCGTTCCGCGGGTTGGCGAACGGCTCTTCATCCCGTTCGAGCCGCGTTTTGTTCAGCAATTCAAAGGAGCGCTTCGGCATAAAAGCCTCGCCGCGTACTTCAATTGAAAGATCGCGCTTCATTCGGAGGGGAATGTTTCTGATGGTCTTCAAATTTTCCGTAATATCCTCGCCCGTTGTTCCGTCGCCTCTTGTCGCACCTCTGACAAATACGCCGTTTTCATAGCGCAGTGAAACAGCAAGACCGTCTATTTTAAATTCGACGTTGTACTCAACATCTCCGACCGCCTGGCGGACGCGGCGGTCAAAGTCGCGCAGATCTTCTTCATTAAACGCGTTGCCGAGGCTCAGCATCGGCGTTTTATGCTGCACTTTTTGAAAGGCGTCCAAAACGGCTCCGCCGACGCGCTGAGAAGGAGAGTCCGGCGTTTTCAGGTCGGGGTGCTCTTCTTCAAGAGCAATAAGTTCCTTCATCAGCTTGTCATATTCGGAATCAGGCACGCTTGGGTCGTCAAGGGTGTGATATTCGTAGTTGTATTTGTTAATCAATGCATGCAGTTGTTCCACACGGCGTTTAGCTGCTTCTTTTTCCATTGGTTTCGTCCTTTCATTTCAGGTCTTTTGCCATTTATTGCTTTTCAATAGGCGCAAAGGCCGCGAGAAGACGCTTCACTCCGGTCGGGCTCGGGAAGGCGATGTCAAGCTCAGTCGATTCGCCGGATCCTTTGACGCTGACAACGGTTCCGACGCCCCACTTTTTATGGGAGGCTTTGTCGCCGACTGCCCAATTGACACCGTCGCCGCCGGTTTTGCTGTACGATGCAGCCGGCCGGGTAACCGGGCCTCTCCGCTCCGGCTTTCTTCCAAACGGCGTTTTCAGATCTTTTTTCTTCTCGTTTAGATTGTCCAATAATTCTTCCGGTATTTCCGCAATGAACCTTGATTCCGGGTTCATATTCGTTCTCCCGAACAATGTCCGCATCCGCGCGTTAGTTAAATAAAGCTCTTCCTCAGCCCTCGTGATGCCGACGTATGCGAGTCTCCGTTCTTCTTCCATCTCCGCTTCCTCCATCAGGGAGCGGCTGTGCGGGAATACCCCTTCTTCAAGCCCCATCAGGAACACGACCGGGAATTCGAGTCCTTTTGCGGCATGAAGCGTCATCAAGATGACCGCGTCTTGATTTCCGGTCTCTTCTTCCTTCTGATCAAGCTGATCGATATCGGCGATAAGGGCCAAATCCGTCAAAAAGGCGACGAGCGATTTATCTTCGCTTTGCTGTTCAAAGTTTTTCGTTACGGAGAGAAACTCGTCGATATTTTCAAGACGGCTCTGCGCTTCCAGGGATTTTTCCGCTTTCAGCATTTCGCGGTATTCGGTTTTTTCAAGAATTTCTTCCGTAAGCTCTGTGACAGATAAGTATTCCTGCATGTTCGTCAGGTTTTCGATCGTCTGTCTGAACTCGTCAAGCGCGTTCGCCGCTCTTGCGCTGAGGCCGATAAAGTCAACCTGTCCGAGCGCTTCAAATAAAGACATTCCGTTCATATCGGCATAAGCCGCGATTTTATCGACTGAAGTCGCACCGACGCCGCGCTTCGGCACATTTACGATCCGCGCAAAGCTGATATCGTCGTCAGGATTTGCGACGAGGCGCAAATACGCAAGGATGTCTTTGATCTCTTTCCTGTCATAGAACTTCGTGCCGCCGACAATGTTGTAGTTGATGTTCGCTTTCATCAGCGTTTCCTCGATGACACGCGATTGAGCGTTCGTCCGGTACAAAATCGCGATATCAGAGAAAGATCGTTTTCCCGAGCCGACGAGCTCCCTGATTTTGCCCGCGACAAATTGGCCTTCGCCAAATTCGTTGTCGCCTCTGAAGTAGGAGATTTTCGCTCCTTCGTCATTTTCGGTCCAGAGGTTTTTCGGCTTTCTGTTGGAGTTGTTCTGAATCACTTCATTGGCCGCGTTCAATATCCGCTTTGTCGACCTGTAGTTTTGTTCGAGCAGAATGACGCTTGCATTCGGATAGTCTTTTTCAAACGACAGAATGTTGGCAATGTCCGCTCCGCGCCATCTGTAGATCGACTGGTCGGAGTCCCCGACGACGCAGATGTTTTCGAAGCGCTGCGCCATTTTTTTGACGAGCAAATACTGCGCCCTGTTCGTATCCTGATACTCATCGACATGAATGTATTGGAATTTCCGCTGGTAGTATTCGAGCACTTCCGGCACCCGGTCAAACAGGATGATCGTCGTCATGATCAGATCGTCAAAATCGAGCGACTGGTTTTTCCGCAGTTTTTTCTGATAATCCTTGTAGACATCGCTGACGACTTGTTCAAAAAAACCGCCGGCTGTTTTCTCGTACTCTTCCGGGTCGATCAATTCGTTTTTCGCACTGCTGATCGATCCGAGTATGCTTCTGGGATCGAATTTTTTCGGATCGATGTTTCTTTCCTTTAAGATTCCTTTAATGACGGAAAGCTGATCTGACGTATCAAGAATCGAGAAATTCCGGTTGATGCCGATTCTGTCGATATCTCTCCGCAAAATTCTCACACACATGCTGTGGAACGTCGAAATCCAGATGTCGTCCGCTCCCGGTCCGAGAATGCGTTCCACACGTTCTTTCATTTCTCTGGCCGCTTTGTTCGTAAATGTAATCGCCAAAATGTTCCACGGGGCAACGCGCTTCTCCGCCATTAAATACGCAATGCGGTGCGTCAATACCCGCGTCTTTCCGCTTCCTGCTCCGGCCATGATCAAAAGCGGACCGTCCGTCGTTTTGACCGCTTCCTGCTGCATCTTGTTTAATCCGCTTAATAATTGGTCGCTAATGTAATTCAATTCCGTTCACCGCCTATTCAAACATATGCTCTATTATAAACCAATCCGGTTCGTTGTGCTCATCCTTTTACGGCCTTTACCGTTTGCAGCGCATCTTCGAAATTCTCATAAATCGCGTTTCCGACGACGATCACATCGGCGTGCTCAGCCATTTTTACCGCCGTCTCCGCATCTTTGATGCCGCCGCCGTAAAACAGCGTCGTTTCCTGAAGCACCGCTTTTGTTTCCTTAACGGTCTCCGAATCCCCCAGCATGCCGCTGTATTCAAGATAAAAGACCGGGAGGCGGAAAAGATGTTCTGCCACGCGGGCGTATGCTTTAATATCCTCAATGTCAAGCTCGGTATCTGCGTTTGTCAAAGCGGCAGCCTTGCAGTCCTGATTCAAAATACAGTACCCTTCAACAACAATCTCATCAGGTGACATCAGCTCGCCGTATTCTTTCATCGCCTTTTTATGTAAGCCGGCAATCCAGTCGGTATCTCTACTGTTGAGCACAGTCGGAATAAAATAGAGATCAAATCCCGGGACGATCGCGTCAATCGTCGACACTTCCAGGACGCACGGCACTAAAAAGCGGCGCACTTTTGACATCAGCCGAAGGACATCATCTTCTGTGACATGATCGCTTCCGCCGATCAAAACCGCGTCTGTTCCAGATTCGCACAGCTGTTCAAGCTGATCATCCGTAATATCTTTATTCGGATCGAGTTTAAAGACATGCTTCCACTCGGTAATATCGTACATGAAAAAAGCTCCTCCATTCGTTCTTACCATTTAAATATTATAACAAATTCAGCCCCTTTCGAAAAACGGATAACGAATAAACGATAAACGTGCAGAAAGCACAAAAAAACCGCCGGTGCTCAGTGCCCTGAGCCAGGCGGTTTCATGACATCATGAAGATGATTCAGATTGATTTGCTTTGACGCGGTCCAGCGCCATGATATAAGCGTCATTTCCGTAGTTCAGGCAGCGTTTCACCCTGGAAATGGTCGCGGTGCTCGCTCCGGTTTCCGTCTCAATTTTGTGATACGTGTTACCGTCGCGCAGCATTCTGGCTACTTCGAGCCGCTGAGCCAATGACTGAATTTCATTTATTGTGCATAAATCATCGAAAAAACGATAGCATTCTTCGAGATCTTTTAGTGATAGTATGGATTGAAAAAGCTGGTCCAGCTCTCTCCCGCGCAATTTATCGATCTGCATCTTTACACACCTTCTCCTTTGCTAATAGAAACCTTGCTGAGATCGGGAACGACATTGATCCACGTTTTTCCCGGCACAAACGGAACGGTCTTGCCGTCCGTCTTCGGTATGATCCGGCCGTTTTCGTTCTTCCAGCTGATCCGATGGACTTCCCCGTTTTGCAAAAGGAGTCCTTTTCCGCCTGAACGAAGGTCAATATCCCTTCTCCCGTACGCATCTTTCATATGATGTTCGGCTTCCGCTATTAGAATGTTTTGAAGAACAACCGGTTCTTCTGTTTCAAGGTCTGTTGTCAAAATACCGTCTGACTTTCTCACATAGCCTTCAACCTTTTTATCATAACCATATTCGACACGGTTTGTAACGGATTTTGTTCCGTAATCTAACCGTATAGAATAAAGCGCATCCGAAGGTTTGTCAGGGCTTGCTTTAAAAGTGAGCGGTTCTGTGCGGGTTTCGATGGCATATCCTTTGTCATCTGCTGCTTGCTTTACATTTTTATATGACGTGTACGAATTATGCGGCGCTTCCCGAAAATCGGCCCTCCAAAACAGGCTGCCGTCGTAATCCATCCCATTGATATGATCGGCGTCGCCGTTCAACAGGCGGCTTTTTGCACCCGGACTCCAGCCGTGATGCACCAAGAGGCTGTCAAAACCGAGAGCCAAATCAATGAAATACTCCCGGGCGCTGCGGACTGGGCCAACCGCTTCAGGCATGTCGCTTTGATAGATCGCCAACAATCGTGTGATCGGTCCTTCACTGAGAGCTTCAATGACAATGTCAGCCTTGCTTAATCCCGACTGCGGCCGTGCTTTTGAATGATTGTTCACCACAACGGCAATGGGCCGCTGCCGAATATCTCCGTCCGCCTTCAATCCTGTCAGCGGATGAATGTTCTTTTCCTTTTCCTGCTGTTCCTGCGACTGGCACGATGCAAGCAGTAAAAGAGAAGCAAAACAAAGCAGTACTCTTACATATCGATTCACCATAGATTAGCTCCCGCTCTTTTATATTTTAACGCATTATCGATGGAAAGAGTACAGTTTTTTTCATCACATCAAAGATCCCTTTCGGCGTCACCCTAATATAAGGCAGATGAGTGCTTTGCAAAAAGAGCAGGGTGTAGATCGGGTCGTCAAACGTATAGCCTCTTTCAAACAAAAGCTCTTTTAACGTCTTTTCCCTTTCAAGCACCTTTTCATACATCTCATTTGATGCACCGCCGCTTAAATGAAGAGGAATTTCGTGCAGGATTTTTCCGTTTTCCGCTAATACGATACCTCCCCCGATTTCTTTCATCCGCTTGAAGGCCAAAAGCATGTCTTCCTTGTTTTTGCCGACCGCGATAATATCTCCCGTTGTCGAATAGGAGCTGACGAACCCTTGGACGCGGGTTGCAAAGCCCTTCAGCATCGTATTGACACGCCATTTTCCGTATTTGTCGAACAGCGAGAGATAGCTTTCATCATGGTCAAAAGAAAGCTGGTTGACAGAGTTGTCAATCTCAATCGTATAAGGCTCCATAATCACGGAATTCCTCATTTTTAAGCCGAGCGGCATGGAAAACTGCAAGTCATCCATCGTTAGATCATATGAAAGGTTCAGAGGGACAAGACCCCCTTTTTGCCAATCCGGAACTGAAAACGCATTCATATTTACGCCGCCTGATTTGATCAGCCGCCCTTTTGCCAAAACTGTCTCCGGATTCGGTTCATCAGGGCTATTCAAAATGTTGAGCGTTGCGTATCTGCCCGGTGCCACCACACCGAGGATATCCTCCATATGATAATACTTAGCGATATTAAACGAAGCCATATTATAGGCATCGATCAGCGGCACGCCCTCTTCGATGGCAATTTCAATCAGCTTGTTTGTCATGCCTTCTTTATAAAAGTTCGGCGTTGCACCGTCCGTTGTATAAAACATATGGTCATAATGGTGAAAGCCGTCTTCGTGCAGCTCGCGCAAAATCTTTCGCAAATCAGGACGGATGGAAGACTGCCTCAAGCCGACGTGGTATCCAAGTTCAAGCCGCTTCAGCACTTCCTTTCCAGTCATGGCTTCATGATCTGCGTCAGCGCCGAAAAGCTTCATCTTCGTGAGCGTTTTTTCCGATGCCCCCGGAAAATGACCCTCGATCCGCTTTCTCCTTCTTTTCGTGCACTGCATGCAATGAAGGAGCAGATCATCGCCGTCCAAGAGGCGCGGCCAGCCTGTCATTTCTCCTCCCTGGATGACGTCCGGGTGTTCTCCCCAACGTTTTCGGTAATCGATCGATAAAATTTGATCTTCATTCAACACTTCAGTCTGCAAGTCATACCTTGACCACCAATAGTAGTGGACAGGCTGTTTTTTCAGTTCTTCCAATATAGAAAACGCTTTCTTTTTTCCGCAATGCAAAAGCAGAAACAAGTTGTCATTTACGAATGTCGTCGTTCCAAACTGTGACACATATTCAGCCAAAGTTTGGGGATTATAAATTTGAAAAGGATGGACGTGCGGCTCAATATACCCGGGTACAATGTATTTTCCTTCACAATCTATTGTAGTTTTAACAGCCGTCTTCGGCAAGTCACGGCCGACGTAAACGATTCTGTCATGATGAATCCATACGTTTGCCAGAATCCATTGCTTTACATACGGGTTCAGTACAGAGGCATTTCGTAAAAGGAGCGTTGGCTGCAGCCTTGAACTTACAACATCAACTTGCGATCTGATGTGTTTGTTTTTCCAAATTAAGGTGCGTTCGGACATTCACATACTCTCCTTTACATGTAATGATCCTATGTTAACACATTTACTATCGTCACGCATTACCAATCCGTTACAATTTTTCGAAAAAACACTTTATTTAATTATTTAAATAGGAGGAATGAAGCATGAAGCAAAACATCGGACTGTTTGACGCCGTTTTTCGCATTGCCTGCGGACTGACGATCCTGTCGGCGGCAGCGGCAAAGTTTACGAGAAAACCGTGGTGCAGAATGACGCTTTTCTGCATGTTTATGGGGGCGATGAAGGCCGCTTCCGGCATCTTGCGATTTTGTCCCATGACATATGTTTGCCAAACTTATATGAAGCAGCAGGGAGAAGCTGGCGAACAATCGTAAAAAGCACCTTTTATAGGTGATTTCAGACCGTTGACAAAATTCGGATTTCTAAGGTCCTGCCTATTTTTTGTCCAGTTTATTTTGTTTTTTCGATGAAAAGGACGGCGGTTAGGGCCTTTCCATGTCCATTCATCTCAGCGAAAACAAGCATCGCCTGCATGGACAATTTTTTCTTTCCCCACAGGGTTGTCCAGCGCAGGCCATGCCGCAAAAAACCCGTTCGATGGTTTCGCGCATGGAGCGATGCCCAAGCACGTATTGAATCAGAACCATTTTGATCAATACAACAGGATCAATGCTTGGACGTGCTTTTGAAGAATAAAGAGGGGCAACTTTTTCATAAATAAATGAAAAATCCATGAACTTCTTCCATCTTCCTGACCAGATCATCTTCAAGGACAAGTTCACTTAAGGCAACGACTTCAAGCTGTTCACGCTGATCTTTTGAGTGCTTGGACAACATAGTAAAACCTCCAAAACTAGATTCCACTCACATTTTTTTAAAAAAAGCTTGTCGATGAAGCCACTTTTTATGCTTTGTCGACAAGCTGAAAGCATCCCAAACCGGGATGCTTTTTTCTATTCGGTCAATTTTTCAATCTGGCCCATCACATCGCTGATCTGCTGAGCGCTTTGCACCAATTCTGACTGCTCCAGCTTCTCGACTGTTAATTTTCCTTCCTCAACACTTTTCAAAACATCCTCAGCGCTTTTTTGCAGTGTTTCATTATGCTTCTCGATGGTGTTATGAATCTCGGCTGCGGCATCGGGAGGGGTTAATTCATTAAAATCGGCTGCAGCCTGCTGGATAGACTCAAGCTGAGTTTCCAGCTTTTCTTTTGCACCCGTGTCGTTTACAGCCTGTTCAGCCAAGGAAGGCGCCTCCTCCGCAAATGTCTTCACTTCTTGGATATAGCCGGCCGCTTCATTTGTATAGTTCAATCCGTCATTCACCTGATCAAGCATTCCGCATCCGCCTGCACCTAAAAGGCCCATTCCGGCAAGAACTATAAGAATTCTTTTCATTGTTTGCCTCCTTATCGTTTCTTTTTCATTTTTTCTTTCAAAATCGGAATTAATTTTTCTTTCGCCAAAGGCAGACCTTTCTTCACCAATTCACGCTTCAGCCATTTCCCGAGCTTAGACACGGTCAGTCTCCTTTCCCTTTTGATAAAAATGAAAAAACTCCACCGATTTGGTGAAGTGGATAAACAAAAAGACCTTCACCAAATCAGATTTGGCAAAGGTCTCGCTAACAATTAGATTGCCAGCAAAGCCGAGGATCTAGGACATCCCGTAATGACGACTTTACTGTGACAGCTACTCCCCTTTGGAGTATTCATTTTTATTACTTTCATTTTAAGGCACAAGGCTTATCCAGTCAAATTCCTGCTGGCCGGCTTATGAAAGAAATGCCCTGTCCGTAAAAAAACACCTTCTTGGGAATGAAAGTGGCAGATTGTTGACGAAATCCTAAAACGGTTTAAAGTTTTAGGATTTCGTCATCTTTTATAGGGGCTTTTTTTATATTGAATGAGGTCATTTTTGCAAATGCTCTCTTATACAATCTTCACATAAAATCAAGCCGTTGCTCTCCAGAAACCTTTTGACATGGGTGATTCCTGATAATCCGACGGGCTTGTCTATGTAATAAAATGTCTCGTCTTTTGATATTTGTTTTTTACACCTTTTGCACTTTACATGACTCATATGCTTTCTCCTTCCCTATCACTGTCTTAATAAAATGGTACTAAAGGTTAGGCGATTTTTCCACCAACAACAAAAAAGCACCACTTCAGGCGCTTTTAAAATTAGTATGGCGCCGTTTTCCCCGCTGACTTCACCCGCAGACGGAATTGTTTCAAGCCGTACATGCTGCTGTCCGCCATCGGCGCGATCGCAAGCTTTTCCATCGAAGAATACTGCTTGAGGAGCGCCTCAAGAGCGATCGCCGCTTCCAGCCTCGCGAGCGGAGCGCCTAAGCAGAAATGGATGCCGTGGCCAAATCCGATATGCGGGTTCGGATGACGGTGAATATCAAATTCGTGCGCCCTCTCAAATTTCGCTTCATCACGGTTGGCAGAAGCAAGAAAAGCGACGACGCCTTCTCCTTTTTTCAAACTTACTCCTCTGATCTCGGTATCCTGTTTAACGAAGCGCACGATCATCGGCGCGGGCGCCCGGAAACGGACGGCTTCCTCGACGGCCTGCGGAATCAGTTCAGGATGCCTTGCGAGCTCGTCATACGCACCCGGTGTTTCGAGAATGCTGTAGACCGCATTTGAAATCAAATTGGTCGTCGTTTCATTCCCCGCCATCAAGAGCAGGTTGCAAAACGGAACCAATTCATCAGGAGAAAGCTTGTCCCCTTCTTGTTCGGCTTTGATCAAGAGCGAAATCAAGTCATTGCCGAGGTTTTGTCTTTTCTCTTCGATCATCTTTTCAAAAAACGCGGTCAGCTCTTCTTCGCCTTGATCCCTGATATTTTTCCACTCGTTCACATCTTCTTGCCGGTCGCTCTTCGGCAGGCTGACCAACACGTCGGACCATTCTTTGAAATGGTGCTTATACACTGAAGGAACGCCGAGCAATTCCGAAATGACGATGACGGGCAACGGATATGAAAAATCCTGTACAAGGTCGATCTCTTCCCTGCCGCGGATTTGAGCGAGCAGTTCATTCGTCAGTTCGCGAATGCGCGGCTCCCACTCTTTCATGACACGCGGAGTAAAAGCCTTGTTGACGATCGATCTGATTCTCGTGTGTTTCGGTGGATCCATGCTGATCAACGTTTTCGCAAACGTATTGCCGGTTCCAAGCTGATGGAACTGATTTGAAAAAAACTCTTTGTCGCTGATCACTCTTTTGACATCGTCATAACGGAACACACTCCATACCTTGCTGTCTTCATCATAGTGAATCGGTGATTCGGTGCGCATTTTTTCATACCATGGAAACGGATCATACGGGTCTTGTCTGTTCTTTCCGTTAAGCAGCGCTTTCTGAATAGGGTTCTGCTGTTTTGTTTGACTCATTCGCTTTCACTCCTTCGGTTCTTGTCAGCTGATTCATGAAGTTCAATATGTTAGTTTAAAATTAAAAGAACCCACCGGATCATTCAACCAACAAGTGGAAAAGAAGTGTCGAAAAAGTGTTTGAGGAGGCGGCTGAAGTGGCTGACAGCTATCGCGGGGACAAGCGGATTACAAAATCGAAAACAAATTTAAAAAAAGCCTTGTTTGAACTGCTTGCTGAAAAAGAATGGGGAAAAATCTCTGTACAGGATATTACGCAACGGGCAAACTTGAATCGAACGACATTTTATCAGCATTATCAAGATAAATACGATTTGCTTCATCAAAATATGAGAGACATGTTTGAAGTAATGAAAGAGGATATTTTTTCGCCGCTTGATATAGATTGCAGCGGGGAAAAGCCTGAAGCGTACTGGTATGTGCTGCGCTTTTATCAGCATTTACAACAGAACTGCGATGATTTTGCGATTATCATCAACAGAAGATATGAGCTGAACATTAAGGAGCTGCTCAATGACTTTTGGAATGACAGCTTTTTGACGGGAATCAAAAAAACGGCAGCTGCCGATACTAACCGCTCAGTGCCTCTTGATATCCAGCGGCGATTTGTGATTTCCGCCTTTGCAGGCACAGCCGCATGGTGGCTTGAAAACGGCATGCCTTATCCGCCCGAATTGATGGCTGAATCGTTGATTAAAATGATCCAAAAAAATTGACGGCAAAAAAAGAGACAAAACGGGTGCTCCCGCTCTGTCTCTTCACCGGTTATTTCTGCGCTGCCTTGAGCGCACGCGCGCCGATATCCGTCCGGTAAAACAGCCCCGGTTTTCTTACTCGTTCCACCGCTTGATAGGCTGCTTCCCTGGCCGCTTCAAACGTCTCGGCAAACGCCGTGACATTGGCGACGCGGCCGCCGTTTGTCACAAACTGACCGCCGCTTTTTTTCGTGCCAGCGTGAAAGACGACGGTCTGTTCCATATCAGGCTCAAGCATGCCGATCGGCGTGCCTTTTTCATAGCTTTCCGGATAGCCGTCAGATGCAAGAACAACGGTGACTGCCGCCGTATCCTTCCACTTCAGCTCCACTTCTTTGTCCGCGAGGAGGTCAAGCAAGACTTGTACAAGGTCTGATTCAAGACGCGGCAGTACGACCTGGGTTTCCGGATCTCCGAATCTCGCGTTGAATTCGATCACTTTTGTTCCTTTTTCGGTTAGCATTAAGCCAGCATACAAGACTCCCGTAAACGAACGGCCTTCTTTAACCATCGCTTCGGCCGCCGGCTCCAAAATCGTTTTAACGGCGTCTTCAACGACCGCATCCGAAATCTGCGGCACCGGGGAATATGCGCCCATTCCCCCTGTATTCGGGCCTTTGTCTCCGTCAAATGCCCGCTTGTGATCTTGCGCGATCACCATCGGATACACTTTTTCACCTTTGACAAAAGCCATCAGCGAAAATTCTTCACCGCTCAAAAATTCCTCGATAACGACAGAGGCGCTTGCATCGCCGAACTTTTCATCTTCTAAAAAGTCATGCAGACACTGAACCGCATCTTCGGCTGTCATCGCGACTGTGACGCCTTTTCCAGCGGCAAGCCCGTCAGCTTTGATGACGATCGGCGCGCCTTTTTCCTCAACATACGCCTTTGCTTTTTCAAAAGATGTAAACGTTTCGTATTCTGCTGTCGGTATTTGATATTTTTTCATAAGATCTTTGGCAAACTGCTTGCTTCCTTCAATCACCGCTGCTTTTTTCGACGGACCGAACACCGGAAGGCCCGCTTCTTCAAATGCATCAACAAGCCCTTCGATTAAAGGGACCTCAGGACCGACAATCGTCAGTCCGATATTGTTTTCTTTTGCGAAAGCGAGAAGCCCTTCGTGATTGCCTTCGTCAAGATCAACGAGTACGGCGGTCCCGGCCATTCCGTCATTGCCGGGCGCCGCATATACAGTGCCGACAAGAGGGCTTTGCGCCGCTTTCCAGGCGAGCGTGTGCTCCCTGCCGCCTCTGCCGATAATCAATACGTTCACGCTGGTCACTCCCTTAATGTTTGAAATGGCGGATTCCGGTGAACACCATCGCGATCCCGTATTCATCCGCTTTTTGAATCGAATCTTCATCACGAACCGATCCGCCCGGCTGAATGATCGCCGTCACACCGGCTTTAGCCGCTTCTTCGACCGTATCAGGCATCGGGAAGAACGCATCTGATCCGAGCGCGCTTCCTTTCGCTTTCCCGCCGGCTTGCTCAATTGCGATTTTCGCGGAGCCGACTCGGTTCATTTGTCCAGCGCCGACGCCGATCGTCATATCGTCTTTTGCCAGGACAATCGCATTCGATTTGACATGCTTCACAACTTTCCAAGCGAGCTTCAAGTCAGCCCATTCCTGTTCGGTCGGCTCTCTTTTCGTCGGAATTGTGATGTCGGCGTCGTCAAAACCGTGCATATCCAGATCCTGAATCAAAAGCCCGCCTTGAACAGATGTCAGCTGCTTTTCGTTTTTCACAGGCTGATTGACATCAAGGGTCAAGAGGCGAAGGTTTTTCTTGGATGTTAAAATATCAAGCGCTTCTTCGCTGAATGCTGGCGCGATGATGATTTCCAAAAAGATTTTGTGAAGCGTTTCAGCCGTCGCTTTATCCACTTCCCGGTTCAAAGCGATGATGCCGCCGAAAATTGACGTTTCGTCAGCGGCGTATGCTTTGTTAAACGCCTCTTCGATCGTGTTGCCCGTCCCGACGCCGCAAGGGTTCATATGCTTGACGGCAACCGCAGCCGGCTCCGTGAACTCGCGGACGATTTGAAGTGCTGCATCCGCGTCTTTGATATTGTTGTAAGAAAGCTCTTTTCCGTGCAGCTGTCCAGCTGAAGCAATTGACCCTTTGACAGGGAGCGCACTTTGATAAAAGACTGCTTCCTGATGCGGATTTTCGCCGTAGCGGAGCGATTGCTTTTTCTCAAAGGTGACGGTGAACTGTTCAGGCTCTTTTTCGCCGGTTACCTTTGTTAAATAGTCAGCGATCAACGCGTCATACGCTGCCGTGTGGCGGAACACCTTCGCTGCCAACTCGCGTTTTTTCTCAAGAGAGACGCTGCCGTTTTCTTTCAAGTCGTTCAGTACAGGGCTGTAGTCGCGGGGATCGACGATAACCGCCACGTCCTGGTGGTTTTTCGCTGCTGCGCGAAGCATGCCTGGACCGCCGATGTCGATATTCTCAATCGCTTCTTCGAATGTGACGTCTTCTTTAGAAACCGTTTCTTTAAACGGATATAAATTAACAACGACAAGGTCGATCGGCTGAATTCCCTGTTCATTGAGCTGCGCCATGTGTTTTTCGTTGCCGCGGACGGCAAGAAGCCCGCCGTGAATATTCGGATGAAGGGTTTTCAGACGGCCGTCCATGATTTCGGGAAAGCCCGTCACTTCAGAAATGCCGATGACGTCAACGCCGTTTTCCTGAAGAAGTTTGCTTGTGCCGCCTGTTGAAATCACTTCTACGCCAAGCTCTGTCAATTCTTTTACAAAAGGGACAATGTTCGTTTTATCTGATACGCTGATTAATGCGCGTTTGATCGTCATTCCTTTTCACCTCTGCCATTTAGTTCAAGAAGCTCTTTGATTACTTCGGGATAAAGCTCATGCTCCAATTTGTGTATCTTTTCTTCAAGAGATGCGAGTGTTTCGCTTTTTTCAAGCTCGACGGCGCGCTGGGCGATAATCGGACCGGTGTCCATGCCTTCGTCAACATAGTGAACCGTGATGCCCGCCACTTTCACACCCGCTCTGTACGCCTGTCCGATCGCGTCGATGCCGGGAAACGCCGGCAGGAGCGACGGATGGATGTTGATGATTTTATTCCGGTAAGCCGACAGAAGCGTATCGCCGATCAGTCTCATGTACCCCGCCAGGACAATCCATTCTGCTCCGTGGAGGCGGAGCTGTTCAACGATCACTTGTTCAAAAGCTGCTTTATTTTCGAACGATTTCGGCTGGAATGCGAACGATGGAATTCCGGCTTTTTCCGCTCTTTCAAGCACTTTCGCATCGGGCTTGTCACAGACGACAAGGACGATTTCGGCATCCCAGTTCTCTTCTCTCATTCTTCTTGCGATCGCTTCAAAGTTCGTTCCGCTTCCTGATGCAAATACCGCGAATTTTCTCATGAAAGACCGGCACCGCCAAACTCAACGCCGCTTCCGGCTTTCACTCTGCCGATGAGATAGGCTTTTTCACCGTTGTTTTCGAGCGTTTGAATCACGTCTGTCATATCCTCTTCTTTAACCGCAAGGACAAACCCGATTCCCATATTGAAAACATTGAACATTTCCTCGGACTTCAGGCCGCCTTTCTCCTGAATGAACGGAAAGACAGGAGGGACGGGCCAGGAGCCGATGTCGATTTCAACACCGAGACCATCAGGCATCATGCGCGGCAGGTTTTCAATAAAACCGCCGCCGGTCACGTGCGCCATGCCTGCGATTTTACCTGATTTCACCGCTTCAAGGACAGGCTTGACATAAATTTTCGTCGGCTCTAAAAGCTCTTCGCCAAGAGGCCGTTCAAAAGGTGTATACGTCTCATCAAGGTTCAGACCGGCATCTTCAAGAAGAACTTTACGAACGAGAGAGAAGCCGTTGCTGTGAAGTCCGCTTGAAGAAAGTCCGATTAAAAGGTGCCCTTCGCTGATGTTTTCGCCCGTGACGATGCCATCTTTTTCAGCGGCTCCGACCGAGAACCCGGCAATATCGTATTCATCCTCTGTATAAAGACCCGGCATTTCCGCCGTTTCTCCGCCGACTAGCGCTGATCCTGACTGTACACAGCCTTCTGCGACGCCTTTTACAATTTCTTCAATTTTGACGGGGTCGGCTTTTCCGACCGCAAGGTAATCGAGGAAGAACAGCGGCTCCGCTCCTTGAGCGAGCACATCGTTGACACACATAGCGACGGCATCGATGCCGATCGTGTCATGCTTGTCCATCGCAAAAGCGAGCTTCAGCTTTGTGCCGACACCGTCCGTTCCCGAAATCAGAACCGGCTTTTTGTACGGCAGTTCTGACAGGTCAAACATGCCGCCAAATCCGCCAAGACCGCCCATTGCGCCGATTCGCTTCGTTCTTTCCACATGTTTTTTCATTCGTTTTACGGCTTCATATCCGGCTTCAATATCAACCCCGGCGTTTTTATAGCTTTCAGACAACACAACCCACTCCTTATTCCGCGCTTGTCCATTCGTAATATTCAAAATCAAAAGAGCAGCCGCATCGCTTCTGCTGCCCTTTATTCATTTCAGGAGGCGCGGCGCTTCAAGAGCGCCGGCCGGTTTATTTTGTCAAAACGGCTTCTTTCACGTGAGGAAGAACCGTATCCTGATAAATCTCGGTCGGGTATTTTCCTGTAAAGCAGGCCATGCACTGCCCGCAGTTTTCGTCTTCATACTGTCTTCCGATCCCGGAAAGGAGTCCTTCAATGCTCAAGAATGACAATGTATCGGCGCCGATTTCCTGACGGATTTCTTCCACTGAATGGGAGGACGCGATCAGTTCTTCATGCGTTGATGTGTCAATTCCGTAAAAGCACGGATGGGCAATAGGCGGGGAACTGATTCTGACGTGCACTTCCGTCGCTCCGGCTTCGCGCAGCATCGTCACAATCCTGCGGCTTGTCGTGCCTCTCACGATGGAATCGTCCACCATGACGACGCGCTTGCCTTCAACGACCCCGCGGACGGCTGACAGCTTCATTCTCACGCCCTGCTCCCTGAGCGACTGTGACGGCTGAATGAACGTTCTGCCGACATAGCGGTTTTTAATCAGTCCGAGTTCGTAAGGAATTCCCGTCGCTTCGGCATAGCCGATGGCCGCTGAAATGCTTGAATCCGGAACCCCTGTCACCACATCTGCTTCAATGCCTGATTCTTCAGCAAGCTTTTTACCGAGATTCTTTCTCGCGCTGTGGACATTAATGCCGTTAATATTACTGTCAGGCCTTGAGAAATAAATGTACTCCATGCTGCAGATCGAACGGTTGATGTTGATGGAGAACCGCTCAGACTTCATGCCTTCATCATTGATGATCAGCATCTCACCCGGTTCTACATCGCGCAAATATGTCGCGCCGACCACATCAAACGCGCACGTTTCAGAAGCGACGACGTACGCGTCGCCGAGCATTGCGACAGACAGCGGTCTGAGTCCGTTCGGGTCAAGCGCCACGATCATCTCCTTTTCCGTCATGATCAGGAAAGCATAAGCGCCTTTCAGCATGGAAAGAGCGTTTTTGATCTGATCTTTCAACTCGAAGTGGCCGCTTCTTTTAATTAAATGGGCGAGCACTTCCGTATCAGAAGACGTTTGAAAAATGCTGCCCTGGTTTTCAAGCTGCTGTTTCAGCTGACTGGCGTTTACTAAGTTTCCATTGTGCGCAAGCGCAAGGCTGCCGTTGTTTTGCGAATGGAAAAGGAACGGCTGGACGTTTTCGAAGCCGCCGCCGCCCGCCGTTGCATAGCGGACATGGCCGATCGCTCCTTTTCCTGTCACCTTTTTGAGCTCGCCGTTTTGAAAAACTTCAGTAATCAGCCCCTGGCCTTTGTGGGCAGACATTTTTTCGCCGTCTGTCGCCACGATGCCGGCGCCCTCCTGGCCTCTGTGCTGAAGGCTGTGAAGGCCGTAGTACGTAATTTGCGGTGCTTCTTCATGCCCCCAAATCCCAAATACGCCGCATTCTTCATTTAAGCCTTTGATTTCAGCAAGCATGGGATAGCTCCTTTCCATGCGCTTTCGAGCTCTTCTATCTGCGCATGAATCCATTGTTGTCCTTCCTGGCTTTGAACAGACAGCGCGCTGTCTGACGTTACTTCGCCGATGAGCTCGGCGTCTTTGACAAGCTTTTCGAACGCTTCTTGATGCTCTTTTTTCACAGAGACGATAAACCGTGATTGTGTTTCGCTGAATAACAATGCAGATTCGCCTGCAAGCGTTACATTGGCGCCGAGTCCTTGAGAAGATATGACGCTTTCCGCCAGCGCCACGCCAATGCCGCCTTCTGAGACGTCATGCGCGGACTGCACGAGCCCTGTGCGGATCGCTTTCAGAAGCGCTTTTTGACGCGCTTGTTCGACTTCCAAGTCGATGGCAGGCGCTTTGCCGTAAATCTTTCCTTCGGACAGTTTTTGCAGCTCGCTTCCGGCGAACTCAGGGAATGTTTCGCCGATGACATAAATCAAATCGCCCGCTGCTTTAAAGTGCTGTGTCGTAATATGGTCTGTATCTTCGATCAGTCCGACCATTCCGATGACAGGCGTCGGGTAGATCGCGCTTCCGTTTGATTCGTTGTAAAGAGAGACGTTTCCGCCGATGACCGGTGTGCTGAGCACGTTGCACGCCTCGCTGATCCCGTCTGCCGCTTTTTCGATCTGCCAGAAAATCTCCGGCTTTTCCGGATTCCCAAAGTTGAGGTTATCCGTAACGGCAAGCGGTTCTGCTCCGGAGCAGACGATATTGCGGGCCGCTTCCGCGACAGCGATTTTCCCGCCTTTTTCCGGATCGAGGTACAAGTAGCGGGCATTGCAGTCCGTTGTCATGGCAAGCGCCTTTTTCGTGCCGCGAATCCGCAGGACGGCTGCATCAGAGCCCGGTGCGACAACCGTGTTCGTCCTGACCATGTAGTCATATTGGTCATAAACCCATTCTTTGCTCGCAATAGTCGGCTGCTTTAACAGCTCGAGAAGCGTTTCTTTCGCATCTTCGACTTTTGGTGCAGGGACGTCTGTTTCAAGGAATTCTTTATAATAAGCCGGAACTTTTGACGGCTTATGGTAAACCGGCGCTTCCTCTGCAAGCGCATCAACCGGAAGATCGGCAACCATTTCCCCGTTGTGGAAAAGGCGCAGCATCTTGTCGTCTGTCACGTGACCGACAGCCACAGCTTCAAGATCATACTTGTCAAAAATATCGATGATCTCTTGTTCGCGGCCGCGTTCGATGACTAAAAGCATGCGCTCCTGAGATTCGGAAAGCATCATTTCGTACGGCGTCATCCCTGTTTCGCGCTGCGGGATCAAGTCAAGGTTCATCTCGATGCCCGATCCGGCTTTGGATGCCATTTCCGCGCTTGAACTTGTCAGTCCTGCCGCACCCATGTCCTGAATACCGACCAAGGCGTCTGATTTGATGACTTCCAGACACGCTTCAAGAAGCAGCTTTTCCATGAATGGATCGCCGACTTGCACAGCCGAGCGTTTTTCTTCTGATTGGTCAGACATTTCCTCTGAGGCGAACGTGGCGCCGTGGATGCCGTCGCGCCCCGTTTTCGCACCGACGTACATGACCGTATTGCCGACGCCTTTCGCCTGCCCTTTTTTAATATCTTCATGGTTGATCAAACCGACACACATCGCGTTGACAAGCGGATTGCCTTCATAGCAGCTGTCAAACTGAACTTCACCGCCTACGGTCGGAATGCCGATGCAGTTTCCGTATCCGGCAATGCCCGCGACTACTTCTTCAAACAAGTACTTCACACGCGGTGAAGTGAGTTCACCAAACCGGAGAGAGTTCAAAACAGCGATCGGACGCGCGCCCATTGAAAAGACGTCGCGGATGATGCCGCCCACACCTGTTGCAGCTCCCTGGTACGGCTCAATCGCTGACGGATGATTATGCGATTCGATTTTGAAGACAACCGCCTGATTGTCGCCAATATCGACGATTCCTGCGCCTTCCCCCGGCCCTTGCAGGACGCGTTCGCCTTTTGTCGGGAACTTTTTCAGGATCGGCTTGGAATTTTTGTAGCTGCAGTGCTCTGACCACATGACCGAAAAAATCCCGATTTCCGTATAGTTTGGAAGCCTTCCGAGAATCGATTCAATCATGGCAAACTCGTCATCGCTGACACCCATTTGCTGATAGAGCTTCTCTTCCTTAATTTGTTCTTGACTTGGTTCAAGCAGTAGCGACATGAGTTTCCCTCCAATTTTTCACGATAGATTGAAACAGTTTAAGACCGTCGGCGCTTCCGAGCAGAGAATCGACTGCGCGTTCAGGGTGAGGCATCATGCCTAATACATTGCCTTTTTCATTGACGACGCCTGCAATATCGGCGACGCTTCCGTTAATATCCGTTCCGTATGTGAAAGCGATTTGGTTGTTTTCTTGTAATCCGGCAAGCGTTTCTTCATCACAGTAGAAGTTTCCTTCGCCATGAGCGACCGGAATCGTGATAGATTCGCCTTGGCCGTAGGAAGATGTAAAAATCGTTTCATTGTTTTGGACGACCAGTTCAACCGGACGGCAGATAAATTTCAAATCTTTGTTGCGTCTCATTGCGCCCGGCAAAAGACCGAGCTCCTGCAAAATTTGAAAGCCGTTGCAGACGCCGAGCACCGGTTTTCCTTCTTCAGCCGCTTTTTTGACGGCCGGCATAATGTTTGCGAAGCGGGCGATCGCGCCGCATCTTAAATAATCACCGTATGAGAATCCCCCCGGAATGAGGACGCCGTCATATTCATCAAGACTTGTTTCTGTATGCCAGACGTATTCAGCTTCTTCGCCAAGCTCATCCTTGATCGCGTGGAACATATCGATATCGCAGTTTGAGCCCGGCAGCACAATCACCGCAAATTTCACTGTGCGACAACCTCCTCGACTTCGTATCTGTAATCTTCAATCACCGTGTTGGCCAAAAGTTTTTCGCACATTTCTTTGACGAGAACGTCAAGGTCGCGGTCTGATTTTTCGATGGTGAGCTCCATGTATTTGCCGATGCGGACGTCCTGAACTTCTTTGTAGGACATGCTGTGCAAAGCATGCTGAACGGCGCTCCCCTGAGGATCTAAAACACTCTCTTTTAAGCTGACATACACTTTCACTTTGTACATATTACATGCCTCCAAGTCTTTTGAATATTTCTTCGTATGCATCCGTCAATCCGCCCAGGCTTCTTCTGAACACATCTTTATCAAGCTTTTCATTCGTTTCTTTATCCCACAGCCGGCACGTATCCGGGGAAATCTCATCGGCCAGCAGGACCTCGCCGTCTTTATCGCGCCCGAACTCAAGCTTGAAATCTATCAATCTGACACCGCAAGCCGCGAAAATCGTCTGCAGCTCTTCGTTTACCTGTCTCGTAATCAATTTGATTTTCTCCACCTGTTCAGGCTCAGCCGCGTTTAAAATCCGGATATGGTCTTCTGTGATCAGCGGATCGCCGAGCGCGTCATCCTTGTAGTAAAACTCGATAATCGGCTGCTCCAGCTCCGTGCCTTCCGGAATGCCGAGCCGTTTGGACATGCTTCCCGCAACGACATTGCGGACAACGACTTCAAGCGGGATGATCGTCACTTTTTTAATGAGCTGCTCCGTTTCTGAAATTCGTTCAACAAAGTGGTTGTTGATTCCCTTCTCGTGAAGCCTTGTGAAAATCAGGCTGGAAATTTCGTTATTTAAACGACCTTTTCCGTCAATCTCGGCTTTTTTTTCTCCGTTAAAAGCCGTCGCCGAGTCTTTGTATTCGACAAACAACGTGTTGTCATTATCCGTCAGGTATATCTTTTTCGCTTTTCCTTCATATAAAAGTTCATTTTTCACAATATTCACAGAAGGCCTCCTAACCCGAATGTTGGAAATATTTCACCTTTTAGACCCCCGCCTGTCAAAGCGGGCGGTCTATTCTACGCTAAGCCTAAACGTTCAAAAATGTAGTCGACGTTTTTCAAGTGGTAATTGTAATCAAAGCAGTCGTTAATTTGTTCCGGAGACAGCCGGGACGTAATTTTTTCCTCAGCCTCGACAAGCTGGCGGAACGGTACTTGTTTCTCCCATGCTTCCATCGCTTTCGGCTGAACGGTGTCATACGCTTCTTCCCGCGCCATGCCGGTGTCAATGAGAGCGAGAAGGACGCGCTGCGAGTAGATCAATCCGAGTGTGCGGTCCATGTTGCGCTTCATGTTTTCAGGGAACACGGTCAAGTTTTTCACAATGTTGCCGAAGCGGTTCAGCATGTAGTTCAGCGCGATCGTCGCATCAGGCAGAATGATGCGCTCTGCTGATGAATGCGAAATGTCGCGTTCATGCCAAAGCGGTACATTTTCATAGGCGGTCAGCATGTAGCCGCGGATGACGCGCGCCATTCCCGTCATGTTTTCCGAACCGATCGGGTTGCGCTTATGCGGCATGGCAGATGAACCTTTTTGGCCTTTTGCGAAAAATTCTTCGACTTCGCGGGTTTCGCTTTTTTGGAGGCCGCGGATCTCAACGGCGAATTTCTCGATGCTTGTCGCAACTAGTGCCAGTGCAGCCATATAATCGGCGTGGCGGTCTCGCTGCAGCGTCTGTGTTGAAATCGGCGCCGGTTTTAAGCCGAGCTTCTCACATACGTACTGCTCGACGAATGGATCGATGTTCGCGTACGTTCCGACGGCGCCTGAAATTTTACCGACTTCGATGCCTTCTTTCGCCTGCTTGAAGCGTTCCAGGTTGCGCTTCATTTCTTCATACCAAAGGGCGAGCTTCAAGCCAAATGTCGTCGGTTCTGCATGCACGCCGTGTGTGCGTCCCATCATGACCGTATATTTATGTTCCTTTGCTTTTTCTTTCAAGATGTCAACAAATCTCTCAATGTCCTTGAGCAAAATATCGTTCGCCTGTTTTAATAGATAGGAAAGAGCTGTATCGACCACATCTGTTGATGTCAGTCCGTAGTGCACCCATTTTTTCTCTTCGCCAAGCGTTTCCGATACGGCGCGGGTAAATGCGACGACATCGTGGCGCGTGTCCTGCTCGATTTCAAAGATGCGGTTGATGTCAAATGACGCTTTTTCCCGCAAAACCTTCACATCTTCTTTCGGAATGACGCCGAGCTCAGCCCAAGCTTCACAAGCCAGTATTTCAACCTCCAGCCATGCTTGGAATCTGTTTTCATCCGTCCAAATCGCAGCCATTTCAGGTCTTGAATAACGTTCGATCATTGTTTTCGTCCTCCATCTCTTTCAATCCACTTTTCTGTCATCTTCCCGATCCATTCATTGTCGGGTGTTCTTAAAAATGTGATATGCCCCATTTTGCGGCCCGGTTTGACTTCATGCTTTCCGTATATATAAAGCTTCGCTTCTTTTAATAGTTCGGGATCTTCTTCAGCCATGTACACTTCATCTCCGAGAAGGTTTACCATCATTCCTTCCTTCAGAAGGTCCGTTTTGCCGAGCGGCAGTCCGCAGACAGCACGGATATGCTGTTCAAACTGGCTCGTTTCGCAAAGATCAAGGGTGTAATGGCCGGAATTATGCGGCCGCGGCGCTAGCTCATTGACGAGAAGTTCGCCGTCTTCTTTCAGGAAAAGCTCAACGGCCAGTGTTCCGACAAGCTGAAGCTTTTCGGCAAGCCTGAGGGCAAGTGCTGCCGCTTGTTCCTGAACCGCTTTATCGGCCCGTGCCGGGACGATGCTCTGGAATAAAATATTTTGTTTATGGATGTTCTCTGCCGCCGGAAAAACGGTTGTCTCTCCGTGAACCGATCTCGTCACGATCACGGACAATTCCATTTTGAAAGGAACCCAGCTTTCCAAAATGCATGTGCCGTGCTGTAAAAGTGCTGCGGCTTCCCCGATTTGTGCTTGTTGTTTCAGGACGTACTGCCCTTTTCCGTCATACCCGCCGCGGCAAGTTTTCAGCACCGCCGGAAGACCGAGCTCCGCTACGGATGCTTCCAGTTCCGTCCGGTCGTGAATGATTCGGTACGGGGCGACTTTGCAGCCCGCTGATTCAATCGCTTTTTTCTCGGTTTCCCTGTTTTGCGTAAGGAGCAACAGCTCGCTCCCTTGCGGAAGGTAAGCGTGCTCTTTCAGCCAGTTCAGCGCATCATAATCGATGTTTTCGAATTCATAAGTAATCACATCGCTCGCTTCGGCAAGCTTCCGTATCGCTTCGCGATCATTATAAGCAGCCGTAATTTCAAGGTCTGCGACCTGTCCGCACGGTGATGAAGGGACAGGGTCAACAACAGCGATTTTATAGCCCATTTGTTTGGCCGCGACCGCCATCATTTTGCCAAGCTGTCCGCCTCCGATAATGCCGATTGTCGCTCCCGGAAAAATCGTTTGTTTATACAAGCTGATCACTGCTTTCCAACACGGTTTTTCTGATGCTTTCCCTTCGTTCATCCAATCTTCCGGCAAGCTTTTCGTCAAAAGCTGACAAAATCTGCGCCGCAAGCAGTCCGGCGTTGACCGCTCCCGCTTTGCCGATGGCAACGGTCGCAACGGGTACACCGCCCGGCATTTGAACGATTGAAAGCAACGAATCGAGACCGTTCAGCGCTTTTGACTGAACCGGCACACCGATGACGGGCAGCGTCGTTTTGGCTGCGACCATTCCCGGCAGGTGAGCGGCTCCGCCCGCTCCGGCAATGATGACTTTCAAGCCTCTTTCCCGCGCCGTTTCGGCATATTCGAACATTAAATCAGGCGTCCGATGTGCGGAGACGACCTTTTTTTCGTACGGAATTCCCAGTTCATCGAGGATGCCGCAGGCATGTTTCATCGTTTCCCAGTCAGATGTGCTTCCCATGATAACACCAAGAAGAGGCTGCATATCTTTTTGTCCCACCTTTAGCTGTTATTCTTCGCATATAAAAAGCCCGGCATGTATTGCATTTGTAGGAAGCAACACAAACCGGGCATGGCGCGTGTATCGTCAGTTAGTCCGCTTCTCGCGATCTCCATGTCAGTTTATTGTCCACTTTCCTGCATAGTCCGATGATTTACGGTCATCGGGTAGAGACTTATGGGCCATATTCCCAAGATTATATGAGGATGTGTTTTCATGTCATGTTTATCTTAACAACGGACTGTGATAATGTCAACGACATTATCGAACGATAGTATATTTTGTTGTTCTAATGTTCGGGTTTAGAGTAATTTACCTTCGAATATAATTTTTCTTCCGCACGGAACAACCTGAATCGTTCCATTTTCCTTTGTTTCTTTGAAGACCGGCTCCTCCATTCGACGCACCGGTGTATAGCCTTCTTCCTGCATCTTCGTCAACACGGATTCGATCGTTTCGCCTTCCGTTACTTCAAAGCGCTTTTTTTTCGGCTTTGTCATTATTCTTTAATTCTCCTTTTCTTTACGGCTTTCACCCAGAATCCGCCGTGTATCGTCTTCGGTTCATAGGAAATGATAAATGCTTTTGAATCGATTGATTTAATCGTTTCGTACAGCTGCAGTTCGTATTTTCTCGGCGTCAAAATCTGCATCGCCGTTCTGTCTCCCTCAAGTCCGCCGACGACCCAGTGGGTGACGCCGTAGCCTTTTTCCCTGAGCTGTTTCGGCAAATCCAAATCAAGCTCTTTCGTAATGGCGTTAACGGTAATATAGCCCAAAGCGAGCTTTTCTTCAATTTTCGTGCCGACGATGATTCCGATTCCAAATCCGACCGCGTAAGCAATCACGTTTTGGATTTGATTTAAATTATCTAGAACGAGCCCCAGCCCGACGACGTAGACAAGCATTTCGATTGTCCCGATAAAAGCGGCGAGATACCGCTGGCCTTTAAGAGTCAGTATCATTCGAAGGGTTAAAAACGTTACGTATATAATATTGATAACCAGAATAATTCCAACCATGATCACACCATTCAATAGTGCTGAGTGAAGCAATTGAAATCCCTCCTTTAGATGCAAAGCAATCATATTCTACTAGAGAAATTCTCCATACACAATCCTGTAATGGCCCTGCTTCACCACAAAATTTTTCGACATTGCTCACTCCCATCAGTTTACCCTTTTTCTGCCGGTTTCAAAGCATTGAAACACAATTAAAAAAGACGTTCAAATGAACGTCTTTCAGAGCTGGTGCTTATGATCCCGCTGACAATCTCCAACGGATTCGCTCAGTTTGCGGTGCTCCTTTTCCAAATCGCTCAGCGTGTATGACGAGAGGTCTTTCAAATTGTCCAGCCGCCCTGATTTTGCAAGCTGCCTGATTAAATACTCCTTTTTTTGTTTTACAGCTTTTCGAAGAAAGTTAGCCATCGATCACTCCCCCATCTTATTGGTTAAAATATATATTATTCTTATGAGTCAACTCAGAATTAATGCGGAGAAAAAACCGGTTCTTCAAGAAGAACCGGCAATATCTCCTTAAACAGGAATAAGCGACGACAACAAGTATCCGCCTACCAGCTTCCATGTTGCCGCAACGAATACCAATTCAAGCAAAAAGACGGTAAACACACAGTACATCAGGTCAAACCGCGCTTTTTCGCTTTTTTCATAAATCGATTGAATCAGCGTAAAAGTCCCGAATGTCAATCCCATAAAGATGACGATCGAGAGAATCACCGTCGCGGCCGTGAAGTTGATAATCGCGAATATCATCCACAAAGCGGCGGGGACGATAAACGGAACCAATAGAGAACCGTACTTTGCCGTGATATCGAAAAATGAAACTTTATACCTGAGCATAAAATTCGATACAACCCAGCTCGATGCTGCCATCCAAAACATGAAAGCCATGCAATAGATAAACACAACCAAAAACACTTCCAGGAACGGCACTGACACGCCGAACCCGAGAATTCTCCCCCTGCCCGCAAGCAGCTGATAAAAGTTGCCGAGCGAAAAGAAAACGGCTAAAAGCGTCATTGAAATAACGGAATACTTAAAATAAGACCGGTCAAAATCAAGTGCGCTGCGCACCGGGGATTTTAAAATATCGAGCACAAAGCTGAAATAGCGGAACAAAGCGGCAATCACGCTCTCCATCACCGATTTGACTTTCGCCGCAGACGGATTCGTCTCCTTGCTTTTCTTCGCTTTTTTCCGGGAATTCCTCGACATCCTCGAAGCAGGTTCTTCTATATCATCTTCATTTCGTTTGTGATGTTCTTCAATCATATAAGCAACTCCTATTCTATTCAAAAGCTTTACATAAATGAAAAGCACTTTTATAAATTACATAAGCTGTGTGAAACAGTCAAGACAAACCTCTTTTTATCATAGATGCGGCAGCCCTTATATATGACGAAAAACGAAGGCGGAAGGTTCCGTTTTTAATGATTGGAAAATAAAAAAGGCTTGTTCAAATGAACAAGCCTTTCAGACCGTTGACAAAATAGGTCGGATTTCTATGATCCGACCTATTTTTGTCCATTTTGTTCTATTTTTCCGACGAAAAAGCTGGCGATGAGGACCTTTCCAGGTCCAATTCGCCAGCTTTTTG
>NZ_BORF01000017.1:0-106078 GCF_018333035.1 Bacillus sp. J41TS8
TGCGCTGGACAACCCTACGGGGTAAGAAAAAATTGTCCATGCAGGCGATGCTTGTTTTCGCTGCCATGAATCTCAAAAAGCTGGCGAATTGGACCTGGAAAGGTCCTCATCGCCAGCTTTTTCGTCGAAAAAATAGAACAAAATGGACAAAAATAGGTCGGATCATAGAAATCCGACCTATTTTGTCAACGGTCTGAAAGACGTTTTCTTATTAAAAGAAACGTCTTTTTGCATAAAGCCGTCTTATGATAAACAAAACAGATTGGAGAATGCACATGATCTATTGGCTCAGTCTGGCTTCGGCCGTTTTCATCGGTTTTGCTGCTTTAGTGTGGAAAATGTCAGGTATCGCGCGCGAAAACCGGGTATTGAAAGCCGAGTTTTCGCTCAGGCGCCTAAATAACGAATTGACCGTCTTTTTTATTTCGGATATTCATAGGCGGACAGTCAGTGAAGACATTATTCGTGAAGTGAAAGAACACGGGGTTCAGCTCGTCTTGATCGGCGGCGACTTAGCGGAGGGCGGCGTTCCTTATTCGAGAATTGAAGAAAATATCAAAAGGCTTTCAAGTTTGGGAAAAACGTATTTTGTATGGGGAAATAACGATTATGAAGTTGATCAGGAAAGGCTGCAGGAAATATTCAGGGCACACGGCGTAACGCCTTTGCGCAATGCTTCGGTTTTGCATGACCATCAAGGACAAGCCGTCAATATTTGCGGAGTGGATGACATCAGGCTCGAATTGGATGATTACCCGGCAGCGCTCAGAGGCGTGCAGCAGGATTTTCCGACCATCCTTGTGTCACATAATCCGGAGATTCATCATCAAATACAGGAGACGGACGGTATTGATCTCATATTGAGCGGTCATACCCACGGAGGACAGATTCGCCTCGGCAGATTCGGGCTCTGTGAAATCGGAGGAACCGGAACCGTTCATCAGGCGCCGTACTTGATCAGCAACGGCTATGGCACATCGAAGCTTCCGCTGCGGCTGGGAGCGAGGCCGGAAACCCATCTGATTAAGCTGGTCCCGGGACCCTGCATGGAAGGAAACTGATGCTTTTTCACTGAAAAGGAACGAAAAGGCGGCATTGTGCTTGTCTTCCGCCCAAACACAGTGTAAACTGGTATCAAAATTAAGAACCTATGACTCATCATCTCCATATAATAAGATATATGATGTGTGCAAGAAGAGGCAGGAGGGAACGTTATGCGGCTTGAGCGTCTAAATTATAATAAGATCAAAATCTTTCTGACACTTGACGATCTGACAGACCGGGGGCTGACGAAAGAAGACCTTTGGAAAGACTCATTTAAAGTTCAGCAGCTGTTTAAAGACATGATGAACGAAGCGAATACAGAGCTCGGGTTCGAAGCGAATGGCCCAATCGCTGTTGAAGTGTATTCTCTTCAAGCACAAGGAATGGTCATCATTGTCACAAAAAATCAAGAGACAGATGAAGACGATAATGAGTATGATGAGGACTATATTGAAATGCAAGTCAAACTTGGCGAAAGTGTTGACATTATATATGAATTTCAAACGTTTGAGCATCTGATTGAACTTTCCAAAAACCTGGACCGCATCGGTATTCAAGGCGGGACAGTCTACCACTATGAAGACAGGTATTTCTTAAGTCTCGACGATTTTGACTCCCATGAGGCTGACGGCGTGATTTCGATTTTAGCCGAATATGGGAATCCGACGACTTTAACGATTTACAGGCTGCAGGAATACGGAAAGAAAATCATGGAAAACAATGCCGTTCAGACCATTCAGACATATTTCAAATAGCCCGCATCCAAAAAAGATATTCTGCTGTGTTAAACAGCAGTTTTTTTCTGCCGAAAATAAGAATATAACAAAAAAGATTTTTCTCGAATATTTTCACGAAAAATGGTTGATTGTTCTTTGCATGATTAGTGCAAGGGTGTATACTATTCTCTGAAAGGACAACATGCCAGAAAGACTTTAGGAGGTTAACTTATAATGGTAGCCGATCAAAACACCGGTCATACTGAAGAAAACACACATGACGTTTTGAAATCAACGCAAACGGTGATACATAAGGCGCTTGAAAAATTGGGGTATCCTGAAGAGGTGTATGAATTACTAAAAGAACCGATCCGTTTTTTAACGGTGAAAATTCCGGTTCGCATGGACGATGGATCTGTTAAGATTTTCACGGGCTACCGAGCCCAGCACAATGATGCAGTAGGGCCGACAAAAGGCGGCATCCGTTTTCATCCGGGAGTTACAGAAAAAGAAGTTAAAGCGCTTTCTATTTGGATGAGTCTGAAATGTGGCATCATCGACCTTCCATATGGAGGCGGAAAGGGCGGGATCATCTGTGATCCGCGGGATATGTCCTTTCCTGAACTGGAACGTTTAAGCAGAGGGTACGTCCGGGCGATCAGCCAAATTGTCGGACCGACAAAAGACGTGCCGGCTCCCGATGTATTTACCAATTCTCAAATCATGGCATGGATGATGGACGAATATTCAAGAATCGACGAATTCAACTCGCCGGGCTTCATTACCGGCAAACCGCTCGTTTTAGGTGGTTCTCACGGCAGAGAATCTGCGACAGCAAAAGGGGTTACAATCTGCATTAAAGAGGCGGCGAAAAAGAAAGACATCGACATTGAGGGAGCTTCTGTCGTCGTGCAGGGGTTCGGAAATGCGGGAAGCTACCTTGCGAAATTCATGTATGACGCGGGTGCAAAAGTTGTCGGCATTTCTGATGCATACGGCGGCCTGTATGATCCTGAAGGGCTTGACATCGATTACCTGCTTGACCGCCGGGACAGCTTTGGAACGGTCACAAAGCTGTTTAATGACACCATTACAAACAAAGAACTGCTGGAGCTGGAATGCGACATTCTGGTGCCGGCTGCAATAGAAAATCAAATTACCGCGGAAAACGCCCATAACATCAAGGCGAAAATCGTTGTCGAAGCAGCCAACGGCCCGACGACGCTCGAAGCGACGAAAATTCTTTCCGACCGCGGCATTCTTCTTGTACCGGACGTGCTGGCAAGCGCCGGCGGTGTAACCGTATCGTATTTTGAGTGGGTGCAAAACAACCAGGGATTCTACTGGACTGAAGAAGAAGTTGAAGAACGTTTGGAAAAAATGATGGTCAAATCGTTCAACAATATTTACGAAATGGCGCACAACCGCAGAATCGACATGCGGCTTGCAGCCTATATGGTGGGCGTCCGCAAGATGGCGGAAGCATCCCGCTTCAGAGGCTGGATATAGGTTCAAACATTTGCAACAACCCAAAAAATCTCCTATCATAAAATAGGAGATTTTTTGATTTGCCCGATATGACAGGAGATGAACGGAACATGAAAGAAGAAAAAGTGATCATTATCGGCGGTGGCCCCTGCGGGCTTTCAGCAGCTATTCACATGCAAGAGATCGGAATAGATGCACTCGTCATTGAAAAAGGAAACATCGTCAACAGCATTTATCAATATCCTACACACCAAACCTTTTTCAGCTCAAGCGAAAAACTTGAAATTGGCGATGTCGCTTTTATTACTGAAAATCACAAGCCGGTCAGAAATCAGGCGCTTTCTTATTACAGGGAAGTCGCCAAGCGGAAAAATTTGCGGATCAACGCGTTTGAGAAAGTTCAATCCGTCACAAAAACAGAAAATAACCAATTTGTCGTGGAAACATCAAAGGATACGTATTTGTCGTCATTTTGCGTGATCGCAACGGGATATTATGACAACCCGAACTATATGAACGTCCCGGGAGAAGACCTTCCGAAAGTGTTCCATTATTTTAAAGAGGCTCATCCGTATTTTGATAAAGATGTTGCGGTTATCGGCGGGAAAAACTCAAGCGTCGACGCGGCGATGGAGCTCGTTAAAGCGGGCGCAAGAGTGACCGTTCTGTACAGAGGGAACGAATATTCCTCCAGCATCAAACCATGGATCCTTCCCGAATTCCTTTCGCTTGTCAAGCACGGAAAAATCAGAATGGAATTCCGGGCGGTCGTCAAAGAAATTACGGAAGAAGAGCTGATTTTTTCTGTCGACGGAAAAGAGACCAAGATCAAAAATGATTTTGTATTCGCGATGACAGGCTATCACCCTGATCACGGCTTCCTTCAAAAAATGGGAGTCGAAATTGACGCGGAGTCGGGCCGTCCTTCCTTTAATGAAGAAACGATGGAGACGAACGAAGAAGGCATCTTCATCGCCGGCGTTATTGCGGCCGGGAACAACGCAAATGAAATCTTCATTGAAAACGGACGTTTTCACGGCGGCTTAATTGCAGCTGAAATTGCTAAACGAATATAAAACCAATATTTTATGATTTGTATCAGGCAAAAGAGAGCATATTCTATATATAGATGTGCTCTCTTTTTTTATCGGCACACAGATCAACATGAAAAGGGGCAGCCTGACATGAAAAAGAAAGTAGCTCTTATTACAACAGGAGGAACGATCGCCAGCCGGAAAACCGAAAGCGGCAGGCTTGCGGCAGGGGCGATCAGCGGTCCTGAATTAGCCGAAATGTGCAGCCTGCCGGAAGATGTCCAGATCGATGTCTATCCGGCGTTTCAGCTTCCGAGTATGCATATTACATTTCAGCATTTACTAGAACTCAAACAAACCGTCGAACGCGTTTTTCAGGACGGCAGCTATGACGGCGTGGTTGTGACGCATGGTACGGACACGCTTGAAGAAACCGCTTATTTTTTAGATTTAACCTTGCAGGATGAGAGGCCGGTCGTTGTCACAGGCTCACAACGAGCCCCCGAGCAGCAAGGAACAGATGCATATACAAATATCAGACACGCCGTTTATACAGCGTGCAGCCCAGATATAAAAGGAGCCGGCACGGTCGTTGTTTTTAACGAGAGGATCTTTAACGCGCGCTACGTTAAAAAAGTGCACGCTTCGAATCTGCAGGGTTTTGACGTATTCGGCTTCGGTTACTTAGGGATTATTGACAATGATAAAGTATATGTTTATCAAAAGCCCTTAAAGCGGGATGTTCATCAGCTGCAAAGACCGCTTCCTGAAGTGGATATCGTCAAATGCTATCTGGATGGAGACGGCAAGTTTATCAGAGCCGCTGTCCGCGAGGGTGCAGCAGGGATCGTCCTTGAAGGAGTCGGAAGGGGACAGGTACCGCCGAATATGGTGGGCGATATTGAGCAAGCTTTACATCAGGGCGTTTATATCGTCATCACGACGAGCGCAGAGGAAGGCGAAGTGTATACGACCTATGACTATGCGGGCAGCAGCTATGACCTCGCAAAAAAAGGTGTCATCTTAGGCAAGGATTATGACAGCAAAAAAGCGAGAATGAAACTGGCCGTCCTTCTTGCAAGCTATGAAGAAGGCATAAAAGACAAATTCTGCTACTAGGCGGCCCGTTCTTTTTCAATTTCAAAACAATCCGAATCATGGTAGGATAGAATGAGATGAAAAGGAAAGAGGTTTCCTCATGTTCGGAATTATCTCAGCAGGCTTAGCTCCCGGAATCGCACTGTTAATGTATTTTTACTTAAAGGAAAAATATGAATCCGAGCCCATTCATATGGTCATCCGCCTTTTTATACTGGGGGTTTTGCTCGTTTTTCCGACGATGTTTATCCAGTATGTATTGGAAAAAGAACACATTTCTGAGGGCAGTTTTGTCGTTTCATTTTTAACTTCCGGCTTTTTGGAAGAATTTTTAAAATGGTTTTTGCTGATGGTCAGCACTTTTCAGCATATCGACTTTGATGAACACTATGACGGAATCGTATACGGGACAAGCCTTTCATTGGGGTTTGCGACGCTTGAAAATATATTGTATCTCATCGGGAACGGGGTGGAGTACGCTTTTATGCGCGCTTTGCTTCCGGTTTCCAGCCATGCCTTATTCGGAGTGATCATGGGCTTTTACATCGGCAAAGCCCGTTTTTCCGCAAGTAAAACAAAGATGAAATGGCTGTTCTGCTCGCTTTTTATTCCGGCCTTGCTTCACGGTCTCTTCGATTATATTCTGCTCGCCTTAAAAAACTGGATCTATTTTATGCTGCCCTTTATGGCGTTTCTTTGGTGGTTCGGCTTGCGCAAAGCAAAAAAAGCCCGTTCCGTCAAAGACGGCGGGCAGTATCTTCAGCAATAGCCGCCCCGAGCAAGGGCGGTTTTTTAAATTTTCTTGTCAGGCATATTTGCCTAAAGATGAAACAGAAAGGAAAGCATGTATAAAATCTGCCTCGCTACAAAAGATATGGGTACAAAAATGCTGGAGGAGGCTTAAAACATGAAGTCGAAAGGTTCTTTTTGTTTGAATGTCATTTTATGTACCATTATGGCAACCAGTCTTTCACTTCCATTCAGTCAAAAAAGCGCTGCCTTTTCTGAACAGGTGATACAGCGGGGGGCGACAGGGGATGATGTGATTGAACTGCAGGCAAGGCTTCAATACAACGGCTATTACAATGGCAGAATTGACGGAGTATACGGATGGGCGACATACTGGGCCGTCCGCAATTTCCAAAATCAGTTCGGCTTGAAGGATACAGACGGCCTGGTCGGGCCGAAAACAAAACGATTATTAATCAATCATACTAAATATTACAGCGACTACGTGCACAGACAGCTTCGAAAAGGAAACCAATTTACACATTACGGCGGGATGCCGCTGAAGTATCAGACGAAGCCTTCAAAAGAAGTGCAGCAGCAGGCGAGAAAAAAGGCGGAAGCAAGACAGCAGCAGGGCACTGCCCAAAAGCAGCCGCAGCAAAAGCAGCAGGCCGCTCCTGCACAGCCGAAAAAACAAGCGCAACCAAAGGCTGCACCTAAACAACAGGCGCCTAAAAAACAAGATGCCGTTGCAGCCAACATGCCGGGCGGTTTCTCGAACAACGACATCAACCTGTTGGCCCAAGCGGTTTACGGTGAAGCGCGCGGAGAACCGTATGACGGCCAGGTTGCCGTTGCAGCCGTTATTTTAAACAGGCTCGACAGCCCTACCTTCCCGAACACGGTGGCTGGTGTTATCTTTGAACCGCTTGCATTTACAGCTGTCGCCGATGGACAGATTTACATGACCCCGGATGAAACGGCGAAAAAAGCCGTTCTTGACGCCATCAATGGCTGGGATCCGTCAGAAAATGCCACTTACTACTTTAACCCTGCCACGGCCACTAGCTCATGGATTTGGGGGAGACCACAAATTAAAAGGATCGGTAAACACATTTTCTGTGAATAAAAGCGAGGTGCTATAAATGATCAGAGGAATTTTAATCGCCCTTTTAGGTGTCGCCATCGTCGGAACAAGCTATTGGGGCTATAAGGAACATCAGGAGAAAGACGCCGTTTTGCTTCATGCCGAAAACAACTATCAAAGGGCATTTCACGATTTAACTTATCAGGTGGATCAGCTGCATGACAAAATCGGGAGCACACTTGCGATGAACAGCAAAAAAACGCTGTCTCCCGCCTTGGCGGAAGTCTGGAAGACGACTTCTGAAGCACATAACAATGTCAGCCAGCTGCCGCTGACCTTAATGCCGTTTAACAAGACCGAAGAATTTTTGGCAAAGGTCGGAGATTTCAGCTACAAAGCAGCCGTGCGCGACCTTGACAAAGAGCCGCTTAATAAAAAAGAGTACGCTTCTTTAAATCAGCTATATGAAAATTCAAAGGATATACAAAATGAATTGCGTAATGTCCAGCATTTGATTATTGACAAAAATCTGAGATGGATGGATGTAGAACTTGCGCTCGCGTCCGGCCAAAAACAAAGCGACAATACGATTATTAATGGATTTAAAACCGTTGAAAAAAGCGCAAGTGCGTTTTCTGATACGGATTTAAGCCCGACAGAGATGACGAACACGAAAAAAGAGCAGCAAGGGTACGACCATTTAAAAGGCAAGAGAATAACCGAAAAAGAAGCGCGCAAGATTGCCCAAAAATTCGCTCAGGACAAAAATTACAATATCAAAGTGTCGAAAAGCGGCAAGAAAACGAACAGGGATGTATACAGCATCAGCATGCAGGACCCTGATCAAAAAGCGGATATTTATATGGACATTACCGAAAAAGGCGGATATCCGGTTTATCTGATCCAAAACAAAAAAATTAAAGATGAAAAAATCAGCCTGAACGACGCGTCGAACAAAGCCCTTCAATTTTTGAAAAAAAACGGCTATAAAACCGAAGACCTGAAGATGGATGAAAGCTCGCAATACGACGGCGTCGGCGTATTTTCGTTTGTTCCGGTCCAGGACGGCGTCTGGCTCTACCCGGACAGCATCCGCATCAAGGTCGCGCTTGACGACGGCGAAATTACCGGGTTTAATGCAAAGGATTTCTTAATCTCCCATAAAAAAAGAAACTTGCCGAAGCCGAAATTAACGCTTGAAAAAGCGAAAGCAAGCCTGAATCCCAACGTAAAGGTTCAGGAGACGCGCCTTGCTCTAGTCACAAACGAGCTTTCACAAGAAGTGCTCTGCTATGAAATTCTCGGCACGATTGAAAACGATACATTCCGCATGTTTATCAATACCGAAGACGGCACGGAAGAGAAGGTCCAAAAAATGAAAAGCGCAGAACCGATATATAACGATTTGTAAAACGATAGATCTGAGGGAAAAGGCGGATAACACGCCTTTTCCTTTTTAGCATTCGGAATAATTCGTTCTAAACATTTCCATACTGAACGTATGGGCGGAACATCCGCCGGTGAAAATTGAACATGTCCGGCGCAATAAATTTTCCGGGCAGCGGAGGAACGATATGAAAACAATCGAACGGTTATTATTTAAGATTCTTGTCGTACAGGCGGTCATATTAATCTGCGTGCAGCTTCTTTTTCATTTCTCCAAGGCTGAGCCTTATCTGTCAAAAGTCGTGCAGTATGAAGGCGTGAACAACATGAAAATCGGCGAATGGATCGAGACATTTAAGCCGTAATTCACGCTAAAATCTCCCCTTTTTCGCCTAATACATGATACAATCCTATAAGGAGTACCAGATAGCAAGGAGAGGAATTATGGAAAAGAAATTATGCATTGCAATAGACGGCCCTGCGGCAGCCGGAAAAAGCACCGTGGCGAAAATCGTGGCCGGAAAAAAGTCGTATATTTATATCGATACGGGTGCCATGTACAGGGCGATTACGTATTTAGCGCTGAAAAAGGGCGTCGATTTAAACGACGAAGCGGCTTTGACGGCCTTGTTAAAAGAATCTGCCATTGATCTCACGGTTTCGCCTGAAGGAGAGCAGAAGGTTTATATCGCAGGCGAAGATGTAACAGAGTCGATCCGCACGGATGACGTGAGCAACCAAGTTTCAATCGTCGCCAAACACGCCGGGATCCGCGAAGAAATGACGAAAAGGCAGCAGCAGCTGGCTGAAAAAGGCGGCGTCGTCATGGACGGCCGCGACATCGGAACCCACGTTCTCCCGAATGCGGAAGTGAAAATATTTCTTTTGGCGTCCGTTGAAGAGCGGGCAAAACGCCGCTTTGAAGAAAACGTCAAAAAAGGGTACAATGTAAACTATGAAACGCTTGCAGAAGAAATCCGGCGCCGCGACAAAATCGATTCAGAGCGCGAGATTTCGCCGTTGAAAAAAGCGGACGACGCGCTTGAAATCGACACGACTTCACTGACGATCGATGAGGTGGCCGAAAAAATCCTGCAGGTTGTAGACAAAAAGGCTCAAAAATAAAAAATCCGGGCAAATTACTTATTGTCTGCATGTTTTGACTTGACAAACACAGGCTTTTATTAGAAGTTAGTAATAATAAATCATGTTTTAGAACATTCAAATATCCATTTTTGAATGGTTCTTTAATACATATCGGCTGTCCGGATCGGATATCAATTCGTCCGGAATAACCGTTTTTACAAAAGCTGTGTAGGTTTGGACCAAGGAGGTTATTGAAATGACAGAGGAAATGAATCAAATTGATGTTCAAGTACCAGAGGTTGGAGATGTGGTGAAAGGTATTGTAACGAAAGTTGAGGACAAGCATGTCGATGTTGACATCCCCAACTGCAAGCAAACCGGAATTATCCCAATCAGTGAATTATCAAGTCTTCATGTTGAAAAAGCATCAGATGTCGTCAATGTAGACGATGAGCTTGAATTAAAAGTGACAAAAGTGGAAGACGATGCATTGATTTTATCAAAACGTGCTGTTGATGCAGACCGCGCTTGGGAAGACCTAGAGAAAAAGTTTGAGTCAAAAGAAGTGTTTGAAGCCGAAGTAAAAGACGTCGTCAAAGGCGGTCTGGTCGTCGATATCGGCGTGCGCGGATTCATTCCCGCATCGCTTGTAGAGGCGCATTTTGTTGAAGATTTTACAGATTATAAAGGAAAGACGCTTACTTTAATCGTCGTTGAGCTTGACAGAGATAAAAACCGCGTGATTTTATCACACCGTGCGGTTGTTGAAAAAGAGCAGTCGGAAAGAAAACAGGAGTTTCTTCAAACGCTGGAAGCCGGACAGGTGCTTGAAGGAAAAGTGCAGCGCCTGACAGACTTCGGTGCTTTCGTTGACATCGGCGGCATTGACGGTCTTGTTCACATCTCCCAGCTGTCGCATTCACACGTTGAAAAACCGTCAGACGTAGTCGAAGAAGGCCAGGATGTCAAAGTCAAAGTGCTGTCCGTTGACCGCGACAATGAGCGAATTTCGCTATCAATCAAAGAAACGCTTCCTGGGCCTTGGTCCAACATCGGCGAAAAAGTGAAGCCTGGAGACGTATTGGACGGAAAAGTCCAGCGCTTGGTGAGCTTCGGTGCATTTGTCGAAGTGCTGCCTGGAGTTGAAGGCCTCGTCCACATTTCGCAAATCTCGAACAAACACATCGGAACGCCTCATGAAGTCCTTGAGGAAGGCCAGGACGTTAAAGTGAAAGTTCTTGACGTCAACGAAGAAGAAGAGCGTATTTCTTTAAGCATGAAAGAGCTTGAAGAAAACACCGATAAAGCAGAGCAGGAAGATTACCGTCAATACCAGGCTAAGGAAGAGTCTTCAGGATTTCAGCTTGGTGAAATGATCGGAGACAAACTGAATAAATTAAAGTAAAATTTGGTGATGATGGTGACGCGAGCGAAAAGAAAAAAAGAACACATTGATCATGCCCTGTCCACCGGACAGAAACGTCAGACCGGGCTTGATGATATTACGTTTGTTCACGTCAGCCTTCCGGAAACGGAATTGTCACAAGTTGATACTTCAACCAAAATAGGCGAACTGTTTTTAAGTTCGCCTATTTTTATCAATGCGATGACAGGCGGGGGCGGGAAGGCGACGTTTGAGATCAACAGGGCTTTGGCGAGGGCGGCTGCACAAACGGGCATACCCGTTGCTGTCGGCTCGCAAATGTCCGCTTTGAAAGACCCTGATGAACGTCCTTCATACGAGATCGTCAGAAAAGAAAATCAGAAGGGTCTTGTATTCGCCAATTTGGGGAGCGAAGCGACGGTGGACCAGGCAAAGCGGGCGGTCGACATGATTGAAGCCGACATGCTTCAAATTCACCTCAATGTGATTCAGGAAATTGTCATGCCTGAAGGCGACCGCAGTTTTACAGGTCGCCTGCGCCGGATTGAAGACATCTGCCGAAATGTCAGCGTACCGGTCGCCGTAAAAGAAGTGGGCTTTGGCATGAGCAGGGACACCGCGGCCCGGCTTTTTAACGCCGGGGTTCAGGCGGTCGATGTCGGCGGTTTCGGAGGAACGAATTTTTCGAAAATCGAAAATTTGCGCAGGGATAAAGCGGTTCAGTTTTTCGATCAATGGGGCATATCGACAGCAGCCAGCCTGGCTGAAGTCAGCTCTCTGTTCGGCGATCAGCCGATTATCGCATCCGGAGGCATACAAGATGCCCTTGAACTGGCCAAATCAATAGCGCTGGGCGCGTCTGCGGCGGGGATGGCGGGCTATTTTCTCCAAGTGCTGACAGCTTCGGGAGAAGAGGCGTTAGCCGCCGAAATCGAGAGCCTGATCGAAGATTTCAAAAGGATCATGACCGTCTTGGGATGCCGGACGATTGAACAGTTGAAAAAAGCACCGCTCGTTATCAAGGGCGATACATATCATTGGCTGAAAGCGAGGGGTGTTGACCCCTTTGTTTACAGCAAGCGCTAAAAAACCGGCTTCTCATGAGCCGGTTTTTTTTACGGGTTTCGCTTCCGCGCGTCCTCCGCGCTTTCGAGAGAGGCGGCACCATTGTAGCTGATGGACTGGTCACGGTCGGATTCCGTTCGCTTTTGCTGTTTCAGCTTCTTTTCCTGCCTGTCTTTGCCCAATTCTGTTCCCTCCTTATCGCACGTTTAAAAAATCTCAAGTCACTCCATACTGAAAATGGAGGATGAAAACATATGGAAGAATTCTATTATTATTGGTCAATGTGGTTTTTATGGGTGCTGACGACTTTTATCCTTGAGAAAAACAGCTTTCGCTTTTATGCGTCAGCATTTATTCTGCTCAACATCATTTTAAGTATGTATCAGGTTCAGCTCTTTCTGCATTTTAATGCCGCCTATTTGTCGTTTTATATGGGAGCTTTCATGCTGTGCGGTTATTTAAGGCTTCATAAAAGCGTCAAGCGGCTGCTGCTTCATTTGTCGATGGTGTCCGCCTACGGTTTTTTGTTTCTGTTTGCATTATATGACCCTGTTTGGTTTATCCTAAAGCCTGAATGGCTGATCATCATTCTGTTTGTCATCATGACGGCGGCTTTTGAAAGAAGCTTCGCCGCCCGTCTCGGGCTGTTTGTGCTCGGTGCGTGCCAGGGGGAGCTCTTGTATACATTCGTCATCAGAAAGCTTTATGGAGACATTGCAGCCGGAGGTTATTCATGGCTGTCAATGTGCGCTGCGGGGATCGTTCTCGTTTACGGAATCTCCCAGTATGAACGGCTGATGCATCAGTTCTATCATAAATGGAAGCGATTGAATAAAGGAGCAGCAAAAATGTCATGAGCCAATATACTTATCCGATCATCTTGGGAATTATCGCCGGTATTGTTGTCAGAGTGTACATGCTCCGAACCGACTACCGCCAGTACCCCACATACCTTCATGGGAAAACGATACATATTGCGCTGGCTTTGATCGCTGCCAGCATTGGAGCGATCATTATTCCGTCGATCTTAAAATCGGATTATACAGCGATTACGTTCTTAACGCTGGCTGCAACCCAATTCAGGGATGTCCGGAATATGGAACGCGAAACATTGACGCAGCTTGACGGCTATGAACTCGTTTCAAGAGGCAGCACGTATATCGAAGGAATTGCGATCGCCTTTGAAAGCAGAAATTACATTGTCATTTTCACATCGCTCCTGACGACCCTCGCATACATTCTGTTTTCATCGGTATGGGCAGGCCTTGCTGCAGCTTTCATCTGTTTCATCTCGGGCAGGATCTTAATGTCCGGAAGCTTTATTAAGGACATCGTCGATATAGAGTATAAAAAGCCTCATTTTGAAGGAGCCGGCCTTTATGTCGACAATATTTACATTATGAATATCGGGCTTCCTGAAAAACAGAAGCTGATTTTGGAACACGGCATGGGTTTTATTTTAAAACCGAAAAATTTTAATTCCGCAGTAACCATTGCCAATCTCGGGCAAAGACAAGCGATTTTATTCGACGTTTCCAATGTGCTCGGCGTGTATCGAGACTCCGGAGAACCCTCTCTTTCGCCGCTGGCGAAAAGGGATTTGAATGACGGGCGGGTCGCGGTTTTTGTCCTTCCGGTCATCAAGGACAAGGAGACGGCGATCAGGGTCATCGGCGATGTTCCGACGCTGGAAAACGCCATTCGCGTACCGATGGAATTTATTAAAGAAAAGCACAGCAAGGTGATAAAATGAGCGAATCAATCGAAAATTTCATTCTCGCCGTCGTCACAACAAGGCGAGAGCGAGTGATCGGAGGGACGGCTGCATTTTTCTGCGACACCCCCGAGGAAATGAACACGTACGCGAAAAACCTTGAAGCCATTCTCGACGGAATCGCCCACGGAATAGGAGATGACCTTTATTTGATTGTGAAACATTTTTAATTACAGTTGTGATCTTTTTAGAAATTGATATAATATATGAGTTAAGCCCTTCTCATGGAATAAGAAGGGTTTCTTTCTTCAAACTGATTTTTTGAAAAGAGAAATAAATGATGATTCATTTAAAGATGGAAAAGCTTTACTGAATTGAAAGGAAGGGTACTATGGGAAAACCTGTCGTAGCCATAGTTGGAAGGCCCAATGTGGGGAAGTCCACGATCTTTAACAGGATCGCTGGCGAAAGAATTTCGATTGTGGAAGATACACCTGGCGTGACGCGGGATCGAATATACAGCTCTGCCGAGTGGCTGAATCACGACTTCAACCTGATTGATACAGGCGGAATCGAAGTCGGCGATGAGCCGTTTTTGGCGCAGATTCGCCATCAGGCCGAAATCGCCATGGAAGAAGCAGATGTGATTATTTTCATGACGAACGGCCGCGAAGGCGTCACGGCTGCTGATGAAGAAGTGGCAAAAATTTTATACCGTACAAAAAAACCTGTCGTTCTGGCGGTTAATAAAGTGGATAATCCTGAAATGAGAGCAAACATTTACGATTTTTATGCCCTCGGCTTTGGCGAGCCGTACCCGATTTCAGGGACGCACGGCCTCGGTCTCGGCGATCTGCTTGACGCGGTCAGCGAACATTTTAAAAACATACCCGAAACGAAGTATGAGGATGAGGTCGTTCAATTTTGCCTCATCGGCCGGCCGAACGTCGGAAAATCCTCTCTTGTAAACGCCATGCTTGGAGAAGAGCGCGTGATCGTCAGCAATATTGCGGGAACAACGCGCGACGCCATTGACACGAGGTTTACATACAATCAAAGAGACTTTGTCATCGTTGATACAGCCGGGATGAGAAAAAAGGGAAAAGTGTATGAGGCAACTGAAAAATACAGCGTCCTCCGGGCTTTAAAGGCGATCGACCGCTCAGAAGTCGTCTGCGTCGTCTTGGACGGCGAAGAAGGCATCATCGAGCAGGACAAGCGGATTGCCGGCTATGCGCATGAAGCGGGAAAAGCCGTCGTCATCGTCGTGAATAAATGGGATGCAGTCGAAAAAGACGAGCGGACGATGAAAGAATTCGAAGAAAAGGTTAGAGATCACTTTCAATTTTTGGACTACGCGCCTGTTTTGTTTATGTCCGCTTTGACGAAAAAGCGCATCCATACGCTGATGCCTGCAGTCATGACGGCAAGCGAAAACCATTCGATGAGGGTGCAGACCAATATTCTTAATGATATCATTATGGATGCAGTGGCTATGAACCCGACGCCGACGCATAATGGCAACCGCTTAAAAATTTATTATGCGACACAAGTGGCTGTGAAGCCGCCGACATTTGTCGTATTTGTCAATGATCCTGAGCTGATGCATTTTTCTTACGAACGCTTTTTGGAAAACAGGATACGCGACGCCTTCGGATTTGAAGGAACACCAATCAAGATTTTCGCAAGAGCAAGAAAATAAAGAGGTGTAGTAAAAATGACAAAAGTATCGATTTTGGGAGCCGGAAGCTGGGGAACAGCCTTGGCGCTCGTTTTGGCGGACAACCAGTACGATGTGTGCATTTGGGGCCATCGTGAAGAACTGATTCAGCAAATCAATGAACACCATGAAAACAAAGATTATCTGCCGGGTGTCAAACTTTCTGAAAACGTGCATGCCACAACAGATCTTGAAGCTGCAGTGGCCGATGTCAAGACGATCATCGTCGCCGTTCCGACAAAAGCGATCCGCGAAGTTCTCGCACAGGCTGTTTCCTTCATCGACCAAAAGGCGATTTTTGTACATGTTTCAAAAGGAATTGAGCCTGACACGCTGCTCCGCATTTCTGAAATGATGAAAGAGGAAATTCCGGCTGAATTAAGGGAGGACATCGTCGTTCTCTCCGGGCCGAGCCATGCGGAAGAAGTCGGTTTAAGACACCCGACGACGGTAACCGTATCTGCCGACAGCAGCATTGAATCGGCACAGGCGATCCAGGATATGTTTATGAATCAGAATTTTCGCGTGTATACCAATCCGGATATGATCGGCGTAGAGATCGGCGGCGCGCTGAAAAACGTCATTGCGCTTGCCGCGGGCATTACAGACGGTTTGGGGTACGGAGATAATGCGAAAGCCGCGCTGATTACAAGGGGCTTGGCAGAGATCGCCCGACTCGGCACGAAAATGGGCGGAAACCCGCTGACATTCTCGGGGCTTACAGGAATCGGAGATTTGATCGTCACCTGCACGAGCGTCCATTCACGAAATTGGCGAGCCGGTAATATGCTGGGTAAAGGCTTCAAACTGGATGAAGTTCTGGAAGAAATGGGGATGGTCGTTGAGGGGGTCCGCACGACAAAAGCCGCTTATCAGCTTTCAAAGAAATTTGATGTGAAAATGCCGATTACCGAGGCATTGCACAAAGTATTGTTTGACGGCGAAAAAGTTGAGACGGCAGTCGAATCATTGATGGCGAGAGTCAAAACACACGAGATGGAAGATCTTGTGAACACATTTGAAAATCAAATGAAATGACCACTCCATCACCAACTGCTTTATACTCTCCTCTAAGTTCGTTTTAAAAAAACCGAAACATTTTGGAGACTTAGGCAAGAGAGGATACATTTGTCCGAAGACTTGCATAAAATAGAATCGAAGTCTGGAAGAGCTGTATCTTACCAATTGGGTTATATAGTCACAATCGTTATGCCTGAAGCAAAGCCCCCCTCTTTGCTTCAGGTTTTTTTTGCGGTTTTTTCCGTTTCGAAATATTGGAAAAGCTGTTGAACTTCTGGTTTTTCTTATATAAAATGAAATATAACGCTTACATCACAAGAAAAGGTAGAAGGAGGGCTTCAATGTGAATGTCGGTCTGTTAAAAATGTGGTTTGCCTTGGGATCAATGGGCCTGATGTTCTTAGCGGTGATTGCCATATACATAAGCAGATATAAATTTAAAAACCGTTTTTTAAAAGTGCTCACGTCGTTCGTCGCCTATACATGTATGCTCATCTCCGGCGTGATCGTCTTTTTTGTCGTCTTCAGCGGTCCCGTCAACGAATAAAGCATAAAAAAGGAAGATTCATATGAAAATCGTAAACGCACTACTTGTTACTGTATTGACCGCAATCATGCTAAGCGGCTGTTTGTACCCTGAAGAAAGAAAGGCGAAAAACAGCGTGCCGTATCAGCACCAGCTCAAAGAAGTGCAGGCGGCCGTTGATGAATTCAGGGAGGCGACGGGAGGGCTTCTGCCGATTAAGACAAGGGATATGAGCGTTCCAATCTATCAAAAATACCCTATCGATTTTAACAGGCTGTCCCCCCGGTATATGGCTGAGCCGCCGGGTACTTCCTATGAAAGCGGCGGAGAGTACTTGTACGTTCTTGTCGATGTAGAAAAAAAGCCGACGGTCAAGCTCATTGATATAAAAATGTCGGAAATGATCAGAGAGCTAAAGCTTCGGGTCGAAATGTATAAAGATCAGCACAAGTATCCACCGTATAAAAAAGTCGTATCCAATCACTTATTCATGCTTGACCATGAAAAGCTCGGACTGAAAGAGGCGCCTTCTGTCACGAGTCCGCTTTCCGGCACCTCTCTGCCGCTTCTCGTCGATGAAAAAGGCGACATTCAAGTGGATTACCGAGTGGATTTGGCCAACCTGATAAAGCGGTCGAAAAAAACGGTAAAGCCGGGTGAGGAAATTCAGGATTTGATGTGGAAAGAGACGCCTTTTGTTCCAGCGTTTTCGGTAAAGTATACAGTGAATGACAAACAGGAACCTGTTTTTCTCGAATAGAATATCGGTCAAAATGCAAGTATCAGTCATGAATCTTTCTCCTCAGCATACAATGAGGAGAAAGGTTTTTTCATGCATGCCGAAAAAATTTCCCTAAGCTGTCATATTGAAATAGGACAACGTCATACACTATAGTGTCCTGTTTTTGATTGATGAAGAAGTAAAAAATTGAAAAGGATTGGAAGTCCGGGAGGGGATCACTTGGAAAAGGTCGATATTTTCAAGGATATCGCTGAACGAACAGGAGGCGATATATACTTAGGTGTCGTAGGAGCTGTACGTACAGGAAAATCTACGTTTATTAAAAAATTTATGGAGCTAGTGGTGCTCCCGAATATCAACAATGAAGCAGACCGGGCGCGCGCACAAGATGAGCTCCCCCAAAGTGCCGCTGGCAAAACCATTATGACAACTGAACCGAAGTTTGTTCCGAATCAGGCAATGTCAGTTCATGTCAGTGACGGACTCGATGTGAATATAAGGCTTGTCGACTGTGTCGGCTATACTGTACCCGGAGCAAAGGGATACGAGGATGAAAACGGGCCGAGAATGATCAACACTCCTTGGTATGAAGAGCCGATTCCGTTTCACGAAGCTGCCGAAATCGGCACGAGAAAAGTCATCCAGGAACACTCCACCATCGGTGTTGTGATTACGACTGACGGCACGATTGGAGAAATCGCCAGACAGGATTATATCGAGGCTGAAGAACGGGTGATCGATGAATTAAAAGAGGTTGGAAAACCGTTTATCATGGTCATCAATTCCGTAAGGCCGTACCATCCGGAAACGGAAGCGCTCAGGCAAGAGCTGATGGAGAAATACGACATTCCGGTGCTGGCGATGAGCGTTGAAAGCATGAGGGAAGCAGACGTTCTGAGCGTTCTCAGAGAAGCGCTTTACGAATTCCCTGTACTCGAAGTCAACGTCAATCTTCCGAGCTGGGTCATGGTATTAAAAGAGAATCATTGGCTCAGGGAAAACTATCAAGATTCCGTTAAAGAAACCGTCAAAGATATTAAAAGACTGAGAGATGTCGACCGCGTCGTCGGACACTTCAGCGAATTTGATTTTATCGAGCGCGCCAGCCTCGCCGGAATTGAAATGGGCCAGGGGATCGCCGAAATCGATTTGTACGCGCCGGATTACCTGTACGATGAAATTTTGAGGGAAGTCGTCGGCGTTGAAATCAGAGGAAAGGATCATCTCCTTCAGCTCATGCAGGATTTTGCCCATGCCAAGACCGAATATGATCAAGTATCAGATGCGTTGAAAATGGTGAAACAAACCGGTTATGGAATCGCTGCTCCCGCATTAACCGATATGAGCCTTGATGAACCGGAAATCATCAGGCAGGGGTCAAGATTCGGAGTCCGCCTGAAAGCGGTGGCGCCGTCGATTCATATGATCAAAGTCGATGTGGAGAGCGAGTTTGCGCCAATCATCGGAACAGAGAAGCAGAGCGAAGAGCTTGTCCGCTATTTAATGCAGGACTTTGAGGATGATCCGCTGTCAATCTGGAATTCCGACATTTTCGGAAGGAGCCTGAGCTCCATCGTCAGAGAAGGGATTCAGGCGAAGTTGTCCCTCATGCCTGAAAATGCAAGATATAAGCTGAAGGAGACGCTCGAGCGCATCATCAATGAAGGATCAGGCGGCTTGATTGCGATCATCTTATAAAAGGGAAGGCCTCTTATCATACGGGAGGTCTTTTTTTCATGCCTGAAACAGGATGAACAGGCGCCGTGAAAGGGATTGAGACGGCAGGGGCAAGCGGCTGGAAATATAGGAAAGATTATGATTAAAAAAGGAAAAACAGGAATATTTGTTCGTTTCATTCTGCTTAAACCTTGACGAATAAGGGATCATCGCTTTAAAATGCTTGATATGGTTATTCAGATGTGTTAATCTACATACAGAAAATCTTCACTTTACTGGACAAACGTTCCTCTCAAAGTGAAATTTTCACTGAAAGCCGTGAAATGCCTTTTCTATATTTATTTGAAATTTCTGTTCAAACAGGTATAGAAACAGGTTGAACTGTGAAGAAATGATGATAATCTATTGTTTGATACCTTTTGGGAGGAGGTGAAAGGCATGAACAAGACAGAACTAATCAATGCGGTTGCAGAAGCAAGCGAACTATCTAAAAAAGACGCTACTAAAGCAGTTGATTCTGTTTTTGATACAATTTTAGATGCACTTAAAAACGGTGAAAAAATTCAATTGATCGGTTTTGGTAACTTTGAGGTTCGTGAGCGCTCAGCTCGTAAAGGACGCAATCCTCAAACAGGTGAAGAAATCGAAATCCCTGCAAGCAAAGTACCTGCTTTCAAACCAGGTAAAGCGCTTAAAGACGCTGTAGCAGGAAAATAATTGTATGTATATATGCCGTTTTCGCGCGTAATACATACCATGTTGTTTCTTCACAGGAAAGCCCCTTTTCAAAGGGGCTTTTCATAATTTTAAGGCTTTTTTTCAGACGGAAAACATTTTGCCGGCAAAAAACCTTTCATTTTGCTTTTATAAGCTGAAGTGTGCTAGAATCTGAATTAAATGTATGCGTTTCTGGAGGATATAAAACAATGAGAGAAATCAACAAAGAACAAATTGAACAAGCTGTCCGGCAAATATTGGAGGCGATCGGAGAAGATCCGAACCGTGAAGGCCTTCTTGATACACCGAAAAGAGTCGCGAAAATGTACGCCGAAGTATTTGCAGGGTTAAACGAAGATCCGAAAGAGCATTTCAAAACGATTTTCGGCGAGGATCACGAAGAGCTTGTTCTTGTTAAAGATATTCCCTTTTATTCAATGTGTGAGCACCATTTAGTCCCTTTCTACGGGAAAGCCCATGTAGCTTATATCCCTAAAGGGGGAAAAGTGACAGGGCTCAGCAAATTGGCGAGAGCCGTTGAAGCGGTGGCAAAGCGCCCGCAGCTGCAGGAGCGGATTACGTCAACAATCGCCGACAGCATTGTTGAAACGCTGACTCCGCACGGTGTCATGGTTGTTGTTGAAGCCGAGCACATGTGCATGACGATGCGCGGCGTGAAAAAGCCGGGTTCAAAAACTGTCACTTCAGCCGTAAGAGGAACGTTTAGACAAGATGTAGCCGCTCGCTCTGAGGTGTTGGAGCTTATCAAAACATCATGATTAAAAATGAGAAGGTGTGCGATGAACATGACCAATAATCAATCGAATGATTTTGTCGTTATCAAAGCCGTCGAAGACGGCGTCAACGTGATCGGCCTGACGAGGGGCACGGACACAAGATTTCATCATTCAGAAAAGCTTGATAAAGGAGAGGTGATGATCTGCCAGTTTACCGAGCACACCTCTGCGATCAAGATCCGGGGCGAGGCCCTGATTCAGACGGCAAACGGCGAGATGAAAAGCGAGTCGAAAAAATAGATAGCCGGCCTTTTATGGCCGTTTGCGTGGCATAAGACAATATCTTTCAACATATTATGGTATAATTAAACTTTCTCCGCTCAAAAAAGATACATAATCAATCAAAAAGAAAAACTGCGAATTTTGGGACAAGGGTGATATCTTTGCAAGACATCTACGGACAATTATCTTATTTGAAAATCAAGCTGAATCAAAAGCTTTCACATCCATATTTGGCGAAGCATTTGACTGCGCCGAAAGTTGATGAGGATAAGCTGTTTCTTTTCTACGCTCTGTTTGAGGAAACGGATTTAAAAGAAGCTGACAAGGAAAGTTACATCTTAACGGCGATGCTTGTTCAAACAGCCCTTGATACCCATGATGAAGTCACGACCGCAGCTTCAATTAAGCAGGACGACTATAAAAACCGCCAGCTGACCGTATTGGCCGGTGATTATTTCAGCGGCATGTACTACTCGCTGTTATCGGGTATGAAGGATATTTATATGATTCGGACGCTCGCTGCGGCCATCAAAGAAATAAACGAACATAAAATCAGGATTTACGACCATTCCGCAAAAGATGCGGACAGCCTGAAAAAAAGCGTCAGCATAGTGGAAGCTGCACTTTTTCACCATCTCGCCGACCACTTTTACCTGCCTCACTGGAAAACAGCCGCCAATGACTTTCTTGTGTTTAAAAGGTTTGCGGCCGAAGAAAAAGCTTCAGATTCCCGGCTGCTGGAGGCGATCATACAGAAAGAGTTTCCGGAAGACCAGGCTTCATGCGGACAGCTGGCTGCAGCGGCTTATGAAGAAGCCAAGCTTGCGATCAACCAGTCGCTTGCTGCAAAGCCCGCCGTCCAAAAATGGCTTCTGAAACGCCTGCAGGAAATTCGGCCTGAAAAACGAACTTATCATCAGAAAGTGGAAGAAGGGTAATCATGGTGCAGTCAAAAGAACAGCGCGTACACGGCGTGTTTGAAAAGATTTATAAAAATTACGACCAGATGAACTCCGTCATCAGCTTTAAACAGCATAAAAAATGGCGCGACAAAACGATGCAGCTCATGAACGTACCAAAAGGAGCCAAAGCGCTTGACGTCTGCTGCGGGACGGGCGACTGGACAATCGCGCTTGCTGATGCGGCCGGAGAGACAGGGGAAATCAAGGGCCTTGATTTCAGCAAAAACATGCTGAGCATCGCCGAACAAAAGACCGACAGCTACAGCCAGATCGAACTGATCCACGGCAACGCGATGGAACTGCCCTTCCCGGACAATACGTTCGACTATGTCACCATCGGCTTCGGGCTTCGCAATGTTCCCGACTATTTAACCGTATTAAAAGAGATGGCGCGCGTGGTAAAACCCGGCGGCCAGGTTGTATGCCTTGAGACGTCCCAGCCTGAAATGTTCGGGTTCAAACAGCTGTACTTCCTGTACTTCCGTTTTATTATGCCCATGTTTGGAAAGCTCTTTGCCAAAAGCTTTAAGGAGTATTCATGGCTTCAGGAATCGGCCAGGGAATTTCCTGGTATGAAAGAGCTTGCTGCATTGTTTGAAGAGGCTGGATTAGAAAATGTTCAATATCATCCGTTCACAGGCGGCGTAGCGGCTACACATGTCGGCTTGAAGCGATGATGACTACTGAAATACTCGGGTGAATCGATATGAAATTGACAACGTTTTATTCTTTTTTAAATGACGATATTGAATTAATAGAAAAAGAGCTTGAAAAGACCGTGCACTCCGACTATCCATTGCTAAGTGAAGCGAGCCTGCATTTGCTGCAGGCCGGAGGCAAGCGGATTCGTCCTGTGTTTGTCCTGCTTTCCGGCATGTTCGGTGAATACGATATCAACAAAATTAAAAATGTCGCTGTTTCATTGGAATTGATACATATGGCTTCGCTCGTACACGACGATGTCATCGATGATGCGGAGCTTAGAAGGGGACAGCCGACTATCAAAGCGAAGTGGGATAACCGGATTGCAATGTACACAGGTGATTATTTGTTCGCTCGCTCACTTGAAGCGATGACGAAAATAAACGAACCGAAAGCCCATGAAATCTTGTCCAAGGCGATTGTCGAAGTCTGTCTTGGAGAAATTGAACAAATCAAAGATAAATATAATATGGAGCAAAACCTCAGAACCTATTTGCGGAGAATCAGGCGCAAGACAGCCCTTCTGATCGCATCGAGCTGCCAGCTAGGCGCCATTGCTGCCGGCGCGGGTGAAAACATTCATAAAACGTTGTACTGGTTCGGCTATTACGTCGGCATGTCCTATCAAATTATTGATGACATCCTCGATTTCACCTCAAGCGAAAAAGAGCTTGGCAAGCCTGTGGGCAGTGATCTGCTTCAGGGGAATGTCACGCTTCCCGTATTATATGCACGGAAATCGCCTGAATTAAAAGCGCGGCTGATGCTGGTCAACAGTGAAACGACTCCGGAACAGATCAAACCAGTGATCGAGGAACTGAAGAAAACCGATGCCATAGAACAATCGTTCAGAGTCAGCGAAATGTATTTAAATAAGGCTTTCGCACTGCTTGAAACGCTCCCGAAAAACCGGGCGCGGACGGCATTGGGCCAAATTGCGAAATACATCGGCAAACGAAAGTTCTAAAAAAAGACAAATGAGTCGAAAGTATGAATATTCTCCACCCTTTATTGATTAATTGTTTGAAAAATGCTATATTTCTGTTGTAGTGTTGAAAGCCTATACATATTAGCGGGGTGGAGAATCGACTATGGAAAAAACCTTTGTGATGGTAAAACCTGACGGCGTTCAGCGTCAGCTGATCGGCGAAATTTTGTTAAGATTCGAACGTAAGGGCTTACAATTAATCGGAGCCAAGCTGATGAAGGTCTCAGAAGAGACGGCAGGCGAGCATTATAAAGAACATAACGGCAAACCGTTTTTCGGCGAGCTTGTCGACTTTATTACTTCAGGCCCGGTATTCGCCATGGTGTGGGAAGGCGAAGACGCAATCGCGGTCGCCAGACAGCTGATCGGGAAGACGAACCCTAAGGAAGCGCTCCCAGGAACAATTCGCGGAGACTTCGGCATGTTTGTCGGAAAAAATATCATTCACGGTTCAGATTCTCCTGAAAGTGCAGCACGCGAAATCAACTTGTTTTTTAAAGAAGACGAACTTGTTGAAGACGAGAAGTTAATGAATCAATGGATTTACTAAAAATCAGCTGAAAAGCTGATTTTTTTATATGGATCAGAATGGCTGCCGCCGGGCAGGCTTTTTTCTTTTTAAAGATACAAATTTAAAAGAAAACAAGCTATAATTGTACTCATATCAGCACGACGATTAGGAGAGAAAACATGGACAATTACAGTTTCTTTGTTGATAAATGGAAAAAAATAACTGGTGTGGATTTGGCATTGTACAAAGAGGCGCAAATGAAAAGAAGGCTAACATCTCTTTATGAAAAAAAGGGGTACGGCGATTTCCGCGAATTTGCGCTCGCTTTAGAAAAGAATGAAGCTCTTCTGCAGGAAACGCTGGACAGGATGACGATTAATGTTTCAGAATTTTACAGAAACTATAAGAGGTGGGAGGTTCTCGAAAAAACCATCCTCCCGCTCTTAAAGCCTGCGAAAACATTGAAAGTATGGAGTGCGGCATGTTCAACCGGTGAAGAGCCGTATACATTATCGATGATTTTAAGCAGACAGAAAGGCCTCTCAGACTATCAGATCATCGCAACAGATATCGATGACAAAGTTCTTGCGAAAGCGAAAGAAGGCGTGTATCAGGAAAGATCTCTGCAGGAAGTGCCGAAAGAGATAAAGGAACTTTATTTTACGCAAGACGGAAACCGATTTGCCGTCAAAGACGAGATCAAGAAAAACATTCGCTTTCAAAAACACAATTTACTGGCTGATGCATATGAGAAAGATTTTGATATCATCGTATGCCGCAATGTTCTCATATATTTTACAGAGGAAGCAAAAGAGAAGATCTATCATAAGTTCAGCGGCAGTTTGAAGAATAATGGAGTTTTGTTTGTCGGAAGCACGGAACAGATCTTCAATCCGGAAAAATACGGTTTTCAATCGACAGATACGTTTTTCTATCAAAAAAGTTAGCTGACTTTTTATAAAAGGTTATGTTATAGTTTTACTTAAAAGCGTTAATGTGATGAAGGGAGAACGAAAGCATGAGGTATTTAACAGCCGGTGAATCTCACGGTCCGCAGCTTACGACAATTATCGAAGGAGTCCCAGCAGGGCTTTATATCACAACAGAAGACATTGATTACGAGCTTCAAAGACGTCAAAAAGGCCACGGCCGCGGACGCCGGATGCAAATCGAAAAAGATCAGGCACGGATCACAAGCGGTGTAAGGCACGGGCGTTCTCTTGGATCGCCGATCGCTCTCGTCGTCGAAAACAACGACTGGAAACACTGGACGAAAATCATGGGATCAGAGCCGATCACGGCTGAAGAAGAAAGCGAAATGAAACGACAGATTTCAAGGCCAAGACCGGGTCACGCTGATTTGAACGGCGCGATCAAATACGGGCACAGAGATATGCGCAACGTGCTTGAACGTTCATCTGCCAGAGAAACGACCGTCCGTGTGGCGGCAGGAGCCGTCGCCAAAAAGATCCTTTCCCAGCTCGGCATCCAAGTGGCCGGCCACGTGCTGGAGATCGGCGGAGTAAAAGCCGAAAAAACAAATTATGAATCTATCGAAGACTTGAAAAAAGTAACCGAAGAGTCTCCTGTCAGATGCTATGACGAAGAAGCGGGCAGAAAAATGATGGACGCGATCGATGAAGCAAAAGCAAATGGCGATTCGATCGGCGGAATCGTCGAGGTGATTGTTGAAGGGGTGCCGGTAGGAGTCGGCAGCTATGTCCATTACGACCGCAAACTCGACAGCAAGCTGGCTGCCGCCGTGCTGAGCATCAATGCTTTTAAAGGTGTTGAATTCGGCATCGGCTTTGAAGCTGCACGCAAAAACGGCAGTGAAGTCCATGACGAAATCATTTGGGACGAAGAAAAAGGCTATACGCGCGCTACAAACCGTCTCGGCGGCCTTGAAGGCGGGATGACAACGGGAATGCCGATTGTCGTCAGAGGCGTGATGAAGCCGATTCCAACGTTATACAAACCGCTCAAAAGCGTTGATATCGAGACGAAAGAGCCGTTTACAGCAAGCATCGAGCGTTCCGATTCCTGCGCTGTCCCTGCCGCAAGCGTAGTGGCTGAAGCGGTTGTTGCATGGGAAATCGCCAAGGCGATCGTCGAGCAGTTTGGCGTTGACCAAATGGACCGGATCGCTGAAAATGTTGAGAAAATGAGAAAGCTTGCGAGGGAGTTTTAATGAAATCACTTCAAATCGAAACCGCTTCTTTGTCCTACCCGGTGTTCATCGGGGGAGGCATTAGAAAAAACGCGGCAGAGCTCTTGTCATCCTTGAACCTTCCGATGACGAAAGTGCTATTGATCACCGACGAAGAAGTTGATAAACACTATGGAGAAGAACTGTTCGGCCTTCTCCGCAGCAAATGGCCCGTCAAAAAGGTTGCGGTGCCAAGCGGTGAACAGGCCAAATCAATCGATCTGTTTATGAAGCTCCAGACGGAAGCCATTCAATTTCACCTTGACCGTTCGTCATGCATTGTGGCGTTGGGCGGCGGCGTTGTCGGCGATCTTGCAGGGTTCGTCGCTTCAACTTTTATGAGGGGCATCGATTATGTGCAATTCCCAACGACTCTGCTGTCTCATGATAGCGCGGTCGGAGGGAAAGTTGCCATTAATCATCCGCTCGGAAAAAACTTAATCGGCGCTTTTCATCAGCCGAAGGCGGTGGTTTATGATACCGAATGCTTGAGCACGCTTTCTGAAAAAGAAATGCGTTCAGGTCTTGCGGAAGTCATTAAGCACGCATTTATCCGTGATGAATCTTTCTTGAACGAATTGCTTAAAATTGATTCAATTAAAGCGATTACGACCGGCCAGCTCAGTGAAATGGTGTACAAAGGCATTTCGATTAAAGCGGAAGTTGTCTCACAAGACGAGCGCGAACAAGGAATCAGGGCCTATCTGAATTTTGGGCACACGCTTGGCCACGCCGTTGAAGCCGAATACGGCTACGGAGAGATGACCCATGGCGACGCTGTCGCTTTAGGCATGCAATTTGCTTTGTTTGTCAGCGAGAAGGTGTTGAATTGTCCTGTTGACCGCACAAAAATTGCCGCCTGGCTGAAAAATCTCGGCTATCCGGAAAGCGTAAAACGCGAAGTTTCAACAGAAGCTCTCATCAATCGAATGATGAACGATAAAAAAACACGCGGAGGCATCATTCAGTTTGTTCTGCTGGATAAGATCGGCAGTGTGCGGCTGCACTCCTTTAAAGCCGATGAAATTGAACGATGGCTGAATATGTGGAGATTGGAGGGAGGCAAATGATGATGCGCGGAATTCGGGGAGCGACGACAGTTGACCGGGATACAGAAAAAGACATTACGGAGCGGACGAAGCAGCTGATCGGAAAAATGATCGATGAAAATCAACTCAAACCTGAGCAAGTTGTGCAGATCTTCATTTCTGCCACTTCCGATATTCACGCTGCTTTTCCCGCAAAGGTCGTCAGAACGTTTGACGGCTGGCAGCATGTGCCCGTCATGTGCATGCAGGAAATGGATGTTGAACACGCCCTTAAAAAATGCATCAGAGTGATGATGACGGTTCAGACGGATATGCGGCAGGATGAAGTCCGCCACGTTTATTTAGAAAATGCCGTAACGCTCAGACCTGATTTATCATTGACAAAAAATACTGAATTGTAATACGATTGTAGAAACCTTGAAATACACAGGAGTGTGTATGGGGTTTTAGTTTAGAAAAGCTGAGTATGAGACTAGGGTAGATTGAGAATGAGCTGAGATGAGCTGAGTTGAGACAAAACGTTTATTCATTCTACCCAAAAGACGCTGTTCTTTTGGGTTTGTTTCGTTTTCCCCTCTTCAATTCAATCATTTGTCCTCTAAAGGCCTTCTTCTCATTCTCTCCGCCTGAATAAGGAGTGAGAGATTGTTGAGTCTGCAAACCGATTTTGCCTCTTTTTCAGAGGATACTTCACACTTTAAAACAATACCGATAATTGAGAGTTTTTCCGTCGATACGCTGACGCCCGTTCAATTGGTCGAGAAGCTGCAGGAAAACATCGTGTATTTGCTGGAAAGCCAGAATGAAACCTCTGCATGGTCAAGATATTCTTTCATCGGTCTGGATCCCTTTTTGACGATCAAAGAAGAATGCGGCCGGTTTCACGCCTGCGATCAAAAGCAGAAAAAGCTTTATTCAGCTTCACAGTTAAAAGAAATTCTCGAATGGATGTCGGAGACATATTCGATCAAAGCGCCTGAGCTCGACATCCCGTTTACAGGGGGAGCGGTCGGCTATTTAAGCTATGATTTAATGCCGCTTATTGAACCGTCCGTCAAAGGGCACAGCAAAGAAACGGAGATGGAAAAATGCCTCCTGTTTGTCTGCCGGACGATGATCGCCTATGATCACGAGCTGAAAAAGCTGCATTTCATCCACTATGCAAGGCTTGAAGGCAGTGAAACAAGGGAGGAGAAACAGCGCATTTTTAAAAAGGGGAAAGAAGAGCTCAAACAGCTTACACACAGGCTGTCAGGCCGGAAAACGACGAAAGAGCTGTTTCTCCCGCAAGGACGGCACACGGCCCCCAGCTTTAAAGGGGTTCAATCAACATATGAGAAATCCCGGTTTTTGGCCGATGTCAATCGCTTGAAAGAGTACATTAAAGCGGGAGACATTTTTCAAGGCGTCCTTTCGCAAAGGTTCGATATTCCGGTGAAGGTCAGTTCTTTTGAGTTATACAGAGTGCTGAGAATGGTCAACCCGTCCCCGTACATGTACTACATGAAGCTTCCTGACCGCGATCTCGTCGGAAGCTCGCCTGAACGCCTGATCCATGTTCAAAACGGTCATCTTGAAATTCATCCGATTGCCGGCACGAGGAAAAGAGGCGGTGATCAGGCTGAAGATAAGCGGCTCGAAAAAGATCTTTTGGCTGATGAGAAAGAAAAAGCGGAGCACTACATGCTCGTCGATTTGGCGAGAAATGATATCGGCAGAGTAGCTGAGTACGGATCTGTCCAAGTGCCCGAGTTTACGAAAATCGTTTCCTTTTCACACGTCATGCACATCATTTCGATCGTAACCGGCTCGTTAAAAGCGGGCGTTCATCCGGTAGACGCTTTAATGAGCGCATTTCCGGCCGGAACTTTGACCGGCGCTCCGAAAATCCGCGCGATTCAGCTTTTAAATGAACTTGAGCCCGAACCGAGGGAAACATATGGGGGATGCATTGCTTATATCGGATTTGACGGAAATATCGATTCATGCATCACGATCCGGACGATGAGCGTGAAAAACGGAGTGGCGTCCATCCAGGCCGGAGCAGGCATCGTAGCCGACTCCGTGCCTGAAAAAGAGTGGGAAGAGACCTGCAATAAAGCGGGGGCTCTGTTAAAAACGATTCAAATCGCTGAAGAAATGTTTCTCGAAAAGGGGGAGGACGGCAATGAACGAACTGCTGAAATCATGCGTTAATGGAGGAACAATGAATGAAACCGAGGCACACAGCATCATGCGTGACATGATGACCGGCTCGCTGAGCGCCGCGGAAATTGGAGGCCTCCTGTCCGTTCTCGCCTACAGGGGAGAAACGGCTGAAGAGATTGCGGGATTTGTCAGAGCCATGCGGGAGCAGGCGCAAACAATAAACGGGCCGGAAGATGTTGTTGATACGTGCGGAACCGGAGGAGACGGAAGCTCCACCTTCAACATTTCCACAGCGGCGGCGATCATCGCTTCATCAGCCGGGGCAAAAATCGCCAAACACGGTAATCGTTCCGTTTCTTCAAAAAGCGGGAGCGCTGATGTTCTCGAATATCTCGGCGTTTCAATTCAGACGTCGCCTGAAGAAACGATTCAGAGCATTGAACGCCGCAATATGGGATTCCTCTATGCGCCAAGCTATCACTCTTCCATGAAGCACGTGGCCGGCGCAAGGAAGGATTTGGCTTTTAGAACCGTATTCAATCTGCTCGGCCCGCTCAGCAATCCAATGAAAGCCAAGCGCCAGGTGATCGGCGTCTACTCGATTGAAAAAGCAAAGCTCATGGCCCGCGCACTTGAAGCGTTTGAACCGGAACACGTATTGTTTGTATCGAGCCGGGACGGTCTTGATGAACTGTCGATCACATCGCCGACAGATGTGATTGAACTGAAAGGCGGCAAAACATACGAATACACCGTTGAGCCTGGCGATGTCGGTCTGCCGTTCGGCAGCATAAGCGACATTCAGGTGGCGACGCCTGAAGAAAGCGGCCGTCTCATCGTCGATATTTTGAAAAACCGCGCTCCGGATTCGGCTGTTCATATCGCAGCGTTTAATGCCGGAGCCGCTTTATACGTCGCAGAACAGGCACCGGGTTTAAAAGAAGGCGTTGCACTCGCTTTAGAAGCTGTTGCAAGCGGTGAGGCGCTTGATCAGCTGGAACGATTAAAACAGAAAGAGGAAGAGTTGTATGCTTAATGAAATTATTGATAGAAAACGAGAAGACATTCTGAAAATCGAACTGCCGGAAGATTTGAAGCTGCCAAAGCGGTCATTTAAAAAGGCGCTTCTTTCTCCTAACCGGTTTGTCGCTTTAATTGCGGAGGTGAAAAAAGCTTCACCGTCAAAAGGTGTGATTCAGGAAAACTTTGAGCCCGTAAAAATCGCTAAACAGTACGAACAGGCTAAAGCCGACTGTTTGTCTGTTCTGACAGATACACCTTTTTTTCAAGGGAAGAACAGTTATTTGTCAGATGTGAAACGCTCGGTTTCGCTGCCAGTACTGCGCAAGGATTTTATCATTGATTCCATTCAGGTTGAAGAAGCGGACCGCATCGGAGCGGATGCGATCCTGCTGATCGGAGAAGCGCTTGAACCGCAAAAGCTGTTTGACCTCTATCAGCAAGCTGCTGAAAAAGGTATGGATGTGCTTGTCGAAGTTCATGGCGAAGAGACGCTTGAAGGTATTTTAAATGTCTTTACACCCGAAATCATCGGCGTAAACAATCGAAATCTAAAAACCTTTGAAACATCCGTCGGGCAAACGGAGCGTATGGCAAAACTCGTTCCGTCAGGTACCGTTCTTATCAGCGAAAGCGGCATCGGACAATCGGAAGACCTCGCTTTTGTAAAAGCGTGCGGAGCCCGGGCTGTGCTAGTCGGCGAATCGTTAATGAGAGAGCCGTCACAGCTGAAGGCTGTCCATGCGTTATTCGGAGAGAACGGATGATGGAGAAACCGGGCTTAAAATATTGCGGGATTCATTCATTGGAAGATTTAAAGGTGACAGCCCGCTCGAAAGCCGATTACCTCGGATTTATTTTCGCCGAAAGCAGACGGTCGGCAGACCCGGAGGATGTGAAACGCTGGTGTGGCAAAACGGATACAGCGGGTAAAAAGCTTGTCGGCGTCTTTGTTAATGAAAATATTTGCAGAATAGCAGAAATCGTAAAAGATGCCGGTTTGGACGTGATCCAGCTTCACGGAGATGAAACAGAGGCAGACATCAAGCGGCTGAAAAGCATGACAGACTGCGAGATTTGGAAGGCGCTCCACCATGGGGATGATACCGTTCAGCGCATGGCATCTTTCGCACCTTACATCGACGGGTATGTCATCGACTCGTCTGTTAAAGGGCTCAGAGGAGGAACGGGCGTTTCGTTTTCGTGGGACAGCGTTCCGATGTATAAAGATGCAGCGCAAAGAGAAAGAAAGCGACTGTTTATCGCCGGGGGCGTGAACCCGGACACAATCGCGGATCTTTTAAAGCGGCGCCCGCCGGGAATCGACCTGGCAAGCGGAATTGAAGAAAGAGGCAGGAAAAGCGAAAAGCTGATCGGCCTTTTAGAAGAAAGGATGTTCGAACATGTATTCATATCCGAATGAACAAGGCAGGTTTGGTGATTTTGGCGGGAAATTCGTGCCGGAAACACTCATGCAGCCTTTGGAAGAAATCGAAAAAGCGTTTCTTGAACTGAAAGACGACCCCTCGTTTCAAAAGGATTATCAAAAGCTTTTAAAAGACTACTCAGGCAGGCCGACGGCTTTGACGCTCGCTGACCGGCTCACAAAGCAGCTGGGCGGAGCGAAGATTTATTTAAAAAGAGAAGATTTAAACCATACAGGCGCCCACAAAATCAACAATGCCCTCGGCCAGGCTCTGTTGGCCAAGAAAATGGGGAAAACAAAGCTCATCGCTGAAACCGGCGCAGGGCAGCACGGCGTGGCTGCGGCGACTGTCGCTGCAAAGTTCGGCTTGTCATGCATTGTCTTTATGGGTGAAGAAGATGTTGCCAGACAATCGCTGAACGTGTTCCGGATGAAGCTCTTGGGAGCGGAGGTCGTTCCGGTGTCAAGCGGAAACGGGACATTAAAAGATGCTACAAACGAGGCGATCCGTTACTGGGTTCAGCATTGCCAGGATCATTTTTACATGATCGGTTCCGTCGTCGGGCCGCACCCGTATCCTTATATCGTCCGTGAATTTCAACGGATGATCGGCGAAGAGGCGAAAGCGCAGTTTTATCAATTGGAGCAAAGCCTCCCCGATAAAGTTGTCGCCTGTGTCGGAGGCGGAAGCAATGCGATCGGGATGTTCAGCGCGTTCATTGAAGAAACTGTTGAACTGATCGGAGTCGAAGCTGCGGGAAAAGGTGTCGACACCCCCCTTCACGCGGCAACGATCACAAAGGGTACAAAAGGCGTTATCCACGGTTCTTTGACCTACTTGATTCAAGACGAGTACGGACAGATCATTGAGCCTTATTCCATCTCAGCAGGACTTGATTATCCGGGGGTCGGCCCCGAGCACGCTCATCTTCATCAAACAGGGCGCGTCACGTATGAATCTGTCACTGATGATGAAGCGGTCTCGGCATTAAGGCTGCTGACAGAGACAGAGGGCATTTTGCCGGCTATTGAATCCGCCCATGCATTGGCAAAAGCATTTGACATCGCTAAAGAACTGCCGAGAGAGAAAAGTGTTCTCGTCTGCCTTTCAGGCAGGGGAGACAAAGACGTCCATACCTTGATGAAGGTGTTGGAAGAAGAGGTGAATCAAGATGTTCAATCTGAAAAAACAGCCGTCCGATAAGTTATTTGTTCCGTTTATTACAGCGGGAGACCCGCTGCCTGAAATCTCGATCGAGCTGGCGAAATCCCTTCAAGAGGCGGGGGCGTCCGCCCTTGAACTCGGGGTTCCGTATTCTGATCCGCTCGCTGACGGCCCGGTGATTCAGCGCGCGTCCAAAAGGGCGCTTGACAACGACATGAACATCGTAAAAGCGATCAGGCTTGGCGGTGAAATGAAAAAAAACGGCGTCCATATTCCGATTATTCTCTTTACGTATTATAATCCTGTGTTACAATTAGATACAGATCACTTTTTCGCTTTACTGCGACAAAATCGGCTAGACGGACTCCTTGTACCGGACCTTCCTTTTGAGGAAAGTGTATATTTGCAGCAGCAGTGTAAAAAACACGGGATTACCTATATTTCGCTGGTCGCGCCGACAAGCGAATCGCGCATTCAAAAAATAACGCAGCAAGCGGAAGGTTTTGTGTATTGCGTTTCTTCGCTCGGTGTGACAGGTGTGCGCAATGAATTCGAAGATTCTGTTTCTTCATTTATCAGGTCAGTTAAAGGAATGAGCTCCGTCCCGGTTGCCGTTGGGTTTGGGATTTCCAGCTCCAAACAAGTGGAGATGATGAATGAACTGGCGGACGGCGTTGTCGTGGGAAGCGCCCTTGTCAGAAAGATCGAAGAGCTGAAAGACGAACTCATCGCCCCTGAGACAAGGGAACAAGCCTTAAAGGCGTTTGAGGCATACGCTAAGACATTTAGCGGATCGTACATGGTAAAATGAGGTGACAGAATGTTGCAAATTAAAGAACAGTTAAAACAATTAACGCCTTACAAGCCGGGCAAACCGATTGAAGAGGTCAAAAAAGAATTCAATCTCGACCGGGTCGTCAAGCTCGCTTCCAATGAAAATCCTTACGGCTGTTCGGAAGCGGCAAAAGCAGCGCTCCAGACCGAAGTGCAGCAAATGGCTCTCTATCCTGACGGCTATAGTGCGGCATTAAGAACAAAGCTTGCCTCCCATCTCGGCGTAAACGAAACGAACATCATCCTTGGAAACGGAACGGACGAAGTCATTCAAATTATTTCCCGCTCTTTGTTGGATCCTGCATCAAACACTGTAATGGCGAATCCGACATTTTCACAATACAAGCACAATGCTGTCATCGAAGGAGCGGAAGTCAGGGAAATCGGCCTGCTTGACAACGGTTGCCACGACCTGGATGCAATGCTGGAGGCGATCGATGAACAGACGAAGGTTGTCTGGGTTTGCAGCCCGAACAATCCGACCGGAACGTATGAATCCAGCCGCAACCTGATCCGTTTTCTTGAAAAAGTCCCGGAACATGTCCTTGCTGTCGTCGATGAAGCTTATTACGAATACGTAACGGCTCAAGACTACCCTGAGACCATTCCGCTTTTGGAACGCTTTTCGAACTTGATGATTCTCAGGACGTTTTCAAAAGCTTACGGTTTAGCGTCTTTGAGGGTCGGCTACGGGATTGCCTCTGAACAGCTGATTCAGGCGGTTGAGCCGGCGAGACAGCCGTTTAATACAAACCGGCTCGGCCAGGCTGCCGCGCTTGCCGCGCTGGGCGATCAGGCATTTATCGACGATTGCGTGAGAAAAAACAATGAAGGGCTCAAACAGTACTACGATTTCTGTGATGAGCACGGGCTAAATTACTATCCTTCACAAACGAACTTTGTGCTGATCGATTTTAAACGGAATGCAGACGAACTTTTCATGGAGCTGCTGAAAAAAGGCTATATCGTCAGATCGGGGAATGCGCTCGGCTTTCCGACATTCCTTAGAATATCGGTCGGTACGAAGGAACAGAACGAAGGCTTGTTGAAAACGTTAGCCGGCATGTTGTAAGAGGTGATGATTCAGTCACCTCTTTAGTCTATTGATGAACTTAGGTGATAAAAAATGACTCAACCAAATGAAACGATTTTATTGGCCGGTTTGGGCTTAATCGGCGGTTCGATCGCCCTTGCCATCAAAAAGGAACACCCCGGCAAACGGATCATCGGGTTTGACGTGTCAGAAGAGCAGGCAAGAGCTGCACAAAAGCTTGGCGTTATTGATGCTCCGGCTGTTTCTTTTTTAGAAGGGGTGAAAGAAGCATCAACCGTTTTTTTAGCGGCGCCGGTCGAACAGACGCTTCACATGCTTGATGAACTTGCCGCTTCAGGCATCAGAAAAAAGCTGCTCATTACAGATGTCGGCAGCACGAAACAAAAGGTCGTCAGCCATGCCGAGAAAGTGCTGCCGGATGAATACAGGTTTATCGGGGGCCATCCGATGGCCGGATCGCATAAATCGGGCGTCGCAGCCGCCAAAGACTTCCTTTTCGAGAACGCGTTTTACATTTTGACGCCTTCCGGCTCCGCCGGCAAAGAAGCGGTTGCTTCCTTAAAAGATCTGCTCAAAGGAACAAATGCAAAGTTTGTGGAAATGTCTCCGGCTGAACACGACGCCGTTACAAGCGTGATCAGCCACTTTCCGCACGTCGTAGCGGCCAGTCTCGTCCACCAGACCGTCAAATTCGAAGATCATTATCCGCTCGTCAAGCGTTTTGCCGCAGGGGGCTTCCGCGATATTACGAGAATTGCCTCAAGCAGCCCGGCGATGTGGCGCGATATTCTTTTGCACAATAAAGATAAAATATTGGAACGGTTTGACGAATGGAAATTTGAGCTGGACAGAATCCAGTCTTTTATCGAAAATGAAGATGCAGACGGGCTGTTTGAGTTTTTTCGGCAGGCCAAGGAATACCGCGACGGTCTGCCTTTGCGGCAAAAAGGCGCGATTCCTTCCTTTTACGATCTTTATGTCGATGTCCCCGACCATCCCGGGGTCATCTCGGAAATTACGGCGATTCTCGCTGACGAGAAAATCAGCATTACGAACATCCGGATTATTGAAACAAGGGAAGACATAAACGGTGTTCTCAGAATCAGCTTTCAATCCGATGAAGATCGAAAACGCGCCGAAAAATGCATTCAAACCCGCGCAAAATATGAAACATTTTATGCTGATTGAGGTGGAACACATGAAAAGAGGAAAAATCAGTTCACTAAAAGGAGAGCTTCATATTCCGGGAGATAAATCCATCTCTCATCGCTCTGTTATGTTCGGAGCCATAGCAGAAGGGAAAACGGTCATCAAAAACTTTTTGCCAGGAGCCGACTGCTTGAGCACGATCGCCTGCTTTCGGAAAATGGGTGTGGAAATCGAACAGAATGGCAGTGATGTCACCGTCCTCGGCAAAGGGCTCGATCAGCTGGCTGAACCTGCGGAACTCCTTGACGTGGGGAATTCCGGAACGACGATCAGGCTGATGCTCGGCATTTTGGCGGGACGCTCGTTTCACAGCACAGTCGCCGGCGATGAGAGCATCGCCAAAAGGCCGATGAAGCGTGTCACAGAACCGCTTCGAAAAATGGGAGCGAAAATCGACGGCCGCGCCGGAGGGGAATATACACCGCTCTCTGTCCGCGGCGGACATCTGGCAGCGATCGATTTTCAGTCGCCTGTTGCAAGTGCGCAAATTAAATCTGCCGTTTTGCTTGCAGGTCTGCAGGCCGAAGGCGCCACAACGGTGACGGAGCCTCATAAATCAAGAGACCATACGGAACGGATGCTGTCAATGTTCGGTGTCAGCCTTCAGGAAGATGAAACAAGCGTAACAATTGAGGGCGGGCAGCAGCTGAAAGCGGCCGAAGTCTTCGTGCCGGGTGATATTTCATCAGCTGCGTTTTTCCTGGCAGCGGCTTCCCTAGTTCCTGACAGTGAAGTCGTGCTTCGCAATGTCGGACTCAATCCGACCAGGACGGGAATCATCGATGTCTTGAAAGAAATGGGGGCCGATCTTGAAATCGAAGAAAAAAATGCCGGAAACGCCGAGCCGTACGGCGATCTCAGAATCAAAACGTCCTCTTTGAAAGCCGCTGAGATTTCGGGCGATTTGATCCCGCGCCTCATCGATGAAATACCGATCATCGCTCTTCTCGCTACACAGGCTGAAGGAACGACGGTCATCAAAGACGCGGCTGAGCTCAAAGTAAAAGAAACGAACCGAATCGATACCGTCGCCTCAGAGCTGAAAAAAATCGGTGCGAACATCGAGCCGACAGAAGACGGGATGAAGATTCACGGCAGGACGCCTCTTACAGGCGGCGCGAAAGTCTCAAGCCACGGGGACCACCGGATCGGAATGATGCTGGGAATCGCCGCCTGCATCTGCGAGCAGCCGATCGACATTTTACAGCCTGAAGCTGTGAGCGTCTCATATCCTTCGTTTTTTGAACATATTGAAAAGCTTGCAAAAAAAGCCTGAAGCCTTGTGCTCAGGCTTTTTCAGCCCGGAAAATCATGAAAGCCGGGCGTTTGATCATAAAACGAATGTCTCCCGCATAGCTTGTCTTAACAGAATCAATCTGCTTCATACAGGTGTGCGGGCAACATATTTGCCGGAAGCCGCCGCGTGAATTATGATAGTAAGTAACTCACCGCGATATGCCGGCTGATACGGCAGGCGATGAATTGACGAAAGAAAGGGACGTTTAGATTTGAATACTTCGATTCAAGAAGCCATAAAATTAGTTGAAGCAGGCCACCCGGAAAGCGGATTGAAAAAGCTTGCTGATATCGAGTCTGACCTTCATGATGAAGACAAAGCCATAGTAGCTCAGCTGTATTACGAATGGGGCATTGTCGATAAGGCTATCGCCATAGCGAATGATCTCCATGAACTGTATCCGGATGAAACGGAACTGACATGCTTTTATGCCGAACTCCTCATCGAAACCGACCAGGAAGAAAAAGCGCTCAGCGTGCTCGAAACGATTCCGGAAACAGATGAAGCGTACCCGCAGTGCCTGCTTTTAATGGCTGACCTCTATCAGATGCAGGGTCTGTTTGAAGTCAGCGAGCAAAAGCTGTTAAAGGCCCAAGCCATTTTGCCGGATGAGCCGATTATCGATTTTGCCTTGGGAGAGCTGTATTTCACTCAGGGAGCTTACGGCAAAGCGGTCCGTCAATTCAAAAAAGCGGCCGAAGAAGAAGCCGTCATCGGCGGCGTCAATGTGTACCAAAGGCTGGCGGAATCATTAAGTTCATCCGGCGCGTTTGAAGAAGCGCTTGAATGGTATGAAAAAGCCGTCAAGGAGAACCCGGAGCCCAACACACTGTTCGGGTTTGGTTTTACGGCGCTGAAAGCGGGGTATCCTAAAACTGCGATTAAACAACTGACAGAGCTGAAGGAAATGGATCCTGCTTATTCTTCACTTTACAAGCCTCTGGCAAACAGCTTTGAAGCAGAAGGGCTTTATGAAGAAGCATTTGAAACGGCAAAAGAAGGAATCCGCTTCGATGAATTCAACAAAGAGCTTTATCTTTCCGCTGCAAAAGCAGCCTTAAAAACGAAAAGGCATTCGGAAGCGAAAGAGCTGCTTCGTGAAGCGCTCGCGCTGGACCCCGGATATCTGGAAGCCGTCCATACCCTGCTTGCGCTGTTTCTTGAAGAAGAAGACGATGAGAGTATTATTGAACTTGTACAGGAAGTCCGCAAATACGGAGAGGATGATCCGAAGTTCAGCTGGCATCTGGCATCGGCATTCGCCCGGACAGAGGTGTACGACAAGGCGCGTGAGGAATATGAGAACGCATTTTTGCACTATCGGGATGACGCCGATTTCCTTTACGAATATTCAATGTTTCTGCTAGAAGAAGGACGGCGGAAAGAAGCGCTGCCTCTGCTGAAAAAACTGGCAGAGCTCGACCCGGCAAACGAGGAAGTCCAGGAGACGATTTTCAGAATCGAAGATGAAAATTCCTTTGAATAAGCAGGATATGATCGGTTTGTGTGGAATTTATAAAGTAATACACAAGATGCGATAGAGGAGGGAATAACATGCAGACCCCTGTTTCTGTCAATGAAAAAAAAGATTTTATCCGCTGGTTTCTCAACCATTATCAGCTGAAACGAAGAGAGTGTGTATGGATTCTGAATTATTTAATGAGCCATGACTCGCTGATGGAAAAAGTGCATTTTGTCGAGCAGGCCGAATTTTGTCCGAGGGGCATTATCATGTCTACCCACTGCGTTGAGGAAGTGCCTTTTCGTTTTTATAAAGAAAATGTCATGACGACCGATGCAGAAAAATCATTTCATGATATCAGGCTGAATAAGCAGCAGGATCTCTTTATCCAGCTGAACTTCCGCTCAGCCTATAATTCTCCGGAATATGCGGCGGTACTCGAAGCCAACCCCCATATTCCGAAAGACCTATATGAAAATGAAAAAGATAAAATTGTCGCTGAACAGATTTTGGAGCATTCCATTTCCACTTTTCAGAGACAAAAGCTGCTGCGGGAAATCGATGAAGCGCTTGACCGCCAAGATAAAGAGAGCTTCGAAAAACTAGCTAAACAACTGAGCCAGCTGCGATAATCCGCTGCCAATCAAGCCTTGCCGAGAGCAAGGCTTGTTCAGCTCCGGAGAAAGCGCTGTCAAAACGAGGAGGCCGGGAGCCGTGAAATGGAATACGCACGATGCGGATATTTACTTGAACGCGAAAGAATACATCGATACAGCTGTCATCCCTTTAATATCGGTTAATTTGGGAGATCAGTTTAAATCGGCCGTATCAAAAGGGGAATTTACGTCTATACTTGCAGAAGAACTTGAAAGGCAGCTGAAGGGCAGAATCTATTTGTTTCCGCCCTGTACATATTTAGATGCGAATGAAAAATCGGCGCAGCATATCGCCGATTTAAAAGAAATGGCCGGAAAACATTTTCGCCACATCGTTTTTTTAACGACGGATGAACGCTGGAAGCAGGTGCTCGAAAGCGAGCAAAAGCTGCTGTGGGTTCCGGCGATTCCTCTCGAACATATGAAGGATTCGTTAAAGCAGAAGCTGCTGGAAGACCAAATTGAGCAAATATTGAACATTTTGTTACAATATTGGAACTCTTAATAAAAACACTTACATTTCCTTTGTATAATGATTTTGGGAATGTTGACCTTCCTAAAATATTGATATATTATGAGGGTGTCCTAGTTTCATGAATTTTTTTCTATTTCAGTTATATTGTAGCTGGGGACTTGAGGGGGGATATGAAGATGAGCGAAAAAAGACATCGGGTATCCAGACGTCAGTTTTTAAACTATACGCTGACCGGAGTCGGCGGCTTTATGGCGGCGGGGATGCTCATGCCTATGGTTCGCTTCGCGCTCGATCCGGTTTTAAGACCGACTGAAGATCAGGACATGGTTCAGGTTGTCAGCGTTGATGAACTGACAAATGAACCGCAGCGCTTCGATTTTAAAATCAAACAAGTGGATGCCTGGTACGAATCGGAAGAATCGAGATCAGCGTGGGTTTTCAAAAGTGGGGACGAAATTGTAGCTTTATCACCGGTTTGTAAACATTTGGGGTGTACGGTCAACTGGAACAGCGATCCTAAAAATCCGAATAAGTTCTTTTGTCCGTGCCATTACGGACTTTATGAAAAGGATGGTACCAACGTGCCCGGAACTCCGCCGCTTGCTCCTTTGGACCGCTATGAGCAAGAGGTTAAAGACGGCTACCTTTACTTAGGGAAAGCCAAGCCGAGGAAGGATGGGTGATCATGCTAAACAAAATTTATGACTGGGTGGACGAAAGACTTGACATTACGCCGCTCTGGCGGGACATCGCCGACCATGAAGTTCCTGAACACGTGAACCCGGCTCACCATTTTTCAGCTTTCGTGTACTGCTTCGGGGGATTGACGTTTTTCGTTACGGTGATTCAGGTGCTGTCCGGCATGTTTTTGACGATGTATTACGTTCCGGATATTAAAAACGCCTGGGAATCTGTTTATTATTTGCAGAATGAAGTGGCGTTCGGACAGATTGTAAGGGGAATGCACCACTGGGGTGCAAGCTTGGTCATTGTGATGATGTTTCTTCATACGCTCAGGGTTTTCTTCCAGGGGGCCTATAAGAAGCCGAGAGAGCTGAACTGGATTGTCGGCGTTTTGATCTTCTTTGTCATGCTCGGTTTAGGTTTTACAGGCTACCTTTTGCCTTGGGATATGAAAGCTCTGTTTGCGACAAAAGTAGGTTTGCAGATTGCTGAGGCGACGCCGCTGATCGGCTCGGAAATTAAAACGCTGCTTGCCGGTCATCCGGATATTGTCGGCGCTCAGACGTTGACGCGCTTTTTTGCCATACACGTCTTTTTCCTGCCAGCCGCTCTGTTCGGACTGATGGCTGCACACTTTATCATGATTCGCAAGCAAGGAATTTCTGGGCCGCTGTAAGCGAGCGACTCAATTGAGAAGGAGGGGATGGCATGAAGAGGGGAAAAGGGATGAAGTTTGTCGGTGATTCACGGATCCCGGCGGAAAGAAAACCGAATATTCCAAAAGATTATTCCGAATTTCCAGGGAAAACGGAAGCGTTTTGGCCGAATTTCCTGTTGAAAGAATGGATGGTCGGGGCGGTTTTCCTTGTCGGTTTTCTCGTGCTGACCATCGTGCATGAGCCTCCGCTCGAGCGGATGGCAGATCCGACCGATACCGGCTACATACCTTTGCCAGACTGGTATTTTCTATTTCTTTACCAATTGCTGAAATACGAATATGCTGCCGGGCCGTATACGGTGGTCGGCGCAATTATTATCCCGACAATTGCATTCGGAGCGCTATTATTGGCACCGTTTCTTGACAGAGGCCCTGAAAGAAGGCCGTTTAAACGCCCGGTTGCCGTAGGGTTAATGCTTTTGGCAATTTCAGCGACGATTTTCTTAACATGGCAGTCCGTTGTCACCCACGACTGGGCCGCTGCTGAAGAGCAGGGTAAGATCAAGGAAGAGGCCAATATAGATACGAGTGCAGCAGGGTATAAGATTTATCAGGAGCAAGGCTGTATTTCGTGCCATGGAGACAACATGCAGGGAGGAGCGGCAGGCCCGTCTCTCGTTGACAACGGCTTGTCTCCGGAAGAGATTGCGAAAATCGCCAAGGAAGGAAAAGGCGAAATGCCTGCTGGCGTTTTTAAAGGATCTGATAAAGAGCTTAAAGAACTGTCTAAATTCATCTCCGAAACAACGGCGAAATAAAACGGTTGTCAAGTTGATGAAGGCAGGCTATACTCTTGATAGAGCTGAAGCTGACGCCAAGTCAGCCTCTCGGGCTGTCGACGATGTCGATGGCCTTTTCAATTTTGACCGCTGCTGATCGTGAACCGTACGGAAGCCGGAAAGGCCGCTGCTTCTTGGCGCACGTTTCTGCGGTCAGTCTGTGAAGCTGACTCGGCGGTGGCTTTTTTTATTTAAAGAGACTGTGAGTTGATTGCTTTGAAACTGATTTCCTACATGCTCGCTCAAAAGCCGCTGCTTCTGCTGCTTTTGATCATTAATTTCTTCGGTACGGTTTACGGGTATTACTGGTACCTTCCGCAGCTGACGAATACGCCTGCGAAATTTCTGATTTTCGTTCCCGACAGCCCGACGGCGACATTGTTTTTTTTATTTGTTCTCATCGGACTTTTATTGGGGAGGAATGCTCCTCTCTTTGAGGCGCTTGCGCTTGTTACGCTCGTCAAATACGGGCTGTGGGCGGTTGTGATGAATATTCTTGTGCTTGCGGTGTCCGGAAGCCTCCATTGGACGGGCTATATGCTGATCGCGTCGCATTTCGCAATGGCTGTGCAAGGCGTGCTGTACGCCCCTCATTACCGGTTTAAAGGGTGGCATTTGGCGCTTGCGGCTGTGTGGACGCTGCACAACGATGTCATTGATTATTTGTTTGGCATGATGCCGAATTATTCAATGCTCGATCAATATATGCCGCAGATCGGCTATTTTACATTTTGGCTCAGTATCGCTTCGATCGCTTTGGCCTATTACTTGGTTTTGTCCCGGAAAGCTTTTAAGCTTTAACACGGATTCACAATCTAGGTCTAACCTTGTCCCTCTCTTCATACGCTTTAATAGAAGGAGTGGGAGGGACCGTAATGATACGAAAGGTGATCCTTTGCATGATGCTTGCGCTTGTTTTTCCTGCGGCCGGTTTAAAAGCGAAAGAATCATCGGCTTTGCAGGAATTGACGGAACTGTCGGATACGGTATTCCAGCTAACAAGGCAGTCTCAATATGAGGAAGCGGTACAAATTCTTCAATACTTTGAAAAAAGGCTGAAAGCTGCGGAGAAAGACGGGACAGAGGATATGATGACAGGCTCGGAAATCCGCCAGGTCAGTCTGGCCTATCATGATACGCTGAAAAGTCTGGAAAGCGAAGAGGTCGCACACCAGGAGAAATTTAAAGCCGCCGCCCAGTTTAGAATGCTGATGGACGCCATTGAATCAGATCATGATCCGCTGTGGAGCAGTTTGAAAAAGCCGATCATGGATTCTTTCAGCGCTTTGAAAGCCGGGATTCAGAAAGAAGACAACTTGACATTCAGGGAAAAGTGGAATCATTTTTTATCCTTGTATGATACGATTTATCCAAGCTTAACGATCGATGTTTCGCCAAAGCAGTTAAAAAGCGTCTCCAACCATATTGCAGTCGTGGAAAACGGAGGCTTCCAGCAAATGACGGAAAGCAGCAAGCTGGAAAGGCTGACGCTTTTGGAAAAAGATTTGGAAGATGTGTTTGATCAAGTAGAAGAAGATGATGCAGACCCTTCCCTGCTATGGGTCATCCTGACGACGGGAAGCATTATCCTCTCGACGCTGACATACGTCGGTTTCAGAAAGTATAAAGCCGAAGAGGACAGGCGCAGAAAAAGAGAAAAAGATTGGCCGAAATAAGAAGCTCCGCTGATCGCGAGCTTCTTTTTTGCTGACCTTCAATCAGCGGGTGATGGGATTTTTGTTCTCATCAAGCGTAAAACCCTCTCCCAGCACGTCGTGTACGTCGCTTACGGCTACAAAAGCGTGCGGGTCGACCGAAGTAATCACATTTTTCAGCTGGAAAACCTCATTTTTCGGAACGACGCAGTATAAAATGTCCCGCTCCGTCTTCGTATAAGACCCTTGACCTTTTAAAACTGTGACGCCTCTTTCCATTTCTTCAATGATTTTGCGCTGAATCTGGTCGTTCTTTTCAGAGATGATGGTGGCGCCTTTTGCGGCATAACCGCCTTCCTGCATAAAGTCGATGACCTTTGAGGCGACAAATACGGCAACAAGCGTGTACATTGCTTCCTTATAGGAAAGGTAAAAAATAAGGGATAATGTAATGACGCAGGCGTCAAACACAAACATGGCTTTGCCCATCGGCACTTGAAAATATTTGTTGATCAGCCGCACGATAATATCAACGCCGCCCGTTGTTCCGCCGTATCTGAAAATAATGCCCAATCCGGTGCCGATAAACACGCCTGCAAAAAGTGCCGCGAGCGCAAGATCGTTTTGAAGCGGCATATGAATCTGGAAGCGCTGAAAAATCCATAAAAACACCGACAGGCTGACTGTGCCGAGAATGGTGTATGAGAAGACCGTTCTGCCGAGGAGTTTCCAGCCGATGAAGAAGACCGGGATGTTCAGCACCAGATTGGATATGGAAGGATCGATATTAAACAGGAAATAAAGCAGCAGGGTAATGCCGGTAAAACCGCCTTCCGACAAGTTGTTCTGCATATTAAAATGAACGAGTCCAAAGGAAAAAACAGCGGCGCCTGCTAAAATAAACAGGACGTTCTTCATTCTGATGTCTCCGAACATAAAAAAACTCCTTTCCTTCCATAAGCTGGCGTTAATATTATAGTGTATCCGTTTTAAAACAGCAAACTCGTCTTAAACATTTGTCAAACTTATTTGAATTCGCTAACATGTAAGAGATGACAGGAGGTTTTGCCAGCATGACGAAAGAAAAAACGATGAAAGATATACAGCGTGAAGTCGACGAATATATCGGCCAGTTTAAAGAAGGCTATTTCAGTCCGCTTGCCATGATGGCCAGACTGACGGAAGAGCTTGGCGAACTGGCGAGGGAAATCAACCATCATTACGGAGAAAAACCAAAGAAAAAAACCGAATCGGAAAAAAAGATCGAAGAAGAAATCGGCGACGTATTGTTCGTTTTAGTTTGTCTTGCGAATTCGCTTCATATATCATTGGATGAAGCGCATGATATGGTCATGGAGAAGTTCAACACCCGTGATAAAGATCGCTGGACAAGAAAAGAAGAAGGAAAGTAGAGGAGAATCAAGATGCAAAAGGATACCATTAAAATCGCAATAGCAGGACCGCGCGGAAGAATGGGAAGCGAAGCGGTCAAACTTGTTGAAGATACCGCACATTTTGAACTTGTCGGTGCAATCGACCGTACATATAACCGTGAAAAGCTGTCAGATGTGATGACGTCAAGTTCAGATGCTGTCATTTACACCGACATCACGGAATGCTTTTCAGAAACGTCTCCGGATGTTCTGATTGATTTGACAACGCCGGAAATCGGCAAGCTACATACAAAAATCGCGTTGGAGCACGGCGTCCGTCCTGTTGTGGGAACGACAGGATTTTCTGAGAGCGACTTGAACGAGCTTATGGAACTGACCGATGAGAAGGGAATCGGAGCTATCATCGCGCCAAACTTCGCGCTCGGAGCCGTGCTGATGATGAAGTTTTCGCAAATGGCTGCCAACTATTTTACCGATGTTGAAATCATTGAACAGCACCATGATCAAAAACTTGACGCGCCAAGCGGAACGGCCTTGAAAACGGCGGAAATGATTTCGGCTGTTCGCGAAGCGAAAACGCAGGGGCACCCGGATGAAAAGGAAATTCTGCCGGGAGCAAGAGGCGCCGATCAAAACGGAATCCGTCTCCACAGCGTTCGTCTGCCGGGATTGATTGCCCATCAGGAAGTGATGTTCGGCGGAGACGGCCAAACCCTGAAAATCCGTCACGATTCATACAATCGCGCATCTTTTATGTCTGGTGTGAAACTGGCTGTTGAACAAGTGATGAAAATCGATCAGCTTGTCTACGGCCTTGAAAATATCATAGAGTAACAAGAAGGGGGAAATCGCTTTGAAAATCGCCTTAATTGCCCATGACCGAAAAAAACAGGATATGATTCAGCTGACGACCGCTTATAAAGACATTTTAAAAAAGCATGAGCTGTTTGCGACAGGAACGACCGGTTTAAAAATCACTGAAGCGACAGGGCTGCCCGTCGTGCGCTTTCAATCGGGGCCGCTTGGCGGTGACCAGCAGATCGGCGCTTTGATCGCGAAAAATGACATCGATCTTGTGATTTTTCTGAGAGACCCGCTGACGGCCCAGCCGCACGAACCTGACGTGTCAGCGCTTATCCGCTTGTCTGACGTTTATGCCATTCCGCTCGCCACCAACATGGGAACTGCGGAAATCTTGATCCGTTCTGTCGAGGAAGGCGCGTTTGAGTTCAGAAACATTGTCCACGGCAGGGATCGCGATGCTTGATATACTTGCTTTCGGTGCACACAGCGATGATGTAGAAATCGGCATGGGAGGAACCATTGCCAAATATACTAAAAAAGGCTTTCAAATTGGAATCTGCGATTTAACCCAGGCTGAACTGTCTTCAAACGGAACAGTCGAAACGAGAAAAAGCGAAGCGGCGCTGGCGGCCGAAATTCTCGGCGCCAGTCCGCGGATTTCCCTCACGCTGCCGGACAGGGGGCTGTTTCCCAGCCAGGCGGCGATCAGGGACGTTGTTGCCGTCATTCGGAAACATAAACCGAAGCTTGTCTTTGTCCCTTATCCAAAGGACCGGCATCCCGATCACGGGCACGCAGCGGAAATCGTCGAAGAAGCGGTCTTTTCCGCTGGTATACATAAATACGAAGATGCAGAAAAACAGCCGGCCCATAAAGTCCAAAACGTGTACTACTATATGATCAACGGTTTTCACAAACCTGAGTTTGTCATCGACATTTCTGAAACGATCAATCAAAAAAAGGATGGCCTTGCTGCTTATCAGAGCCAGTTCACCCGTTCCCGGCAGTCGGTTGAAACACCGCTGACAAACGGATATATTGAAACGGTCGAAGCCAGGGAAAAGCTTTTGGGAAAAGAGGTCGGCGTCGCATACGCGGAAGGGTTTTTTTCAAAGCGGACTCTTCTGTTAAACAACGATTTATTTGGGGGCGGATGATGAAACAGTTAAAAATCGGAATCACATGTTATCCGAGTGTCGGCGGATCAGGAATTATCGCCACCGAGCTCGGCAAGCTGCTTGCGGAAAAAGGACATGAAATTCATTTTATTACATCAAGTGTTCCGTACAGGCTCAATAAAGTGTATTCCAACATCTATTTTCACGAAGTCGAAGTCAATCAATATGCCGTTTTTAAGTACCCGCCGTATGATTTGGCTTTGGCCAGCAAAATGGCGGAGGTGGCAAAGCGGGAACAGCTTGATGTTCTGCATGCCCACTACGCGGTGCCTCACGCGATTTCCGCTTTTTTAGCGAAGCAAATGCTGAACGGAAACATTAAAACGGTCACAACGCTGCACGGCACAGATATAACCGTGCTCGGCTATGATCCGTCTTTAAAAGACCTGATCAAGTTTGCGATCGAATCGTCTGACCGCGTTACCGCGGTTTCTTCGGCTCTTGCCGCGCAAACGTATGATTTGATCAAACCGAACAAAAAAATTGAAACGATCTATAATTTTGTGGATGAGCGCGTGTATTTAAAAAAACAGGAGCATCATTCGCTGAAAGAGCAGTACGGCATTGCACCTGATGAAAAAGTGATCATCCACGTATCCAATTTCAGACAGGTGAAGCGCGTACAGGATGTCATCCATGTATTCAGCCGCATTGTCAAACAAATGAAATCGAAGCTGATTCTCGTCGGCGACGGGCCGGAAATGACCGTGATCTGCCAGCTTGTCAGACAGCTCGGATTAAAAGACGACGTTCTTTTCCTTGGCAAACAAGACAGCGTAGAAGAGCTTTACGCCATCAGCGATTTAAAGCTGCTTTTGTCCGAGAAGGAAAGCTTCGGTTTAGTGCTGCTTGAAGCGATGGCCTGCGGCGTTCCGTGCATCGGCACAAATATCGGGGGGATTCCCGAGGTGATCAAAAACGGAGTATCCGGTTACTTGGTCGATGTCGGAGATATTGAAGGTGCAGCTAGTAAGGCGCTTCATTTACTGACTGATGAAAGCCTGCAGCGCCAGTTTGCGGAAGCGGCGCTGCAAAGCATCAAGGAACGCTTTTCTTCCAACAAAATCATCGCGCAATATGAAGAAATTTATCAACAATTAACAGACTGGGAGTGTGACAATGGAGGATCTCTTTTTGAAGGCTCTTCCTCTCCTTCGTGAGCTGAAAAAACACGGCTGGCAGGCCTACTTTGTAGGCGGAGCCGTCAGGGATGCCCAAATGAACAGAGATGTCGGCGATATTGATATCGCTACAGATGCATCCCCGGAAGAAATCGAAGCCATTTTTCCGAAAACCGTTGATGTCGGAAAGGAACACGGAACCATCATCGTCCTCTTTGAGGGAGAATCCTACGAGGTGACGACCTTTCGCGCAGAGCTTGAATATGAGGATTACAGAAGGCCGAGCGGCGTTCAGTTTATCAAATCGCTGAAGGAAGACCTGAAGAGGCGGGATCTGACGATTAATGCGATGGCGATGGATGAAGAAGGCAGACTGATCGACTATTTCGGCGGGCTCCGCGACATACGGGAAAGATTGATTCAAACGGTCGGCGACCCGGCGGAGCGTTTTCACGAAGATGCGCTTCGCATGCTGCGGGCGCTCCGTTTTATGAGTCAGCTCGAGTTTGAGCTTTCTCCAAATACAAAAAAAGCGATTTGCGAAAACCGTCCGCTCCTGGCCCATATTTCTACAGAGCGGAAAACGGTTGAATTCGAAAAACTTTTAAAAGGAAAAGCAGCAGGCCGGGCTCTGGAAGCAGCGGCTGAAACAGGGCTTTACAAGGAGCTTCCGGGGCTGGACGGCAAAAAGGAGCGCGTTCTGGCTGCCCGAGCTTTTCCTTTTTATCAACTTCAAAAAAGTGCCGATATATGGGCGGCTTTCATTCACATGATATCGATCAATCCCGCTGAAGCGCACCGGTTTTTAAAAGGGTGGAAGCTTCCGGGGAAAGTCATCAGACAGGCGCTCCATACGGCTGAACGGATCGATCAAAAATGGGATGCCGTCTCGATGTATGAGGCGGGGGAAGAGACGCTGCTGGCCGCATCTGCCATTCGCAGCTTGAGGGACAAGCAGGCAATCGATGAAGAGCAGCTGGCTGAAATCAGACAGTCGTACCAGGCGCTTCCGATTAAAAGCCTGAAAGACCTGGCGGTATCTGGAAGCGATCTGCTGAATTTCAGAAAGAAGCCGGCCGGAAAATGGGTGTCCGATGATTTGAAACGGATTGAGCGGGCCGTGTTAAACGGGGAGCTTGCCAATCAAAAAAAAGCCATAGAGGAGTGGCTGGATTCATGCAGTCAAATTTAAGAAAGAAACTCATTCAATTGTTTACCGAGGCAGACGGCGAATTCATTTCTGGCCAGAAAATCAGCGAAGAGCTCGGATGCTCAAGAACCGCCGTTTGGAAGCATATCGAAGATCTGAGAAAATCGGGATATGAACTTGAAGCGGTCCGAAAGCTCGGCTATAAAATGATAAAAAAACCCGACAAGATCACTGAAGATGAAATCAGGCTCGGGTTAAAAACGAAAAAAATGGGACAGACGATCCATTTTCAGGATGTCGTTTCATCAACTCAAAAAATCGCCCACGAACTTGCAAACAACGGTGCGCCCGAAGGAACGATCATCGTTGCCGACAAGCAGACTGAAGGAAGAGGAAGAATGGCGAGAGCATGGCATTCCCCGGAAGGAAACGGCATTTGGATGAGCATCATTTTAAGGCCTGAAATTCCCGTGCAAAAAACGCCGCAGCTGACGCTTTTAGCCGCTGTAGCGATCGTTCAGGCAATCGAAGAGCAAACCGGCATCGCAGCCGAAATTAAATGGCCGAACGATATTTTGATCAACGGCAAAAAAGTGGTCGGGATCTTAACGGAACTGCAGGCGGAAGCTGATCAGGTCCATTCCGTTATTGTCGGAACGGGGATCAACGTCAATCAGCTTGCAGCCGACTTTCCGGAGGAATTACAAGAAACAGCGACAAGCCTTCGTCTCGCAAGCGGTGAAAAAATCGACAGAGCGGCTTTGGTCCAAACAATAATGTCGACGTTTGAAAAAAGGTATGAAGACTATCTCGCCTACGGTTTTGAACCGATCAAGCTTTTGTGGGAAAGCTATGCTTTGACCCTGAACCGCGAATTGACGGCCCGGACGCTGAACGGAACGTTTCACGGCAAAGCGCTCGGAATCGACGAAGAAGGCGTATTGATCCTGGAAACGAGTGACGGCATCAAAAAAATATACTCCGCTGATATCGATATTAATCCGTCATAGTTGGAACGATCCATGCGTTTTTGGTATACTTCGGATGGGCAGTATCCTCTGGGAACTGCACCTGGAAAGCATGCAACTTATAAAAAAACAGTCTGCCTTGATCCAAAAAGGACTGGGACAGAGGGATGATTCTTGCCGAACACGGACGATACGAAATCCTTCTCCTTGCCGGAAGGTTTTTTTGCTGTCCGAAAAGATGCAGATGCAAGCACGGCAGCTCATCTCCTCTGAAAAAGAGGAGGAGAAAACATGAAGACAAAAACTGACTTTCTAAAAATGAAACAAGAGGGAGAGCCGATCGTCATGCTGACTGCCTACGATTATCCGGCGGCAAAGCTTGCCGAACAGGCCGGCGTCGATATGATCCTTGTCGGCGATTCACTCGGCATGGTTGTACTCGGCCTTGACTCGACCGTATCTGTTACGGTTGCTGATATGATCCACCATACAAAAGCTGTCAAACGCGGGGCAAAAGATACGTTTGTTGTGACGGATATGCCTTTTATGTCATATCACTGCTCTTTGGAAAGCGCTCTGAAAAATGCCGCGGCGATCGTTCAAGAAAGCGGGGCAGATGCTTTGAAGCTTGAAGGCGGCGACGGTGTGTTTGAGACGATCACGGCTTTAACACGCGGCGGAATACCTGTTGTCAGCCATTTAGGCTTGACTCCTCAATCCGTCGGTGTTTTGGGAGGCTATAAAGTTCAAGGGAAAGATGAAGAAAGCGCCGGCAAGCTGATTGAAGACAGCAGGCGCTGTGAAGAAGCAGGCGCGATGGCGCTCGTTCTGGAATGCGTCCCGGCAGCGCTCGCTGAACGGATTTCAAAGGAGCTCACAATTCCTGTCATCGGCATTGGAGCAGGTGCTGGCACGGACGGACAGGTTCTCGTTTACCACGATGTTGTCGGACACGGAGTAAGCCGGACGCCTAAATTTGTCAAGCAGTATGCACAAATCGACCAGCCGCTTGAACAAGCGCTTCGGGGATATGTTGAGGATGTCAGAAGCCGCGTGTTTCCTGAAGATGCTCATTCGTTCCGTATCGATCAGCAAGTTCTTGAAGGATTATACGGAGGGAAATAGGCATGATTCAGATCTATACAGCAAAAGATATACAAAACTTAACGAAAAATTACCGCAAGGAAGGCAAAACCATCGGTTTTGTGCCGACAATGGGCTTCCTTCATGAAGGTCATATGTCGCTAGTAGAAAAAGCGCGAAAAGACAACGATATTGTCGTGATGAGCATTTTTGTCAATCCTATGCAGTTCGGTCCGGGAGAAGACTATGAAGCGTATCCGAGAGATATTGAAAGAGACCGTCAGCTTGCGGCCGGCTCAGGAGTGGACGTCTTGTTCACTCCTGAGCCTGAAGAAATGTACGGCCAGGAGCCGACGGTTACCGCAAGCGTGAAAAAGCGGACGGATGTCCTTTGCGGCCGTTCAAGAGAAGGGCATTTCGACGGTGTCGCAACAGTGCTCACAAAGCTGTTCAATCTCACGTCTCCGACAAGGGTTTATTTCGGCATGAAGGATGCCCAGCAGGTTGCCGTCGTCGACGGGCTGATCAACGACTTTTTCATGGATATCGAGCTGATCCCTGTCGAAACAAAACGGGAAGAAGACGGGCTTGCCAAAAGCTCAAGAAATGTCAATCTGCGAGCTGAAGAACGGCAGGAAGCAACCGCTCTTTACCGAGCTCTTCAGCGCGGCGCCGAGCTGATCCGCAATGGAGAGAGAGACCCGGAGGCAGTTAAGCGGGAGATTCGGAGCATTCTGGAAAAAACGAGTGGTGTTATTGATTATGCCGATATTTATTCATATCCCGATCTGGAGATCAGGGATCCATTGACTGGAAAAGTCATCATAGCGGTTGCCGTTCAGTTTTCCAAAGCCCGCTTAATTGACAATATCATCGTCGATATCCCGGCAGATCAAAAGGAGGATTTGTGATGTACCGTACGTTAATGAGCGCAAAACTTCACAGAGCGAGAGTGACGGAAGCCAATTTGAACTACGTCGGCAGCGTGACAATTGATGAAGATTTGCTGGATGCTGTCGGAATGATGGCAAATGAAAAAGTGCAAATTGTGAATAATAATAACGGGGCCCGGCTGGAAACGTACATTATTCCCGGTGAAAGGGGCAGCGGCGTCGTTTGTTTAAACGGAGCTGCCGCCCGCCTTGTCCAGGTTGGAGATGTCGTCATCATCGTGTCTTATGCGATGATGTCTGAAGAGGAAGCAAAGACCCATAAGCCGAAGGTTGCCGTTTTGAACGAGAGAAACGAAATCGAGGAAATGCTGGGTCAGGAGCCAGCCCGTACCATTCTGTAGCCCCCTTGCCTTTAGGGGGCTTTCATATCGTTTGGAAAGAGCGAAAGAGAAGAAGCCGGTTTTGAAGCTTTTCCCCCGCGCCTTTTTAAAACGTGTTACACTTTTGTCGAAGGTATCGAAATTGAGGTGTCCATTGAATGAACAATCAACGATATGTGGTCATTGATGTGGAAACGACAGGGAATTCGCCGAAAAAAGGCGACAGAATCATTCAAATTGCAGCGGTTGTGATTGAAAATGGACAGATAACCGAACGTTTCTCCAAATATGTGAATCCCAATCAGCCGATTCCCGCTTTTATTGAGCAGCTGACGGGCATTTCGAATGAAATGGTTGAAAATGAAGAACCATTTTCGGCGATTGCCGAAGATATTTTTGAGCTGCTTCATGACAGCTGTTTTATCGCTCATAACATTCATTTTGATCTTGCTTTTGTCAAGCATGAGCTGCAGCTGGCCGGCTTTGGTGAGATTGAATGCAGCGTTCTCGATACGGTGGAGCTTTCGAGAATCGTCTTTCCGGGTTTTGACGGCTATAAATTGACAGAGCTGAGCGAAGAGCTTCAGATTCGCCATGAAAACCCGCACAGGGCTGACAGCGATGCGGAAGTGACCGCTTTGATCTTTTTACATATGATGGACAGACTGAAAAGGCTGCCGATTCCCGTTTTGAAATCTATCAGACGTCTATCCTGGCATTTGATCAGCGACGCGCAGGAGCTTTTTGACGGCTTGATTGCTGAAAAAGGCGCCGATGCTGAACTTGAGGCCGGCTTTACGAAGGTCGGTTCTTTTGTGATCAGGACTCCTGAAGTCGAGGATGAAGAGGCCGGCCATAAGAGCCGGGTTCCGCAGACAGAGCCGCTCATTTGGGAAAGAGACGGCGGGCTTTCTTCATTGGACGACCGGTTTGACAAGAGAGAAGGTCAGACAAAAATGATGCGGGAGGTCTGGACCGCTTTTCAAAATCATGAGCATGCGTTAATAGAAGCCGCTACTGGAATCGGAAAATCGCTCGGATATCTCGTGCCGGCTGCAATTCACGCCAAGCAAACAGGCAAACCGGTCGTGATCAGCACATATACGACATTGCTTCAGCAGCAAATGATAAACCGCGATATCCCGCTTTTGGAAAAGATTTTTCCATTTCCGGTAAAAGCCGCGGTTTTAAAGGGCCGCTCCCATTACTTATCCATTCGCAAGTTCAAGCATATTTTACAGGAAGATGATGACAATTATGATAGCGTCCTAGCAAAAGCGCAGATTCTCGTCTGGCTGACAGACACGGAAACGGGCGATTTATCCGAAATTAATCTCCCGTCAGGCGGAAAGCTTTTATGGGACAGACTGGCATATGATTCGCATTCATATGCAGAAAGCAGCAACATGAGGAAATTGTGTTTTTATGAAAGAGCCAAAGCGAGGGCCCAGAAGGCTGATATGATCATTACCAATCATGCGCTTCTGTTGACTGACGAAACCAATCAGCGAATCCATACCGGAGATGCCGATATGTTCATTATTGATGAAGCCCATCATTTTGAGCGCGCGGCGGGCGAGCAGTATGGAGCTAGAGCAGACTATGTCTTTCTCCACAAAAGATTGATGAGGCTCGGCACCCTCAAGCAGAGGGGTATTTTGAAAAAAGCCGAACGGCTCTACCGGTCGGCAGGCATTTCATCAGAATCCTTTTTCCAAATGGACGAATGGCTCGCTCAGCTTCTTGAAGAAAGCGATCTATTCTTTACGGCTGTTCATTCTTTTGTCAAGAGGAGGAAACCAAGAAACGATCTAAACCGTCTCTTATATAAGATCGGCGAAACCGGTGAAGGCAGAGCATGGAGCAGGCTTGAAGAAGGCGCACGAAGACTGTGTTCCATGCTGTATGACATGCATCGGCTGTTTATGGATCAAAAGAAAAGCCTCGCTGAAAAACAGGCTTCTTTCACAAGCCGTCAGGCGTTTTTGTTAGAGGAATACGATTCGTGCATGAACGACCTTGAAGAATATCGAAAGACGCTCGGCCGCTTGATGTTTGACCCTGTTGAAGATGAGGTCGTCTGGATTGAAATTGACGCGAAGGGCGCAAAAAACGCCGCTGCTATTTACGCTCAGCCGCTTGATACAAGCGAAATTCTGGCCGACCGGTTTTTCACCGAGAAAAAAAGCGTTGTCCTCACATCGGGGACGCTTGTCGTCGAGAACTCTTTTGACTATATGATCAAAAAGCTTGGTTTAAGCGATTTCTATCCGAGGACCTTGCAAATCGAGTCGCCTTTTTCTTATGATAAACATATGAATATCATGATTCCGACGGATGTCAGCCCGATTCAAAACGATCCGGGAGACTATATTCAGGATGTCTCGCGTTACGTCAAGGCGCTTGCAAAACAGAAAGATGCCAAAGTGCTCGTCCTGTTTACGTCTCATGATATGCTGCGAGACGTCTACCATACATTGAAAAATGAGGAAGACTTTCCTTGTCAGCTCCTTGCACAGGGGATTTCCGGCGGAAGTCCCGTTAAGGTCATGAAGTTGTTTAAATCGTATCCTCATGCGGTTCTTCTCGGAACGAACCATTTTTGGGAGGGCGTTGACTTTCCGGGTGATGAGCTGACGACGCTGATCATCGCAAGGCTTCCGTTCAGACCGCCTGACCATCCGGTTGAATCAGCAAAGTGCGACCGGGCAAAGAGAAGGGGAGAAAGTCCGTTTCAAGCGGTATCTCTGCCGGAAGCTGTCCTGGCCTTCAGGCAGGGAATCGGCAGGCTGCTCCGCTCAGAGAAAGACAGCGGAACGGTCGTTATTCTTGACCGCCGCATCCGAACCTCTTCCTACGGCACGGTGTTTATGAAGGCTCTGCCCCCTGCAAAAGTCATGGAGCCTACTTTCCTTGAGCTTGAAGCCTACATAGCCGGGAAAAACGGCTAAAAGCCGCATAAAGCGGCTCTTAAATGGTGTGGATTAAGGTTTTATTTTTTAGGCTGTTTATTTAAACGGATATCCCGTTGTAACAACTAGTATGGCTTTTGCTACAAAGAGTATGAATTACAATTATTGTTTCGTTCGGAGGTATTTGAAAAATGGAAAACAAAATCGAAATTCTATCTACTGTAAGCGTCGAGCACTCAGAAGACCTGTATAAAATCGTTGATCTTTTGAACCGTACGCTCAAACGCGATGATCTCATGTTCGGCCTCGCTCTCGATGAAGAAGACCAAAAACAGGCCATTTTTACGATTTATCGTACTTAGGAGCAGAAAATGGGCAAAAAAACATTAATTTTCATACTGATATTTGGTATTATCTTTTTAACAGCACTTCTTGCGGGAGCGAATGTCTACCGTACGGCAATGGATCAGAAAGAAAACGGCCACGAGCAGGCTGCCGAAACAGCCAGGCAGGAAGCCGGCTTAAAACAAGTTGACAGCGTGGAGACGTTTGTCGGTAAAGAAAAGCAGTACATTGTTACAGGGGCAGACAAAAAAGGCGACAAAATGTATGTTTGGGTGCCTGCTGACAAAAAGCAGAAAACGCTTTACAAAAAAGCATCAGCCGGCATTACCGGCCGCCAGGCTGCAAAAGCTGTTCAGGATGAGGGCCTGATGTCTGAGCTTAAAGAGGTGCACCTTGCAAGGGAAGGCAATGTTCTATTGTGGGAAGTTACATACTTAAATAAAGATGGGCAGTACAGTTTAAGCTATGTGGACTTTATAAACGGAAAAATTCACAAAAATATTACGCCTTAGACGAAACAGGGGGAAATCGAGTTGAATCTAGCTAAAAGAGTATCAGCGTTAACACCATCTGCAACATTGGCAATCACTGCAAAAGCAAAAGAATTAAAAGCGGCAGGGCACGACGTCATCGGTCTTGGGGCAGGTGAGCCGGATTTTAATACGCCTGAGCACATCATTGAAGCGGCTGTCCGTTCGATGAACGAAGGACATACCAAATACACGCCTTCCGGCGGTCTTGCGGCGCTGAAAGACAGCATCCGCGATAAATTCAAGCGCGATCAGGGAATTGAATACAGCCAATCGGAAGTTATTGTGTGCACAGGTGCAAAGCATGCTCTTTACACCCTATTTCAAGTGCTCCTCGACGAAGGGGACGAAGTGATTATTCCGACTCCGTACTGGGTCAGCTATCCTGAACAAGTCAAGCTTGCAGGCGGCAAACCTGTGTTTGTGGAAGGCCTTGAGGAAAACAGCTTCAAGATTTCTCCGGAGCAGCTCGAAAAAGCCGTCACAGAAAAAACGAAGGCTGTGATCATCAATTCCCCAAGCAATCCGACAGGGATGATGTATACGGAAGAAGAGCTCAAAGCTCTCGGTGAAGTATGCCTTCGACGCAACGTTTTAATCGTATCTGATGAAATATATGAAAAGCTGATTTACGGCGGAAAAAAACATGTATCCATTGCACAGCTTTCTCCAGAACTTAAAAACCAAACCGTGATCATCAACGGGGTTTCCAAGTCACACAGCATGACCGGCTGGAGAATCGGTTATGCAGCAGGCAGCGAACCGATCATTAAAGCGATGACGAACCTAGCCAGCCACAGCACGTCAAATCCGACATCTGTCGCTCAATATGGAGCCATTGCCGCTTACAATGGGCCAAACGAGCCTGTTGAGGAGATGAGAAAAGCTTTTGAAGAACGGCTGAACAAGGTGTATGAACTGCTTGTTGACATTCCGGGATTAACATGCCTGAAGCCTGAAGGAGCCTTCTACTTGTTCCCGAATGCAAAAAAAGCGGCAGAATCGTGCGGCTTTTCAAGCGTTGATGAATTCGCCGAAGCGCTTTTGGAAGAAGAAAAGGTTGCGATCGTTCCTGGTTCAGGGTTCGGCGCACCGGACAACATCCGTCTGTCGTATGCGACATCCCTGTCACTTTTGGAAGAAGCGGTTGAACGCATCCGCCGCTTTGTCGTGAATCGCAGCCGCTAGAAATTAAAAAGCGTCCGCAGGCGGACGCTTTTTTCATGCACACAACCTGCATTGACCTGATCGATTTAAAAAAGGTATAATATACGTTATGGACGTCAGGAAGAATGAGGGCTTGACCGAATTCTTTCGTGTTTTGGAGGGAAACGATAGTGAAAACAACAATAAACCAAGTGTACAAGCATGTTGGTGAAGAAGTAACAATCGGCGCTTGGATCGCCAACAAACGTTCAAGCGGCAAAATTGCGTTTTTGCAGCTTAGAGACGGGACAGGCTTTATCCAAGGAGTCGTCGTCAAAGCGGAAGTGGACGAAGAAACATTTCAAACCGCTAAGTCTGTAACACAGGAAACATCATTATATGTAAAAGGCGTCGTCAAAGAAGACGAGCGTTCGCCTCTCGGCTACGAGCTTGCTGTGACGTCGCTTGAAGTCATCCATGAAGCGACAGATTATCCGATTACACCTAAAGAACACGGAACAGAATTTTTGATGGATCACAGACATTTGTGGCTCCGTTCAAAACGGCAGCATGCAACGATGAAAATCCGCAACGAGATTATTCGCGCTACATACGAATTTTTCAATAAGGAAGGCTTTGTTAAAGTCGATCCTCCGATTTTGACGGGAAGCGCACCCGAAGGAACGACAGAGCTTTTTGCGACAAAGTATTTTGACGAAGATGCCTACCTTTCGCAAAGCGGCCAGCTTTACATGGAAGCTGCTGCAATGGCTTTAGGAAAAGTCTTTTCATTCGGACCGACTTTCAGAGCTGAGAAATCAAAAACGAAGCGCCATCTGATCGAATTCTGGATGATCGAGCCGGAAATGGCTTTTGTCGAATTCAATGAAAACCTTGAAGTTCAAGAGAACTATGTCTCTTTTATCGTCCAAAGCGTGCTTGAAAACTGCAAAATAGAACTGAATACGCTCGGCAGAGACACTTCCAAGCTGGAGCTTATCAAAGCGCCTTTCCCAAGAATCACGTATGATGAAGCAATTCAGTTCTTAAAAGAGAAAGGCTTTGACGATATTGAATGGGGCGATGACTTCGGCGCTCCTCACGAAACGGCGATTGCTGAAAGCTATGACAAGCCGGTATTTATTACACACTATCCGACATCATTAAAGCCGTTTTATATGCAGCCTGCACCTGACAGGGAAGATGTCGTATTGTGCGCTGACCTGATTGCGCCTGAAGGCTACGGCGAGATTATCGGCGGATCTGAACGGATTCATGATCTCGAGCTTCTCGAAGCGCGCCTGAAAGAGCACGGTTTAGAATCGGACGCTTATCAATGGTATGCAGAGCTGAGAAAATACGGCTCAGTTCCGCATTCAGGGTTCGGACTCGGACTTGAACGGACGGTTGCCTGGATCTGCGGCTCTCCGCACGTCCGCGAAACGATTCCGTTCCCAAGACTGTTAAATCGCTTATATCCTTAAGAAAAAAGTCTCCTGATTGCAGGAGACTTTTTCACAGTCATCCATGATATACTGGAAGGTAAGAGGTGTATCGAATGAAAAAACAGCACTTTATTAAGATGCAGGATATGGGAGCTGTCACCATTCCGAATCTGCTCTTTATGAACTATCGGGAGCTTGGCTTAAACGAGACAGAATTCATGCTGCTCTTAAACATTAAAATGCATGTTGAAAGAGGTTCTTTTTTTCCGACGCCGGAGGAATTAAGCAAGACGATGTCGATTGAAACCGAAGAATGCATGAATATGCTGAGAATGTTCATTCAAAAAGGCTTCATCTATATAGAAGAATGCGAAGACCAGAACGGCATTAAATTTGAAAAATATTCGCTCGAACCTCTCTGGGGCAAGCTGTTTGAGCTTTTAGAAATGGCCGAGCAGAAAAAACTCGCCGAACAGAATGAAGGCGAACAGAAGAGCCTTTATACAATCTTTGAAGAAGAGTTTGCACGACCGCTTTCTCCGCTGGAATGCGAGACGCTCAGCATCTGGCTTGACCAGGATCATCACGATGCACAGCTGATCAAACAAGCTCTCAAAGAAGCCGTCATATCAGGAAAATTAAATTTCCGCTACATTGACCGGATTCTGTTTGAGTGGAAGAAAAACGGCGTTTCAACAGTCGAACAAGCCGTAAACTACAGCCAAAGATTCAGGCGGAAGACCGCTCCGCGGCAAAATGAGCAAAAGGAGTATACAAGACAGGTTCCTTTTTACAATTGGCTTGAACAATAAAGTGAAAGGTGAAGACATGCTAACAAAAAAACAGATCGAGTTTTGTTTAGACACAATCGGTGAAATGTTTCCGGATGCAGAGTGCGAATTAGTCCATGACAATCCGTTTGAACTTGTCATCGCTGTCGCTTTATCGGCCCAGTGCACAGACGCGCTTGTCAATAAAGTGACGAAAACGCTTTTCCAAAAATACAAAAAACCTGAAGATTATCTTGCAGTTCCGCTTGAAGAGCTGCAGCAGGACATCAAATCGATCGGCTTATACCGCAACAAAGCTAAAAATATTCAAAAGCTGTGCAAAATGCTGCTGGAAGACTACGGAGGTGAAGTGCCGAGAGACCGCGATGAGCTGGTGAAACTTCCGGGTGTCGGAAGAAAGACCGCTAATGTCGTCGTTTCCGTTGCATTCGGTGTTCCAGCCATTGCCGTCGACACCCACGTGGAAAGGGTCTCAAAAAGGCTCGGCATTTGCAGATGGAAGGATTCGGTCACGGAAGTCGAAAAGACGCTGATGAAAAAAGTGCCTGAATCAGAGTGGTCCGTCACTCATCACCGCTTGATTTTTTTCGGCCGCTATCACTGTAAGGCGCAAAGACCGAAATGCGAAGAATGCCCGTTGTTTTCTCTGTGCAGGGAAGGGCAAAAACGATATAAAAAAGGGCTGGTGAAGCTGCTGTGACAAGCGTTTCACTGTTGGACGAATACGAAAAAACGCTGCGGAAGAAAAGGCCGGAATCCGGCGAAAGGCTTGCGGTACTTTCTGAAAATCCGCTCTGCTATGATTTTTTTCAAGACGCAGGAGAGGACAAGCCTTGGGAGCATGCGGAAGAATGGGTCCCGCTTCTGTTTGCAGAATGGGAACGCACAAAAGAAAAGCTTCTGCCCGTCTTTAAAACGAGAAAATCAAGGTGCAGCCAGGATGACATGCTCAACGGGGTGTGCTGCTTGATCGCAAGCCTTCACTGGACGATGGGGGAGCCTGTCAAAAGTCTCAACTGGGAGATCATCACCCGGAAGGATTTTGGAGCAAAGCCGATGAACTGGACGGAACGGCTCGAGTTCATCCTGCTGAAACCGACGCAGTACCATTGTTTTATCCAGCTTGACGAATTGTTTACGGAAATGAAAAAGCAATTTTATAAATATGTTGCCATGAATCATAAAAAAGCCACTCACTAAATTGTGAGTGGCTTTTTTGATCAATTGGTGCCGGTTGATTGACCGTTGGAATTTGTTTGTTGATCACCTGTGTTGGCGCCTTGATCCGGGTTTTTGTTTTTGTCTTTATCTTTATCTTTATTTTGATCGTTGTCTTGATCATCGGCGTCATCATCTTTTCTGCCGTTGTTTTGGTCTGAATTTCCCGGATTTTGATTGTTTTGATCGGAATTTCCTGGATTTTGATCATTCGGCTGATTTGAATTGCCGTTATTTTGTTTGTCTTTGTCCTGATCATCATCAGCATCCTGCTTCTTCTCGTCATCGTCTTTCTTTTCATCGTCCGTTTTTGACTCATCCTCATCAGCCGCGTTGACTTTAAGCGTTACAGAAGCAGGGTCGCTTTCACCATCTTCGGTAACGGCAGTGACTTGGAATCTGTAAACGGATCCTTCTTTTGCATTCGGTATGACGGCTTCTTTCGCACTGCTGTTTTGAATTTCGCTGTATCCGCCTCCGTCAACAGACTGTTTGACTTTAAAGGATACATCACCGTCTCCGGAATATGACCATGAAAGCTTAATGCTCTTTGATGCTTCATCATACTCTGCGCTCAAACCTGACGGCTTGTCGGCATTTTCTTTTTCTTCATATTTTTTCGAAACGGTCGTCGGCTGTGTGCCTTTTACAAAGTACTCAGTGACTTTTTTATCGCTAGGCGTGTTGCTGCTGGCGAGCACCGGCGGGTTCGAGCCTTTTAGAACGGTCGCTTCAACGACGCTGTCAGGCTTTTCAAATGAGCCGCTGCCGTTGTCCACCTTGGCAATCAGTTTTTTGAATAGGAGCTTGGCGACTTGCTGTTCGCTCTGGCTCAGCGAATTAAAGCCTTCTTTACCGGTCCAGACCGCTGCGGTATATTGCGGCGTATAGCCGACGAACCATGAATCTCTCGCTCCGTTTCGATTTATGCCGTGTTTTCTAATGTCGTCCTCGGTAAAGTTCGTCGTACCCGTTTTACCTGCTACAGTGACGCCGGGGACTTGAGCCGCTGTTCCTGTTCCTCGCTGAACAGCGCTTTTCAGCATATCCGTTATCATAAATGCGGTATAATCGCTCATGGCAGCCTTTGATTCAGGCGTCAAATCAAGCTTAGTGCCGTCATTGAATTCCACCGCGGTAACAGTATGCGGCTCATTGTAGTAGCCGTTGTTGCCGAAGGCGCTGTACGCTCCGGCCATTTGCAGAGGCGACACACCATTTCCGAAGCCGCCGATTGCATAAGCTTCCACTAAGTCATCTGAATTTATGTTAAGGCCAAGGTTGCCTGCAAATTTTACAATATTGTCTTTGCCGGCTGCCTGGAACGCTTTTAAAGCCGGGATGTTTCGAGAATCGACCAGCGCCTCTCTCATCGATATCCAGCCTCTGTAGCTTCTGTCATAGTTGTTAATCGGATCTCCAGTTGAATACGTGTATGCTTCATCTTTAATCTGTTCATACGTCGACCATTTCTTGTTCTCAATGACAGGGCCGTAGTCAAGGATTGGCTTAATCGTTGAACCGGGTTGACGTTTAGTATCTACTGCATAGTTAAAGTCGCCTGCTTTCCGGTCGCGTCCGCCGCCGAGCGCGCGGATCTCTCCGGTTTTCGTATCGAGCAGGGTGAGGCCGGCCTGCATTTTTTCGGTATACTGAATAGAATCGCCGTCCATCAGCTCATCCACATAATCCTGTGCGTCTGTATCAATCGTCGTGTAAATCTTCAGTCCGTCCGTTCCCGGAGTGACGTTCGCTTTTTCTTTCACTTCGGCGACGGCCTGCTCGATAAACGCGCTGTATTTGTTGGACGTTGTTTTTGCGTACTCTTTCGGAGATACAAGGCCTTTTGTGACGGCTACTTTTTTCGCTTTGTTGTACTCTGCGTCAGAGATAAAGCCGTGTTTATTCATCAGGCTCAGCACGACATTGCGCCGTTTCTCGGCTTTTTCCGGATGTTTGATCGGGTTGTAGTTATTCGGGCTTTGCGGCATGCCGGCAAGCGTTGCGGCCTGCTCGACCGTTAAGTCGTTTAGATCTGTAACCCCGTAGAACTGCTCAGCCGCTTTTCCGACACCGTAGGCCTGCGGCGAGAAGTAAATCCGATTTAAATACATTTCAAGAATTTCGTCTTTTGAGTATTTTCTTTCCAGCTGGAAAGACAGCCAGACTTCCTGGACTTTCCGTTTCAGCGTTTTTTCATGTGACAGAAGGGAGTTTTTGACGACCTGCTGTGTGATCGTACTTCCGCCTTCAGAACCAAATCCGCCTTCGAAGTTTGCCAGAAGCGCTCCTCCGATCCGGATCGGGTCGACGCCGTGGTGGTCATAGAAACGGGCGTCTTCCGTTGCAAGAAATGCGTTTTTGACGGAATCCGGGATGTCTTTAATCGACACGTACGTCCGTTTTTCCGAACCGATTTCGGCGATTTCTTTTCCGTTTTTGTCATAGATGGTAGAAGAGTACGGTGTCTTCAGTTTTGCTTCATCAAGGGACGGCGAGTCCGCTACCATCACCGCAAAAGTGACGCCCCCGGCAATCAAGCCGATAACACCGATGATTAAAATGGATAAAAGAATTTTCTTAAACAATCCTGCTTTTTTCTTTTTCTTGGGTTTAGAATGAGTATTAGACCTGCTTTTGCCCTGCTGGGCTTTTCGCCGTTCCTGGCGGCTGTTAAATTGATCTGACATAACATCTCAACCTTTCGTAGTTAAACCTTTCCGCTCACATGACTTTAAAATCATAATTTATGATGGCGAAAAATACAACTGATCAATAATCTTAATATAATCAATTCTTGGCGAGTATCCAAGTGAAATGGGGTGAGCGGCTTCCTGAAGCTCGTCTTTTCGGATCGATTTTCTGCCGTTTTGCTTTTTCCGCTCCCAGAAATAAAATAATTTTTCTGCTTCCAAAAAATAAATTTCTTCAAAAGCGGATATGATAACAAAACAAATGCCGTCTTGCGCCACAACCTGCTTCATATGCTCGATCTGATGATCGTGGAAATTCTGAAGCGGGAACGAGGTTCGGCTCTTTGTTTCTTTCGCTTCAAAATCGATGTAGCGGCCTTTATAAACCCCATTATAATCAGTAGTTGACGACTGCTTGAAATATGCTTCTTTGATAACCGCAGCGCTTCGCTTCGGATAATCGACCTGGACAATCTGTACAGGTGTCGGTTTTTTATGGATGACCGCAATCGAATGAGATTGATAATACATATTCGTTTCATTCAGGTCATCTTCGAGGGTCATGCCGCGATTGGAATACGACGGCTTCTTTTGCAAGGATGAGGCAGCTGTTTTCGGCTGATAGGATTTGCCGTTCGGGTAACGAATCACTTTCTTCATCCTCCTTTTACAAAAAATCTGGATACTAACGGAAGTGGCTGATCTTGCACAACACTTTTTCCGCGGCGGAGCTGACGAGCCGCATTCAAGAGCTGACCGCAAAACTGAACAAGGACAATATCTCACGGACAAATGCCTACAAACGCTACTTTGACCGCCATCCTGAAATCAAGTGGTCGCTTTTGGCTTCATTTGTTTCCCGGAATGCCGGCTGGTCGATGACCGATTTAAAAGGGCGCTTATTCGAGCTCGGACTTACGGCTTTTCAGCAGAAATGGCTATTTTTAGCGTATGAGAGAGCGAACTGGCTGATCTTTTCAGACGCCTATCCGCAGCTCCTGCTATACCATTGGTCCAAGCAGCTTGGCCAGCCGCTGTTTCATTTGCTCTCCTCATTTGGCGTGTCTTCATTTATGAAAACGGAGTGGGAACGGTTCTGGCATGAGCGCGATCAAAAGCGGCTCATGTACGCTCTCATTATAAATGAACAAAACACTATCCAAACTCCTATTATACAAAATCCTTTGTTTAAAAAGAATGTTTTTCAGACGATTCCTTTTCAGCTGTGTGAATGGTTTCACTTCAACACGGTCATTTTCCCGACGGTTGAAGGCGTTTTTTACGGTGTGTCTGTCAAACGCTTCACCAGTTTAAAGGAAAGGATCAAGCTCGGCAAGCAATTAAGCGAGCTGCTGTTTTCGCCTGAGCTTTTCCCCGGTTTTTTTCATTTTACATCATGTGTTCCGCATACCGGGTCGCGCTTTGATATGGAGCGCTGGGCAGGGGTTAAAATCAGAACCTCGCCGTTTTTGAGAACGTGTTATCCCGTTGTTGCCCATTCATTAGACGGATTAAAATGCGATTGGTTTCGCGGAGGAAAGAGGGAGGCGATGTTCAAAGATGAAAAACTGCCGAAAACGATCGAAATCACCGATTGGTATTTTCAAAAAAGAAGGCAGCTGCAGGCATTGTTTTCGCTGGAGCATTGGCTGAATAAGAGGTGAAAACAGAAAAAAGCAAGGGTTCTCCTTGCTTTTTAAGTAGACGGGCGGTTAGGTCCGCCTAATTTCTTATCCAGTGTGTCTGTTTGTTTAGCATCTGGTTTTGTTTTCGCAGGTGATTTCTTTTTATTGTTTTCCACAGCGGGCACCTCCTTACCTTTTTAGATTTTGCAAAAAAGCGCTGATCATACCATTTTTCGCAAGATCACTTGTCGAAAGCGGCGCGTTTGGCTGGAAAATGAGTTTCTTTGGCGGTTTGCTTCTAGTTTTGTCAGCTGTGGAGGAGAGAGTGCGCATAAGGGAGAATGCATAGAAGGCCATCAAAAAGGAGGGAAGCAAATGAACGGATTTGCAAGCAAAGACTCGGTCCTTCAAATGCTTTTGGAAACGGAATCAGACATGTCGTCTGCGGAGAAGGCTTTGACAGAAGCCGTACGCCGGACGGAGCAGGAAAAGCAGTCTGCCTGGAACGAACGGCTCGATCTGATTGAAAAAGAGCTGGCAGAACTCAGCTCATGTTTAAACAGCACGTTAATGGGAGTGGAGCCCGGGGTAGAGACGGCTTAAGCCGGATTCGTTGTAACGGCCGTCTTCCTTTGGTACGATAAACCCGAGGTGAAAAAATTGGATACACAATCTCTTCTTATACAGACACAGGATTTAATCCGCCTTGTAAAAGAAGCGGAAGAACGATATAGAAAGGGAAAAGAGGAAGGGACGGAATACGATTTTTTCGAGGTTGTCAAACCTTCTGTCGAGAGGTTCGAACAAACAGTGAAAAGCTGGCTGGCGGAAAGCCTGTCTTATATCAAGGCCAATCGGCCAAAATACATTTACGAAGAACAGCTCAACTCGGTTGAGGAAAATGCGAATGAAATTTTCATGCAGTCCTATTTCTGCAAAATTCATAAAAAACGCTTTAAAGATCTGACGGAATCCGTCCTCTACACGCTCAAAAACGTAGAAGACGATATATTAAAAGAAGACCGGGCCTAATCCCGGTCTTCTCTTTTTATGAGGGCTGTTATTTAGCTGGCGTCCGTATTCATATCATAAGCAGGGTGCTGTGCGCCATTCGCTTCAAGAACTTTCATACTTGTGCGAAATTCGTTTAATGTCAGATGTCCCTGGATATACAAAAACTTAGCGAAATCCATCAGTTTGTTCATGCAGTCTGTCTCATACTGTTTCATCTCGGCAAAACAATTTCTTAAGTATGATACGTTCATATGGTGCATCCCCTCTCCTTTTATATTAATAATATAGTACCATAACAATTCGACTTTTTTCTGTTTTTCAAATATTAAAATTTTCGACACTTTTTGACAAACTTGTGACAGAACCTTTGGAACGAGAAATGCCTCTATATCATACACTTATAAAAAAGGGCTATAGGAGGAGAGGAAAGATGGAAGAGAGGAGATCCGCCGTATATCCTTATTCCGGCCCTGGTGCGCATATTCAAGCCTATCAGCAAAACCATCAGGCCTATCATCCCGTTCAGCCGTACTTCAGCCAGGAAAGCGTTCCGTACGCCCATCCTGCACAGCGGCCGCAGCCATATCAGCAGCCGATTGAGCAGAATTTGGACCCGTTTTCAGTCTATCATCAGCCTGTTCAGCAGCAAATGCAGCCGCTTCCGCCGTTTCAGGGATTTCCTTATCAGCATCCATACCCTTCGCCGCGGCCTAATCTCCATCAGCCGTCACAGTTTCAAAGCTTTCTGTCGCAATTCAAAAAAAAGAACGGGCAGATTGATTTCAGCAAAATGATGGACACCGCAGGCCAGATGGTGAGCACGGTCAATCAGGTCGGAGCGCTTGCCAAAGGGTTTATGGGATTCTTCAAATAAAAAAAGCATGGATGAAGGTCATTCATGCTTTTTTTGCTCCGAAAATGAGACCGTGAGGACATTTCGGTTCCACGACGTCTTCATTGTTTCTTCACGGACAGGGTATGGGAGCAGAACGGTTCTGGACAGGCTTGTAAATGATGAAGAACCGCCGCTTTCTTGTTTCTCCTTCAAGGCGATATGAAGATACCGTGATTTCGCTTCAATCATAATATCTCCATTTTGAAACGATTCAGGAACGGCGATATCGACGTAAAGCGCCCCATCATCCTCTCTGATATTCATGGAAATCGTGGAATTCTGAAGCTGGTCTGATATGAGTTTTTGGAATGAATTTAAAATATCGTGGAAAGGCGAGTTGTAAAACAACTGTTCAACAGCTTCTTGAATTTCGTCCTTTTTGCTGAGCGAGTGATTGTCGTTTTCCTTAAAATCCATTCTTCATCACCCTCGATTTTTTATTTTCAGCTTATGCAGGGGCTCTTCATATGGTTATTCATTGATGGGAATTTGAAAGTGTGGTTAAATAGTGGGGAATCCAACGATTTGGTATTTAACCTGTTCCTCTTTTAATAGCCATCATAAAGAGGCGTTTTGAAAGGAGCCCACTGTATTGCTGAAAAAATTATTCGGTATTGGTCAAAAACAAGATGAAGTGAAAGAAGAAACCGTTTTTTCACCGGTTGACGGACAAGTTTTGGAACTTTCAAAAGTTCCTGACCCCGTTTTCTCTCAAAAGATGATGGGTGACGGAATGGCTGTCGAGCCTTCCGCGGGCGAGATCGTATCGCCTGTCGACGGGGAAGTGATCCAGCTGTTCCACACAAAACACGCCATCGGCATTCGTTCATTGTCCGGCGTGGAGCTCTTGATTCACATCGGTCTGGAAACCGTAGCAATGGAAGGCGAAGGTTTCACAGCCCATGTCAAAGAAGGAGACAAAGTAAAAGTCGGCGATCCTTTAATAACATGCGATTTGGAACTGATCAAGGAAAAAGCGAGCAGCACAATTACGCCGATCGTCATTATGAACGGCGATGTGTTGGAACGCGTCACAAAACATGAAGAGGCAGCAGCGAAAAAAAGCGAGACAAAGCTCATGGAGCTTAAAGTAAAGTAAAGTAAAAGAAAAAAGCAGAGAGCGCTTCTCTGCTTTTTCATTTTGTCAGGAAATCACCTCTTTCAGAACGAACGGACATTCGCTAAAATAGAAGGGAGAGGTGACAGCGTTGTTTCAAAAACGAAATTTGACAGATATGATTCAGCTTCTGAAAGAAGACCAAGCTTTCAGCAGGCAAATTGTTCATTGGCATACAATCGAGGGAAAAGAAGCGGATTACCGCGATTTTCCTGAAGGTTTAGATAAGAGAATCGTGCATGCTTTACAGCAAAGAGGGGTAGAAAAGCTGTATTCCCATCAGGCCGACGCATTTCTGCACAGCGCCGCCGGCAAAAACGTGACGCTTGTGACGCCGACGGCATCTGGGAAGACGCTTTGCTACAATCTGCCCGTCATTCAGAGGATCACAGAAGACCAAGATGCGCGCAGCTTATACCTTTTTCCTACTAAAGCATTGTCGCAGGACCAAAAAAGCGAACTGAATGAATTAATCGATGAAATCGGTGCGTCGATCAACTGTTATACATATGACGGAGATACGTCGCCTTCGATCAGGCAGAAAGTCAGAAAAGCGGGCCATATCGTGATTACAAATCCAGATATGCTGCATTCGGCGATCTTGCCTCACCATACAAAATGGGTGTCATTGTTTGAAAATCTGAAATACATCGTCATCGATGAGCTTCACGTATACAGGGGAGTCTTTGGCAGCCATGTAGCCAATGTCATCAGACGGCTGATGCGGATTGCTGAATTTTATGGAAGCAAGCCGCAGTTTATCTGTACATCCGCGACGATCGCCAATCCATTGGAGCTCGCTGAGACGCTCACGGGGCAGCCGATGCACCTGATTTCAAACAACGGCGCCCCGTCGGGAAGAAAGCACTTCTTATTTTACAACCCGCCGATGGTCAACCGTTCCCTTAACATCAGAAAAAGCGCGACCCTTGAAGTGAGAAAGCTCGCATCCGAATTTCTAAAAAACGGCATTCAGACGATTGTGTTTGCAAGAAGCAGAGTTCGGGTGGAAATTATATTGACATACTTGCAGGAAGTGATGAAGCCGATTGTCGGCCCGCATTCGATTCAGGGGTACAGGGGCGGCTATCTGCCGAACGAGCGGCGCGTCATTGAAAAAGGCCTTCGCAGCGGGGACATCAAAGGCGTTGTCAGCACGAATGCACTCGAACTGGGCGTTGACATCGGACAGCTGCAGACATGCATCATGACCGGTTATCCTGGAACGATCTCAAGCGCCTGGCAGCAGGCCGGCCGCGCCGGAAGAAGGCACAACGAAGCGCTGATTGTCATGGTGGCAAGTTCCGCCCCGCTCGATCAGTACATCGTACAGAATCCGGACTATTTCTTTAAACAAAATCCCGAGACTGCCGTCATTAACCCGGACAACCTGGTCATTCTCGTCGATCATATCAAATGCGCGGCCTTTGAACTGCCATTCAAAAGAACGGACACATTCGGCGGTATCGAAATTGAGGATATTCTTGACTACTTGGCAGAAGAAAGGGTCCTCCACTTAACCGGGAATACGTACCACTGGATGAATGACGCTTTTCCCGCGCACGGCATCAGCTTAAGATCGGCTTCTCAGGAAAATGTTGTGATTATTGATCAGTCAAGACGCGAGAAGGCGAAAGTAATCGGGGAAATGGACAGGTTCAGCGCCATGACGCTTCTTCACGATGAAGCCATTTATTTGCATCAAGGCATCCAATACCAGGTGGAAAAGCTTGACTGGGAGGAGAAAAAGGCGTTTGTCCGCGAGGTTCAAGTTGATTACTATACCGATGCCAATCTTGCCGTCTTGCTGAGAGTTCTCGAGGTTGACAAGGAGAAAAAGACGGAAACCGCAGCGTTCGGTTTTGGGGATGTGACCGTTCAGGCAAAAGCGACGATTTTTAAGAAAATAAAATTTGAGACGCATGAAAATATCGGTTCAGGACCGATTCATCTGCCTGAAGAGGAGCTGCATACCAATGCGGCTTGGGTGCAGGTGAACGATAGTGAGCGGCAAAATTGGAATGACATCAAATTGGAAGAGGCTTTGCTTGGGACTGCAAACGTTCTTGGGCATGTAGCCGCCTTAAAAGTGATGTGCGATCCATCTGATCTGCATGTTTTTCCGCAAATCAAAGCCGTTCATAACGAAAAGCCGACGATCTTTTTGTATGATCGCTATCCCGGCGGAGTGGGTCTTTCACAAAAAGTGTATGAACAAATGCCCGAGATCATCAGTGAAGCGCATCGGCTGATTTCAAGATGTCCGTGTGAGTCAGGATGCCCTTCCTGCATAGGAGTGAGCGGCGGCGATCAGACAAAAAACAATGCTCTGCGCCTTTTAAAAGGCTGGAAAGGTTGAGCGGAATGTCTTTAAAACGAAAACTTAATCGCTATAAGCATCACCTGGGAAATCAAGCGAAAGAAGAAAAAACGGAACCTCCCGCAGATAAGCTGACTTCCTTGTCCGTCAGTTTTGAAAAAGAATGGGCCGAACTCGGTGTTAAACCATATGCGTTTGAGGAATGCTATTGCCTGATCAGGGAAGTCGTTTACCCGTTGACTCATGTTCATGGTCATTACGCGTTTTCTGAGCTGCATGAGACGGTTAGGCGATGGAACAACAGCGCCGTTTCCCATTCGCTTTCAAGCAAAGGGTACACACCGAGCCAGCTCTTCTTCTTTGATACGGAAACGACCGGTCTCGGAGGCGGGGCCGGCAATGCGATCTTTTTGCTCGGCCATGCAAGGGTGTATGACGACCGCGTAGTCGTCAAACAGCATCTGCTGCCAAAGCCGGGGTACGAAGCCGCCCTCTATCACAGCTTTCTGAGTGAAGTCGATATTCAGTCTCTTGTCACCTATAACGGCAAAGCGTTCGACTGGCCCCAGGTGAAAACGAGGCACACGCTGATCCGCGACAGGGTCCCAAAGCTTCCGGATTTCGGCCACTTTGACCTGCTGCACGGATCCCGCCGCCTTTGGAAGCATAAATTTGACCGCGTTTCCTTAGGGACGGTGGAAAAGGAAGAGCTGGGCGTTGTAAGAACTGAAGATACGCCGGGCTATCTGGCGCCGATGATGTATTTTCATTTTTTAAAGGAGGAACGGCCGGAAATCATTGAAGGCGTTTTGCGCCATAATGAGCTTGACGTGCTTTCTTTAATCACTCTTTACATCCATTTATCGAAGAAAATCCTCACTCCGGAGCAGACAGCGGAAGCAAACGAAAAGTACGCGATGGCAAAATGGCTCCTCGCCAACCGGGAGACAGAGCTTGCGACAGCGCAATTGCAAGAGCTTGAAAAAAAACCTTTTGAACATTCTGAACGCGCATCATTCGATTTATCCATGCAGTATAAAAAACAAGGCATGCTAAAAGAAGCCGCAGCCCTTTGGCTGAAGCTCCAAAATGGAGAAGACGGAAAAACCGCCTGGCGCGCAGGCATCGAACTTGCCAAATACTTTGAACATCGAAAGCGGGATATTCGGGCCGCTCTTGAGGTAGCGGAAAACCTGCTGGAGCAGCACGGTTCACAAAAGTTTGAGCTGACCGAAAAAGAAATGGCCGGCCTCTTGAGAAGGCGCGAGCGGCTGGAAAGGAAATACGGACGAAATATTCCCCGGGCAAGCGCAGAAAACGACGATCTTCGAAAGCCAAACATTTCAAGCACGTTATGAATTGTAGAAACCGATCGCTTCTTGTAAAATAGCGTTAGAATCGTTTGAAGGGAGCGTCGATATGTATAAGGGGCTGTTTTATCTGTTTTTTGTCGTCGTATTGTTTATCGTATTGATCATGACGAATTTCAAGGAAAGCTTTATGGCTTACTTTTAAAATAGGTTTTTATATTAGTACATGTTTACCCCCTGCTTCATAGTTTAATAGTGTATATAGAAGCTTAAAGAAAGGGGAATTTTCATGCACTGTAAACCGCATGTAATGGCGCCGATTGTTCATCCTACTCAATGCTGCTACAACCATACGCACAGCAAAACCGTCGTACCGCACATTCACCCGCAGCACACAACGAATGTCAACCATCAGCATTTTCAGCATGTTCATTACTACCCGCAAACTCAATCAGCTGTCAACAAGGCGTCACATCAGCACTTCGTGAGCCCTGGAGCAGGAATGATGCCTGGGCCTGGAGGGATGCCGGGACCTGGAATGGGCATGGGGCCTTACTAAAAAGGTTTTTCGGAAGTTTTGTCAGGATGAACGAGCGCCGGATTGAACGTGACTAACAGAATATTTTTAAAAAAATGGGGCGGAATACGGCCCCATTTTTTAGCAGGTGATCATAATGAAAGTATTGGCCGTTACAGGGTACAAGCCGTTTGAACTCGGGATTTTCAAACACGATGACAAGGCCCTGTTCTACATAAAAAAAGCGCTTGAAAACCGGATGATCGCTCTCCTTGAGGAAGGCCTGGAATGGGTCCTTATCTCGGGCCAGCTCGGGACTGAACTATGGGCGGCGGAAGTCGCGTTTTCGCTGCAGGAAGAATATCCCGACTTGAAAGTGGCGGTCATCACTCCGTTTTTGGAACAGGAAAAGAAGTGGAGCGAGAAAAATCAAGAGCAGTATGAAGCCGTGCTCGCAGCCAGCGATTTCACTGAAAGCTTGACACACAGGCCGTACGAAAGCCCGGTGCAATTCAAACAAAAAAACCGGTTCTTCATCGAAAAGGCGGATGGCTTATTGATTCTGTACGATGAAGAAATCGAAGGCTCGCCTGTGTATATGCTGAATGAAGCAAAAAAGGCTCAGGAAAAACGCGATTTTCCGATCTACACGATTACGATGGATGACTTGAGAGTCACTGTTGAAGAATGCAGCTTTTACGAAGAGTAAAAAGTGCAAGAGAAAATTTGACATTGCACACGTTTTCTGAAAAAATATAAGATGATGATTCACGATATGAGGTGAAAAAGATGCTTGCTGATAAAGTGAAGCTTTCTGCTAAAGAAATTTTGGAAAAAGAATTCAAAACAGGAGTCAGAGGCTACAAGCAGGAAGACGTTGACAAATTCTTGGACATGGTTATTAAGGACTATGAAGCCTTCCATCAGGAAATCGAAGAATTGCAGCAGGAAAACCTGCAGTTGAAAAAACAGCTTGAAGAAGCCAACAAGCGACAGCCGGCTCAATCAAATACGACCAATTTTGATATTCTAAAACGACTTTCCAATTTGGAAAAACATGTATTTGGAAGCAAATTATACGATTGATGAAAACCGCTTGCCCTTTAGAACAAACTAAGCTATAATAGTGGATGTCTTAACGTTCGGGTAATCGCTGCAGATTTTACATCTGTAGAGGAAAGTCCATGCTCGCACGGTGCTGAGATGCCCGTAGTGTTCGTGCCTAGCGAAGTCATAAGCTAGGGCAGCCTTGCAGAAGGCTGACGGCAGGAAAAAAGCCTACGTCCTTTATGGATATGGCTGAGTATCCTTGAAAGTGCCACAGTGACGAAGTCTCACTAGAAATGGTGAGAGTGGAACGCGGTAAACCCCTCGAGCGAGAAACCCAAATTTTGGTAGGGGAACCTTCTGGACGGAAATGAACGGAAGGAAGGACAGAGTTGACTCTGTAGATAGATGATTACCACCCGAGTACGAGGCTTAGCAGCCGACGGCAGTACGACGGAACAAAACATGGCTTACAGAACGTTACACACTATTATGATGATGACAATGTATAAGCTCTCCGCAGGTAGGAGAGCTTTTATCATGTAAAAAACATACATAAAAACAGGTGATATAATGAAAACCTATACATTAATCGCAACAGCGCCGATGGGAATTGAAGCGATCGTCGCCAAAGAGGTGCGCGACCTTGGATATGATTGTACAGTTGACAACGGTAAAGTCGTGTTTGAAGGCGATGCCCTCGCCATCTGCAGAGCCAATCTGTGGCTGAGAACCGCTGACAGGGTGAAAGTGCAGGCTGCCGAATTTACAGCCAAGACCTTTGACGAGCTATTTGAGAAGACAAAAGCGATCGACTGGAGCGCCTATCTTCCTGAACACGCGTCATTCCCCGTGACGGGAAAGTCTGTTAAATCAGTGCTCGCAAGCGTGCCGGACTGCCAGCGCATCGTCAAAAAAGCGATCGCCGAGAAGCTGAAATCAGAATATCAGACACAGGGCGAGTGGCTTGAGGAAACAGGGCCGGAATACAAAATTGAAGTCTCTCTTTTAAAAGACAAAGCGGTCATAACGCTTGATTCATCCGGAGCCGGGCTTCATAAACGGGGATATCGAACCGGCCAAGGGGAAGCGCCGCTGAAAGAAACCCTTGCTGCAGCTTTGATTCTATTGACAAATTGGACGCCTGACAGGCCTTTCGTCGATCCGTTTTGCGGTTCGGGTACGATACCGATCGAAGCCGCTTTGATCGGCCAAAATATCGCCCCGGGTTTCAACAGGGATTTTGCATCTGAAAGATGGGAATGGATCGGTAAAGAAGTGTGGGATCAAGCGAGGCTGGAAGTCGAAGAAAAAGCGAATTATGATCAGCCGCTTTCAATCTCGGGGTATGACCTGGATCATCGCATGATCGAAATCGCCAAGGCAAACGCCGAGGAAGCTGGACTCGCCGATTTCATCGAATTTAAGCAAATGCAGGTAAAGGATTTTCGGACGAAAGAGGAATACGGCGTAATTGTCGGAAATCCGCCGTACGGGGAACGCCTCGGTGAAAAGAAAGCAGTCGAAGCCATGTATAAGGATATGGGCAAAGCATTTGCCGAGCTTGATACATGGTCTGTCTACATGCTGACATCAAACGAGCGTTTTGAAGAGTGCTACGGGAAAAAAGCAACGAAAAAACGGAAGCTCTTTAACGGTTTTATTAAGACGGACTATTACCAGTATTGGGGGAAAAGGCCGCCAAAACCGAACAAAGAAAAGTGAAGTTTAAAGGCTGCCATGTAAAACGGCAGCCTTTTTTCTTTCCATAGCCGGAACCGCTGAACGGCGTATTGAATTCGCGCCCGCTCGGAGTTAGCCCCTTAAAAGCGCATGGCAAAACATCGACTCACTAATAAATCCATGAATCATTTTTCTTTTTATAAGACGAATCATAGCATTTTTTGCGCGGCTCATAATAGCAGTCTTTTTTGCAAGGCTTGTGGTAATCATAGTCTTTTTTACAAGGCTCATGGTAGTAGAAGTCCTTTTTGCAGTAATCGTAATCCTTTTTGCAAGGCTTGTGGTAATCGTAGTCTTTTTTGTAATCCTCATGGTAGTCATAATCCTTTTTGCAATAATCGTAATCCTTCTTGCAAGGTTCATGGTAATAGAAGTCTTTTTTGCAAGGCTCGTGATAGTAGTAATTCTTCTTGCAAGGCTCATGATAGTAAAAGTCCTTTTTGCAATAGTCGTGATCCTTCTTGTAAGGATCATAATCATAATCCCAATAATCTTTCTTTGCCGGTTCATAATAATACATGTACTCTCCACCTTTAGTCTATAAATTTTAAGTCCCTACAGGATATGATAGAAAAATGGAATAGACTGGGTTTTTATGATGGATAAAGAGCACATTGTCTAACACAGTCCTTGTTATCTGGTGTTAAGCTTTTTGTTTGACTGAAAAAAGGGTGTTTGACCGCTGCGAAAACGGTCCGCCCTAAGAGTATAGAAAGAAAAAACATAAAATCAGCCTGTATAAAAACGATTCATCCTGCATATACTCGGGATTATTCGATTTGAAAAGAGGTGATTTCATGTTGAACAGCGATCATATTCAAATGATTCAAAAAGCGCTGGAGACGTCAGAAAGCCAGCTCGAGGACATTGGCGAAGAGCGCCTTACATATGCAAAGGAAGAATTGAAAAACGCGATCAGCCATATGGAATCGACAGATCATCCGTTTTTGACGCATTCGATTTACCGGAAATAGTTGAGAGAGGCTTCCTGCTCCTTTTTTCAAATCTTTCTTGTTGAATTTCTTGAATCATAGTGATAGGATAGAAGTTCTGAAAACTCGATAGTTGGGGGTTGGAGCAGGGTGACAGCATCTCGTCTGCCTTTTTCATTAACAAAAACAAAAAACTTTTATGAAGAACTGAACAATTGGATCGGTGATGTATTTTACGATATTCTTCCTGAAAAAGGCTTTGATTTGCGCGATGAGCAAATATTCATGGCTTTTCAATTAGAGCGGGCATTTAAGGAAAAGAAGGTCATGTTTGCGGAAGCCGGCGTCGGCACCGGAAAAACGCTCGTCTATCTTCTGTTTGCCTTGAGCTATGCCAGGTATACGGGCAAGCCGGCGGTCATCGCCTGCGCGGATGAGACGCTGATCGAACAGCTCGTCAAAAAAGAAGGCGACATTTATAAAATTTCCGAGCATTTAGGCCTGACGATCGACGCAAGGCTCAGCAAGTCGCATGATCAATATTTATGTTTGAAAAAACTGGAGAAAACGATGCAGCGCTCTGATGATGAAAAATGGCTTGACCTTTACGAAAGTCTGCCGTCTTTCGTTCACGAATCGCAGGGCATGCAGGCTTTTTATCCGTACGGCGACCGAAAAGAGAATTCGTCTTTATCAAACGATGAGTGGTCTGAAATCGGTTACGACTCTTTTCAGGACTGTCTTACATGTGATATGAGGCACCGCTGCGGGCTCACACTGTCAAGAGACCATTATCGAAAATCAACCGATTTCATCATCTGTTCCCATGATTTCTATATGGAGCACGTTTGGACGGAAGAGGCGAGAAAGCGGGAAGGCCAGCTTCCGCTTTTGCCGGAGCACAGCGCAGTGGTTTTTGATGAAGGGCATCTGCTCGAGTTTGCGGCCCAAAAAGCGCTGACATACAGGGTGAAACAATCCACGCTCGAAATGTTCCTTGAGCGCCTGCTCGGCAATGACATCAGAGAAGAATTTGCAGAGCTTGTCGAAGAAGCGCTTCGCGCCAACGACGAATTTTTCGGTTTGCTTACGGAAAATGCCGAAAAAGCAGAAGGCTCTGAGCGCATGCGCATCAAAGACGATACCGATGTGAAAAAAGCGGCCGCCGAGCTGTATGATTTGCTTGAAAAAATCGGAGAGGCGCTCGTTTTTGAGGGCGAGCTGTACACGATCGACCAGTACGCTTTAACTGTTGTCGAAGAGTATTTAGAACAGATGGCTTACTCCCTTTCGCTCTACAGGAAAAATGCGATCAGCTGGCTTGAACAAAAAGAGCTTGAGTCGACATTCGTCGTCATGCCGAGAACCGTCTCTGAAGTTCTCGGAGAAAAGGTGTTCTCCAAGCAGATTCCGTTTATTTTCTCATCGGCGACATTATCGGAAAACGGATCGTTCGATTATTTGGCGACCAGCCTCGGGATCCGCGATTACTTATCATTTACCGTCGATTCGCCGTACGATTATGAAGAGCAGATGAAAGTGTACATCCATCAAATCGAGGAAAAAGAAGCGAAAGAAAAAGCGGCAATCCGTGCAATCAAAGAATCTGGAGGGAAGACGCTGATCCTGTTTCCGTCTTTTGAAGAGCTTCTGTCCTTCAAGCGCCGGACTGCACAGGAATCATTTTCGTTTCCCGTTTACTTTGAAGGGGATGAAGAAATCAGTACAATCGTTGAAAAGTTTCAAACGGTAGAAGAATCCGTCTTGTGCTCTGTCCATCTATGGGAAGGGCTCGATATTCCCGGAGACCCGCTTCAAAATGTCATCATCTGGTCGCTCCCATTTCCGCCGCATGATCCCGTGTTTGAAGCGAAGCGGAGCGGCGTGGAAAACGCCTTTCGCGAAGTAGACCTTCCTTACATGCTGCTAAGACTTCGCCAAGGGATCGGACGTCTGATCAGATCAAACAGCGACAGCGGCACGATCAGCATTTTTGCGGGCGATGAAAAAGAATGGAATGTGATAAAAGAAGTCGAATCTGTTCTTCCTGTTCAGCCAGTCTATGTATAAGAAAAGCGGACATCCCGCTTTTCTTTTTTTGGCTGCATAAAAGTTGACTTTCGTAAATATTTCCATTAGTCTGATTACAATTCGCATCATATACGGGAAGAGGAGGATGAATGATGTCGATCAATACATATGAAAAAGAGTTTTTAGAAACATTAAAGAAAATCAGCCGGTATGAGCAGGCGATTAATGTCATGTACTGGGATATGAGAACGGGCGCGCCGAGAAAAGGGGAGGAAAGCCGCGCTGAAGCTATCGGCCAATTGTCGGCAGACGTCTTTCAGATGAGAACGTCCCCGCGGATGAAAGAGCTTTTGGATACCTTAGCCGGGCAAAAACAAGATCTGCCTTTTGATACACAGAAAGCGGTTGAAGAAGCGAAAAAAGAGTACGATTTAAACAGCAAGATTCCGGAAGAGGAGTTCAAAGAATATACGACACTGACTTCCAAAGCGGAATCCGTCTGGGAAAAAGCGAAAAAGGCGTCCGATTTTTCTCTCTTTGCTCCGTATTTAGAAAAAATCATCGACTTTAAAAAACGGTTTATCTCATACTGGGGATATGAAGGCCATCCTTATAACACGCTTCTGGACCAATACGAACCAGGCGTTACAGTCGAAAAGCTCGACGCCCTTTTTTCTGAATTGCGGGAGGCTATCGTTCCGCTTGTGCAAAAGATTGCCGCCAGTGATAAAAAGCCTGATACGGGCTTTGTTCACGATCATTTCCCGAAAGAGCGGCAGCGCGATGTTTGCCACTTCTTCTTACAGGAGCTGGGCTATGATTTTGAGGCGGGGCGCCTGGATGAGACGGTTCATCCTTTCCAGGTGACGATCAGCCAAGGGGATGCCCGGGTGACCACAGCATACAATGAAAACGATTTTCGGTCGGCTGTTTTCGGAACAATTCATGAATGCGGCCATGCCATTTATGAACAGAACATTGATGAAGCGCTGGGCGGAACCAATTTATCAGACGGCGCATCAATGGGCATTCATGAATCTCAATCCCTTTTCTATGAGAACTTTATCGGCAGGCATCAAAGCTTTTGGACGCGGTATTTTGATAAAATAAAGGAAGCAAGCCCTGACCAGTTTGCAGGCGTTACTGCCGAAGGGTTCTACAGAGCCGTTAATGAATCAAAGCCGTCGCTGATTCGGATCGAGGCTGATGAACTGACATATCCGCTGCATATTATGATCCGCTATGAAATTGAAAAAGCGATTTTCAGCGGCGAAGTATCGGTCGGAGACCTTCCAAAACTATGGAATGACAAATATGAAGCATACCTGGGCATTACGCCTCCCGACGATGCTAAAGGAATCCTGCAGGATGTCCATTGGTCCGGCGGAGATTTCGGTTATTTTCCTTCATATGCGCTTGGATATATGTATGCGGCTCAACTGAAGTCAAGCATGCTGAAAGATCTTCCGGAGTTTGACCGTCTGATTGAAAACGGCGATTTTCAACCGATCAGAAAGTGGCTGACAGAGCATGTACACATCCACGGCAAAAGAAAAAAACCGCTGGAAATCATTAAATCTGCGACAGGCGAAGAATTAAACGTCCGTCATTTAATCCGCTATCTGGAAGAAAAATATACAACACTCTATTTGTAAAAGAAAACCCCTCCCGTCTGTATGGGAGGGGTTTTCGGGTCAGAATTTTCTGTTAAATACGAACGTTCAAATGAAAAAATGTGTGCAGGTTCGTCTTTTTTTGTTTTATCCCTTTTCATTCGGAACGAAAGTTGATATAATTTGATACATTATATCACTCATATAATCGCGTGGATATGGCACGCAAGTTTCTACCGGGCACCGTAAATGTCCGACTATGAGTGGGCGATAAGAAAACGAACGTCTTTTAGTCAAACTGACGGAATTCGTCTTTTTAAGCATTGCCCGCTCGCATTTCAAATCCGAGCGGACAATGCTTTTTTTTATGAAGGGCAATTGATGAACGGAGGGGTTTAATGGAAAAGCTAAAACGAAAAATTGCAGAGCAGGGCACGGTGTTGTCTGACGAAGTGCTGAAAGTTGATTCATTTTTAAATCATCAAATCGATCCGGAATTAATGCTTGCTGTGGGTGAAGAGTTTGCTTCGCTTTTCCGGGAGGAAGGCGTCACAAAGATTGTGACGATTGAATCCTCAGGCATCGCACCTGCCGTGATGGCCGGCTTGAAGCTGGGCGTGCCGGTAGTATTTGCAAGAAAGCGTCAATCGCTTACCTTGACGGAAAATCTGTTGACGGCTTCTGTCTATTCATTTACAAAGAAAACGGAAAGTACGGTTGCCGTATCAGCCAGCCACCTTTCAAAGGATGACAAAGTTCTGATCATCGACGATTTTTTGGCAAACGGACAAGCAGCTAAAGGGCTCGTTTCCATCATTGAACAGGCCGGCGCTAAGGTGTGCGGAATCGGAATCGTCATCGAGAAATCATTCCAGACGGGCAGGGAGGAACTTGAAAATCTTGGAATCAGAGTCGAATCCCTTGCGCGTATTGCCTCTCTTGCCGGTGGAAAAGTTACCTTTTTACAGGAGGTTGGGTCATGAAACTTACAGCCGGTAAAACTGTTTCATTAAGCATTCAGCACGTCCTTGCCATGTATGCAGGAGCCGTTGTCGTACCGCTGATCGTCGGCGGCGCTCTCGGTCTGACGCCGGCTCAGCTGACATACCTTGTATCTGCCGACATTTTGATGTGCGGTGTGGCGACGCTGCTGCAAGTTTGGAAAAACCGCTTTTTCGGTATCGGTTTGCCTGTTGTATTGGGGTGTACGTTCACAGCCGTTTCTCCGATGATTTCGATCGCCTCGACATATGGTATTCCAGCGATCTATGGAAGCATCATAGCAGGTGGTGTGATTGTCGTCATCATTTCTTTTTTCTTCGGAAAGCTTGTTAAGTTTTTCCCTCCCGTGGTCACAGGATCTGTCGTCACGGTGATCGGTATCACCTTGATTCCCGTTGCGATGAACAACATGGCCGGCGGTGAAGGCAGCAGCGATTTCGGCGAGCTGTCCAATCTTGCTTTAGCTTTTTCCGTTTTACTAGTCATCGTCCTTTTATATCGTTTTACATCAGGATTTATCAAGTCAATTTCCATTTTAATCGGCTTGATCGCAGGAACAGCCGGCGCCGCTCTAATGGGAAAAGTTGATTTTACAGAAGTCGCAAACGCTGGCTGGGTGCAGATGATTCATCCGTTTTACTTCGGCGCCCCTGTTTTTGAAGTTACCCCGATCTTGACGATGTCCCTCGTGCTGATCGTCAGCCTTGTCGAGTCCACAGGCGTCTACTTTGCATTGGGCGATTTGACGGACCGCCGCCTGACAGAAAAGGATTTAGGAAAAGGATATCGCGCCGAAGGGATTGCCGTGCTGTTGGGCGGGGTTTTCAACGCCTTTCCTTATACGGCGTATTCGCAAAACGTCGGTCTCGTTCAGCTGACAGGAGTTAAGAAAAACAGCGTGATCGCGCTTGCCGGAGCTTTTCTCATTTTGTTGGGGCTGTTTCCGAAAGCCGCTGCTTTAACGACGATCATTCCTAAACCTGTGCTCGGCGGCGCTATGGTAGCGATGTTCGGCATGGTGATCGCCTACGGGATCAAAATGCTGAGCAGGGTTGATTTCGGCAAGCAGGAGAACTTGTTGATCGTAGCGTGTTCAATCGGAATCGGCCTCGGCGTGACGGTTGTACCGCAAATGTTTCAAAACCTTCCTGACGCCGTCAAGCTTTTGACAGAGAACGGAATTGTTGCGGGAAGCTTTACCGCCATTCTCTTGAATGCGATCTTTCACATTCATCCGTTTTCTCGTCATGCTGAACAGCCTGAAGCAGTTTCTGCTGAGAAATCTGCCGTTTAAAACCTCACGGATTGTGAGGTTTTTTTGTTGTGTTTTCTCATTGCGGATAAGCCATACTACCGGTATGAAGAGGAGGCGTAACGAATGGAAACTGTGAATGAGCTTGTCGAACGAATCAGGACGAAAGACGGCGGTGAAGCTGTCATCCGTCCCGTCAAAATGGCGGATGCCCCTGACATCATCGAGGCGGTGAAAGATGTGATTCAAACGGGCGTTTACATCCAAAAAGAACGGCCGCGCACACTTGAGGAAGAGCGTGCATTTATCAGCGATATGATGAAAAAAGACAACATGTATGCGGCGGTTGAAATCGATGGTACGGTGTACGGAATTGCCCGGGTCATACGCGGCGAACTCAAAATGAAGCGGCACACGGGTCTGTTCAGAACTTGGCTCCACAGCAAGGCGCAGGGGCTTGGGATCGGCAGGGAAATCATGTCCTACACCCTGAAATGGTGCAGGCTGCATCGCCTGCATAAGCTCTGCTTGACCGTTTTTTCCGAAAATGAAGCAGCGCTGTCGCTCTATAAGAAAAGCGGCTTTATCGTTGAAGGGGTTCAAAAGGAACAGGTTTTGTCGGACGGGAAATATGAAGATGAAGTGCTGATGGCCTATTTTTTCAACGGGTCCACATAAGGCCGCCAAATTCGGGAGAAGCTGTAAACAGAGGTGGTGTTATGGCCTATGTCATTTCGGCGGGGACAAGCATTCCGCGCTGCCATGTCGACCAGAAGGAAGCAGCCGTTTTTGCGAGGGAGATGTTCAAAGATTCATTTAAAGACATTGATCGTCTGCTGTCAGCTTTTCAAAATGGCGAAATCGCTTCACGGCAATTTGTCATGCCTTTGGATTGGTACAAAGAGGCCAAGAGCTTCAAGGAGAAAAATCAAACGTACATTGATATGGCTGTCAGACACAGTGCTGAAGCCGTTTCGAATTGTCTGTCGGACGACCGTTTTTTGAAAAAAGAAATCCCTTGCGGAAAAATTGACGCGATTTTTTTTATTTCCTCTACAGGCATCTCGACTCCCAGCATTGAAGCGAAGCTTATGAACATTCTGCCTTTTTCAAAACGGGCGAAGCGGATCCCGATCTGGGGGCTAGGCTGTGCAGGAGGGGCTTCAGGTATAGCGCGGGCATTCGAATACTGCAAAGCGTTTCCAAAAGCCCATGTCCTTGTGATTGCGGCGGAGCTGTGCAGTTTAACGTTTCAAAAGGATGATCAATCGAAAAGCAATCTTATCGGCACATCTTTATTTGGCGATGGAATCGCCGCGCTTTTAATGTGCGGCAAGGAAGCGGATTTCTCAGAAGCCAGATTTGAGGTTCTTCCGGAAGTATTGGGCTCACAATCCAGCACCTTGGAAGATTCGGAAGAGGTCATGGGATGGGAAATCAATGACAACGGTTTTCGCGTCGTTTTTTCCAGGGACATTCCGACATTGATCAAAACACACTTAAAGAACGATATCGAAGCATTTCTGAATAAAGAACATATCGCTTTGGAGAACATTCAAGTATTTCTGGCCCACCCTGGCGGAAAAAAAGTTCTCGACGCTTATATGGAAATCCTTGGCTTTTCCGAAGCGCACATCGACTGTTCACGAAAAATTTTGGCCAGGCACGGCAATATGTCATCGGCCACTGTGATGCATGTTTTAAAGGAATATTGCTTGCATGGCGGCCCCGTGCCGGGAAAATACGGTCTCTTAGGGGCGCTCGGACCGGGCTTTTCATCGGAGCTGCTGCTCTTGAGATGGACAAAAAGAGAGTGACTGACACATGTTTTGGACGATTTTAAGCATTTTTGCCGCCCAGCGCCTGCTTGAGCTGGCAGTCGCGAAGTTCAACGAAAAAAACGCTCTGAAAGAGGGAGCGGTCGAATACGGGAAACGTCATTACCCTTACATCGTCGCGATGCATGTTTCGTTTTTCGTATCTTTGATTTGGGAAACGACCGCTTTTCAACGCGGAACCCTTCCGATGGCGCTTGTCGTATTGACAGGCCTCATCTTCACGCAGGTTCTCCGGTATTGGGCGCTCTTTTCACTGGGGAAATGCTGGAACACGAAAATCCTTGTCATCCCTGGAACGAATCTTGTCCGAAAGGGGCCCTATCAATGGATTAAACATCCGAACTATTTGGCGGTCGCTCTTGAATTTCTGCTTTTGCCCCTGCTTTTTCAGGCATACGCCACCGCACTTTTATTTACGGTGCTCAACGCTGCTGTCATGTACATCCGCATTCGTACGGAAGAACAGGCATTAGAAAAATTACACCATTGAAAATGATTATCATTTCATTTATAATGATGATAAACATTCTCATTATAGGATGGTGAGTCGCGTATGACGATGTTTTTTCTACTGGCGGCCGTCAGTACATACAGTTTATTGATTGGATATGTCTTAAAAGGAATCGCAGGAGCGAATCCGCAAAAATAAATAGATACACGTGCTGAAGCTGCCGAAACCGGCAGCTTTTTCTCGTTTTTCTTTCCGATTGTGAAGAAAAATACAGCAAGGTTGTGTAAAATGGGAGAAAGGGCTAAGATGGCAAACAACAACGCATAAAAGGGGTAGGAAACATGGCACAAATAAACACGAAAGACGATCTGATGAAAAGAGCCGGAGCGGTTTTCGGGGAGCTCACAAAAAACGGGGATGACAAGCGGTCGGCGCAGCTTGCGGGCATCATCCGAAAATGGCTGAGAAAAGAAGTGTACATCGCGTTAACCGGACACTATTCAGCAGGGAAATCATCGCTTTTGAACGCGCTGCTTCAGGAAGAAGTCCTGCCGACAAGTCCGATTCCGACGAGCGCCAATCTCGTGCTGGTCCGCCGGGGAGAAATGAAAACAACACTCCATACGGTCGATGGAAGATACGCTCAGATGGACGGCTCTTATGATAAAGAAAAAGTGCAGGCGTACTGCAGGGACGGCAGCCAGATTGAAATGGTGGAAATCGGGGGGCCTTTTTCAGGAATAGCGCCTCAGGCCGTCTTAATCGACACGCCTGGAATTGATTCTACAGACGATGCTCATTTTCTATCGGCGTCTTCGATTCTTCACCAGGCGGATGCCTTGTTTTATGTCGTGCACTACAATCATGTCCATTCCGAAGAAAATGTGAAATTTCTTCGATCAATAAAAGATAAGATACCCAATATTTTTTTCATCGTGAACCAGATTGACCGCCATGACGAAGCTGAAACAGACTTCCACGCCTATAAAAAGCAAGTTCTAGATATGCTGCTGAAAGAAGGGATCAGTGAAGAACACCTCTTTTTTACATCGGTCACCGCAGCCGATCATCCGCTCAACGAATTCAACCGGCTCCGTGCTGAGCTGGAAAGACTGCAGCATCAATCCGAACAGCAGCTGCAGGCATATACGGAGCAAAAAATCAGCAGCTTGATTCATGAACATATCAAAATGCTGATCAGTGACGAAGATACGGCTCTGTCTGAAGAAACCGCTTCCTTAAGAGAAACCGTCGAGACTTTAAAATCACAGCTTGCCGATTTGACAGAACAGGAAAAACGGGCGGAGGAACAAATCAAAAAAGACATCCAAACGATTGCCCAAAACGCAAATATAACGCCGTTTGAGATGAGAGAGCTGGCCAAATCGTATTTGGAATCAATCGAAAAGGGCTTTAAAAAAGGAATTCTTTTCAGTAAGGCCAAAACGCTTGAAGAAAAACAAAAACGAAAAGAAGCTTTTCTTGCCGACGTCCAAAAAAGGGTTCAAGCCGAAATCGATTGGCATGTCATTGAAGCAATCAAGGCATTCATGAAATGCTTTAACGTCCAGAATGATGAAATGCTTCGGGAAGTTCTTCAATTTCGGACCGTGATAGATGAAAACGACCTGCTTCGTTCCCGGAAAAAAGGGGCTGAGCTTACACCGGAATACGTGCTGAACTACACGAAAGAACTGGCTGAAAACATCAGAAGAAAGGCGAAGAGACAAGCGCAGCCGCTCATCGACCAGCTCAAAACCTTTATTAAAGAAAGAAGCGTCCTGCAGGCGGAAGCGATAAAAGCTGAATATGATGCGGAACAAGCGAAGCTCGCCGAGCGCGAAAGACGGTTGATTGAGCAGCAGAAGTCATATGAAAAAGCAAACCGTCTCTGGGATCAATGGGAACACGGCAATCAGAGCGATCTGCCGGCGAATTGGTATGCCGCCGAAAGAAAGCCCCTTGAAAAAACGCTTGATGCGAAGCGAGCGGAACCGGTCCGTGCACAAGGGGAAAACAGCAGCCGTAAAGACGAGGCTCTTCATCCGAAAAAGGGCGTTTCTGAGTCCATTGAGCACTTTTTCGAACTTGCCCGGATTTTGGCGGATATCCCGGCTTTAGAAAAGCAGAGAAAAGCATTCCTACACAAAACGGAGCGCCTTCATACAAGGCAGTTTACCCTGGCGCTCTTCGGCGCATTCAGTTCCGGCAAATCGTCTTTTGCAAATGCGCTTTGCGGGCGGAAAGTGCTGCCGTCATCTCCGACGCCGACAACGGCAACGATTAATAAAATAACAAAACCGTCGGGAACCAAAAGGGACGGGACAGCCGAAGTCGCTTTTAAAACGGAAGGGGAAATCACAGCTGAACTGGATCAGCTTTTAGATGGAAAAATGGCTTCAGCAAAAGGCTCCGCTTTTGGCGAAAAACTTAAAAACCTCTTGAAAAAAGAGGAACTGCACGATGATGAACGGCTGCTGATCAAGAACTTCCTCAAGGCTTATAAGCGTTATGGTTCATATATCAATGATCAGGAAATCCTGACGATTTCCGCTGACGATCTGCATCCGTATGTCGCTGAAGAACAAACGGCCTGTGCCGTCCGCGAAGTCACCGTTTATTTGAGCACACCGGTCACGGAGAAAGGAATAACAATCGTCGATACACCGGGAGCCAGCAGCATGAATAAACGGCATACTGAACTTGCGTTTCAATACATGAAAGATGCTGATGCCCTGCTTTACTTAACATACTACCAGCATTCATTTTCCAAAGCGGACCGGTCGTTTTTGCGCAAGCTGGGGCTCATTAAAGACGCTTTCAGCATGGATAAAATGTTTTTTATTTTAAATGCGGCTGACCTCGCGAAAAGCCCGGTCGAATTACAGACGGTTGAAGACTATGTAAGGGGAGAGCTCTTGAAAGAAGGCATCCAAAATCCGCACCTGTACCATGTATCGAGCAAGCAGGAGCTCAACAAAAAAACTTCGCCGTACAACGACTTCAGCAGGCTAAAGCGGGAGCTCGACGATTTTATCGAAAACGGTTTGGCCAGAACAGCTGTCGAAGAGCTGCTTGATGAAGGCAAAAAACTGTGTGAAACCGTCTTTCAGCTCCGCGGTTCACTGCACCGTTCCGCTGAAGAAAAGGAAGCGGAGCAAAAGCGCGTCGCAAAAGCTTATCAAGAGGCTTTGGCTGCGATTGAAGAAGCAGAGAAGGGGTCATCAATCCTTCAAATGACGGAAAAGGATGTGGAAGAGCAATTTTACCACATGAAGCAGCGTCTGGCCTTTGTTGCACACGATTTATTTAAAGCTGCGATACACCCCGGGCTTCAGAACGGAGATTGGCGCGCCAATCTGCAAACCGCTTTGAAAAGCTGCTTAAAGGAGTATGAATTCGAATTTTTGCAGGAACTAAAAGCGCTTGATATCAGAATGGAAAATTTGATGCTGAAATTTGCGGGCGAACAATGGGCAAATGCCGTAAAAGAGCGGCTTGCCGGCAATCCTTATTTTTCGGTTCATATCCAGGCTGACCGGCCTGAGACCGAAAGCTGGGAAACGACTGAAGCGTCAGCGGATGAAGGGGAGTTTACAGATGAACTGAAAATGTTCAAAACACCTAAAACGTTTTTTCAGCAAAATGGCAAAGCCCGGCTTGTCGAGGCGTTTACTGCAAAGCTTTCGGCGATCACGGACAATTGGATTCAACGTGAAAAGCAGACATTTTTAAACCGCTGCAAAACGAGCGCCGGTCAATTACAGAAAGCGGCTGTTCTATCCGCAAAAGCTCAACTCGAAGAACAAAAAGAAGCATATTTTCATGAGGCGCTGGAGAGCGCAGAGCGCGAAAACATTGAAAAAGCGCATGCCTTGGCAGGCGAATGGCTCCGCTCATGTTGAATCAGATTGATATTGGTATGGATATCTGGCTGGCAGGCATGATAGACTGAATAAAAAAAGAAGGGAATTAGATGATGACAAACGTTCATGAAGCAATTACAGCACATTCCAAAAAACAGCACCAGCACATCAAGCAGTTCGTGCGTCTCGAACAGGAGAGGGAAAAAGCGATCGATGAAGCGGTTGATATGTGCCGGCGAAATGAAGCATTTTCAACCGACCTCATCAACCAAATTACCAAGCAGATGAACGAATTGGCCAAAAAAGGCATCGTTCCCACGAGACGGCTCGTCTCGAAAGAAATGGTCGCCGAATACGTCAGCCGAAAATATCCGCAGGCCTAGCTGGTGAATCCTTCCGCGTGTGGTGTCATGTTTTTTTGCAAAACATAAACCATGACCCGCCCGCTGGAGGTGAAGTGTAATGGGAAGAACAAAACTTGGCAACGCGAATGCACAGCGAAACAACAACGCTAAAAAGAAGAACGGCTTTAACACTGAATTTGCGACTGAATCCTATTCGCAAATGGAAGCCGCAAAATTAATTTCTAGCAAAAAACAGCACAAAAAATAGAAACAGCGTCGATTGACGCTGTTTTCATCATTTTTGCTCCTGTGGTACAATAAGTGCATTGTATGATGAAAGGAAGTTTCTATAATGAACAAGAAGCTGCTGCTTGTAGACGGGATGGCTTTATTATTCCGGTCTTTTTTTGCGACTGCGGTGCACCGCAATTTTATGCTGAATGACAAAGGGGTGCCGACAAACGGGGTTCACGGCTTTTTAAAGCATCTGTTAACCGCGGTGTCTGCGTTTGAACCGAGCCATGTCGTCTGCTGCTGGGACATGGGGAGCAAAACGTACCGCAACGATTTATTTAAGGACTATAAAGCGAACCGCGGCGAGCCGCCGCTAGAATTGATTCCGCAATTTGACATGGCAAAGGAAGCGGCGGAAGGGCTCGGGATTTTAAATATCGGCCTTGCGGGCTATGAAGCCGATGACTGCATCGGCACGCTGTCAGCGATGTTCAGCGAAGAAGCGGAGATCACGATCGTCACCGGTGATAAAGATTTGCTTCAGCTTTTAACAGTCAATGTTAAAGTCGCCCTGCTTCAAAAAGGAATCGGCAATTATAAAGTATACACGGAAGAATCATTCAGTGAAGAGACCGGTGTCGAGCCGAAGGCTTTGATTGACATCAAAGCGCTGATGGGCGATACAAGCGATAACTACCCGGGTGTAAAAGGCATCGGCGAAAAGACGGCTTACAAACTGATCAAGGAATATTCGACTGTTGACCGGCTGCTGGAAAACATCGGTCAGCTGACAAAAGGCCAGCAGACGAAAATAACCGAATGTCTTGAAGACCTGAAGCTGTCCAGAATTCTTGCAGAAATCAAATGCGATGTACCGCTTTCCTGCTCATTGGACGACGCAGACTTCACCTTGATGCATGACAGGGCGAAAGCGATGCTGAGACTTCATCAAATACGGGGAATCGAACCGCTGCTGATGAAATTCGAAAAAAGAGAGATCGGATAAACCGATCTCTCTAATGTTTTGTATTGCTTTTTTTCGCCCGGTTTTCAAGCTCGGTTTTTGGGTCTGTATGCCGGTTATCCCGGTTCAATACAATATCCCCCTGGGGCGTGACACCGCCTGTCAGGCGGCCTCTTCCTGCTGAGTGCTGTTTTTCCACATGAACCACCTCACTCGTTATGATGTGCAGCGGGAATGGATTTTACTCGGGGTGGTTCAGCAATATCGCCTTTTTCGCAAGCTTGTCAGCCGCCTGATTAGACTTCGAAGGAATCCACTTGATAAAAAATAAATCAAAATCGTTTTTTAAGCGGATGATTTCATCCAGATAAGGCTTAAATGCCTGATTTTTGACAAACTCCGAATCCGCCGCGCGCTCAACGATCTGCGAATCGGTCCGAAACGAAACGATCCGGTAGTTTCGTTCGGCGCACAGCTTCATTCCTTCGATCAGCGCCTTGAATTCCGCTTCATGGTTGCTCAGTAAGCCGGCCGGAAGGGAGAAAGACTCGGTCTTCTGACCGTCTTTGATGAAAATGCCAAGTCCGGACGGTCCGGGATCACCCGCGCTTGCTCCGTCGATATAGACCTCAACCGGCATTGTTTTCGCTCCTTTCATCCAAAGGGGTGATTCTTTTAGCGGCATAAGCGTACGGAGCTGCGAAAACGGCGACAACGAATTTCAAGACGTATGTCGTGATGAAAATCTGAATCCATACATCGAGCGGATAAGCGCCCATAAATGCGACGCTTGTAAAAATCAACGTATCGAGCAGCTGGCTTAGGGCTGTGCTGCCGCTGTTGCGAAGCCACAGTGCCCGATCGGAAGGAAATAACCTTCTGATTCCCGAATATACATAAACATCAAGCGTTTGGCTGATGATATAGGCGAGCAGGCTGCCGAGCGCCACGCGGGGCAAGAAGCCGAATATCGTCTCCAGCGCAGGCTGTGCGATGTCTTCCGGATGCGGCTTGAACAGAAGCGCTCCTTGCATGACGAGCGTCAAGGCAATCAGAATGAAAAAACCGATTGAAACGGCTTTTTTCGCTTCTGCCTTTCCGTATCTTTCATTGATGACGTCGGTCGCAAAAAATACGCTTCCGTACAGGATGTTGCCGAGTGTCGCGGTCAACCCGAACAGCTCGACCGTTTTGACCACCTCGATATTGGCGGCGGCTGTCGCAAAACCGATCCAGACAAATAAACCGGTTTTGCCAAATCGTTTAAAAAAGAAGAGAACAATGATAAAATTAATGATCGCAAAACTAATCCATAATATTTCGTTAAACAAGAACGGGTACTTCCTTTCTGAATAAACTGTTTTGATTATAGCATAACAAGCCATAATTTGAATAAAGGTGATTTTGTGAAACTGAGAGCAGGTATGAAAATCAAGATTAAAGGGTCTTCACCCATTCCATTTACAGCTGATGAATGGATCGAGGTGAAAGAGGCAGTGGCGGCCGGGCGTCAGCTTTCTCAAAGTCCGTATGTCACTGAACTTGAGTTTGAAGATGAGAAGGGCAGCTTTTGGACTCTGAAAGAGCTGGAAAAGCTGAAAGAAGAGCTTGCAGCTGAACCGGATGAGATCACCGTCTATTTTGACGGCAGCTATGATAAAGAAAGTCAGCTCGCTGGTTTAGGCATTGTGATATATTACTCCCTCGGCGGGGACCGGTATCGATTGAGAAAGAACAAGAGCTTTCGGCTGACAACGAATAACGAGGCGGAATATGCGGCTCTCTCCGAAGCCGTTAAAGAGCTTAGAGATCTCGGGGCAAGCAGGAACTCCGTTGTCATTAAAGGGGATTCGCTCGTCGTGCTGAACCAGCTTGAAGGTAACTGGCCATGCTATGACCCCGTCCATTCGAAATGGCTGGACAGAATCGAAAGCCAGCTTCAAAAATTAAAGCTCACGCCCACCTATATTCAAATCAGCCGCAAAGACAACAAGGAAGCGGATCAGCTCGCAAAAAAAATGCTTGAGCATACCATTGTGGAAAGCCAAATCAAACTAGATGAATAACGGAGATGAACGTTTTGGATAAGAAAGAGATCTTTAAGGAACTGACACATTTGCAGGACACCTACTGTGAAGGGTGCTTCATCAAAAAACACTTCAGAAAAGAATACGGAAAAACGTATGCCCACGCATTTTGCATTTCAAAATGTACGGTCGGGGAAAAGCTCCGCACCTATGGAGACGTGCTGACAAACAAAAATTGATCCCTTTACCATCCCCAATAGGCCATCATCCTTGGGCCGCGCTAAAAAAACCGCTGAACGCGGTTTTTTTAATGCTGTGATTCGTCAAGCTGGTGCTGGCAATCATTTAATATGTTGAGCTGTTCGTTTAAAAAGTCTTCATCCAGTGCGGATAGTTCCTCAGCCTGTGACAGCTGTCTGGCATCTTCGATCGATTGATACGCCGATTTCAGCAAAGTGGAGCTCTTTTGCCTCGTCGCCATTCCCGTCGTCTTTTGGGCGGTTTCTACGGCTATTTCAAGCTGCTTGCGCTGATTAAATCCCGTTACGAGATCATCGCGATGTTCTGAGTTCATGATCATACACCTCCGACAAGTATTTTTTCTAAAAAAGGCATTTTTATGTGTGAAATAGAAAAAATAAAGTAAAATTAATCCGATATAACTATTGAACCTAAAAAATATAAGTCTTTATTACTAATTTAGGTAATCATGAAAAAAAGGAGTCTGAGGAACAGTGGAAAGCAATGAACTGCAAACCGTTCTTCACAAGACATTTGTGGAGGTATATAAAGATCTTGAACAGCTCGTTGATATCGCGAAAAAGGGGCGTCCATCTCTCGAGAAGAACATTGAGGAAATCGAGCAAAGGCTGAAGCAAAATATACTGGCGATCGAAATTCAGCTGAAAATTAAATAGGAGAGGCAAAAAATGCCTCTCCTCTTATTTGAAGTCTCAATTGTCTTGATTTTGTTAAAGCTTTACAACGTTAGATGCTTGAGGTCCACGATTACCTTCAACAATTTCGAAAGAAACTTCTTGTCCTTCTTCTAGAGATTTGTATCCGTCACCTTCGATTGCAGTGAAATGAACGAATACATCGTCTCCGCCTTCAACTTCGATGAAGCCGAAGCCTTTTTCATTGTTAAACCATTTTACTTTACCGTTTTGCATATTGCTTAATCCTCCTAGTACTGTAGCACAATGTGCTAAAAAAAATTTTCATCATCTAACGGTGTTCTGCTAAATGATGGTTTCACTATACACTATCTATGGAGGCTTCGTCAAGCTGTCAAGAGAAAAAAATGAACTTTAATGCTTTTTTAAGGAATTTCTTTGAAAACGTTTTCGATTTATGGTTATTGATCATTATTTTTCGCAAAGCGGACGAAACATTTTAAGCGTCAGCCCGTATATAATAAAACCAATATCAGGAATGCGAAGAGGAGTGTTTATAGATGAACCGTTATTCGGTTGATGAGTTTGTATCCAAAACCCAGCAGGAAGACAAAGGGGAGGGGCTGTTTGAAATGGAAACGCCCCGTCTCTTGGAAGTTAATCTCGATGGAAAAGTGTGGGCAAAGGCCGGTTCGATGGTTTCCTACAGGGGAAGAGTCAAATTTAAGCGTGAAGGGGTATTTGAACACGGAATTGGACGTATGGTGAAAAAAGTGTTCAGCGGCGAAGGGGCTGCACTGATGAAAGCGGAAGGAAACGGGAAGGTGTACCTCGCGGATCAAGGAAAGAAGATTTCCATCTTAAACTTGAAGGAGGACTCCATATTTGTGAACGGGCACGATCTGCTCGCATTTGAGCCGTCGATCGATTGGGACATCAAACTGATGAAAAGAATTTCCGGCATGCTGGCCGGCGGATTGTTTAACATTAAGCTTGAGGGTACTGGAATGGCTGCAATCACAAGCCATTACGAGCCGCTCACTTTGATCGTAACCCCGGAAAGCCCAGTCTATACCGATCCAAACGCAACGGTTGCCTGGTCTGGAAGCCTGCAGCCTGAATTTGTGACAGATGTATCTTTTAAGACGTTCATCGGCAGGGGAAGCGGGGAATCGATCCAAATGAAGTTTTCAGGGAACGGGTTTGTCGTTGTGCAGCCGTTTGAAGAAGTTTATTACTCGGAATCTTAATATTAAACGAAAAAAACACTTGCAGAGCAAGTGTTTTTTTGACTCGGGCTTTTTTAGGACAGCGCCCGGACAGTCTGTTTTTTGTTCATGATGATTTCAGACTGCTCGATAATGTCCGTCAGGATGACTTCTGATGAATTGGATAAATGCAGGCTTTTAATGTTTTTCTTCATTTCGTTTAACTTTTTCTCATCAGCCAAAAGGGAGGAGACTGATTCAAGAATTTCCTCATGCCTGTTGACGACGATGGCAGCTCCTCTGTCTTCGAAGAACAGGGCATTTTCCTTTTCCTGCCCGGGAACAGGCTTGTAAAGGATGACGGGAACGCCGATTGCCGTGGCCTCCGTCAAGGTAATTCCGCCCGGCTTTGTGATCATGCAGTCAGCCACCCTGAACAGCTCGTCAATTCTTTCGATATAACCGAGCGATTTCAGCTTGTTTGGATAAAGGGCTTCAATGTCTTCCAGTGAAGATTTCAGCATCGTATTTTTTCCGCACACGACGACGACTTGAACATCCTCTTTCGTCACCAGAGATTCACACAGTTCTTTTACGTTTTTCAGAACCCCGTGTGCGCCTGCCATGATCAGCAATATCTTCTTGTCGGGAGACAGCTGATACTTCTCGTAGATTTTATCTTTGTCCATTTCTTCTTCAAACTGCCTGCGGATCGGAATACCCGTGATCTTGACATTGCTCGGGTGAGTGCCGATTTCGAGCAGTTTTTCCTTCACATAATCAGTTGCTACGTAATATTTATCAATATGTTCGTGGACCCAAATTTTATGAAGGCAGAAATCTGTCATGACGTTAAAGGTCGGAATGACTTTTCCCATTCTCCGTCTGTATTCGGGCACGACAATCATTGGAAACGTATTGATGATGATGTCTGGCTGATGTTTTTTAACCAGTTGGTCCAGCCGTTTATTTCCCATTTTGAAATAAATATTAAACTTTCTTTTATTGTAAATTTTATCGACCCCATAGTAGAACAGGCGATAAAACTGTTTACCGATTGAGAAGCTTTTCAGGTAGAGATACTGCGTGATCTCTGACACAATCGGATTTGATTCTTGATACAAATTCGAAACAGTTACATTCTTAAAACCGAGCCGTTCGCACTCTTGGTAGAGCGTTTTGGCTACTTGAACATGGCCATTTCCGTAATTTGCAGTCAAAATTAATATATTTTTATTGGTATTCAAGCATATTCACCTCAATTAATTCAAACAGCAAGAGCTAAAATGGTAAAAAAACAGGAGTCAATGTCCACACATACCATACCATAAATATTATTTTAATTATAAATGAAGAACAAAAATTAAGGTATTTTTAAAGTATGGATCGGCAGGAAAGCACTGGGTTCCTTATTATTCTTGCTTTCGCGGCCAAGCCGAACCCCCTTATGGAAGACTAACCCAACTGTATTTTAACACATTTTGAATGTCTTGCATCAGACCAGGGCATGAGAATTTCATTTCCACTCATATGGTGTTTCCTGGTAAACGTAATAGTTCAGCCAGTTCATGAACAAAAGAGTCGCGTGGGCCTTCCAGCGGTTTACAGGCGCCGCGCCGTCCGGCCCGTCTTTAAAATAATTCACCGGCGGATCAATGTCCATGTTCCTGGCCAAATCCCTTTCATACTCTTCTTTAAGAGTATCTGTATCATACTCAGGATGTCCAGTTAAAAAAACTTGTTTTTCATCTTTTGAAGCAATTAAACAGACGCCCGCTTCATCGGATACGCTGAGCACTTTTAAATGGGACACGGCTTTCAGGTCATCCATATTGATATCTGTATGCCTCGAATGCGGGACATAGTAGAATTCTTCAAAGCCTCTGACAAGTCTTTCATTTTTCTCCATTATTCTGTGTTCGAAAACGCCAAATGTTTTTTTCGGCAGTTTGACTTTGCGAATTCCGTAGTGATGATACAGTCCCGCCTGCGCTCCCCAGCAGATGTGAAGCGTTGACGTGACATGCGTTTTGCTCCACTCTAAAATCTCCTGAAGTTCTTTCCAATAGGACACTTCTTCGTACTTCAGGTGCTCGATCGGCGCACCGGTAATAATCATGCCGTCGAATTTTCTGTTCCTGATTGAAGAAAAAGTTGTATAAAACTGTTCCAAATGCTGCCTTGGTGTATGTTTTGGCGTGTGTGTAGACGGTATTAAAAAAGTGAAATATACCTGTAAAGGAGAATTTCCGAGCATCCTGAGCAGCTGTGTCTCGGTCCTGATTTTCTGCGGCATCAGATTAAGAATTACAATATTTAAAGGTCTGATGTCCTGATGAAAAGCCCGTTTTTCATCCATGACAAAAATATTTTCACTTTCAAGAATCTGCTTCGCTGGCAAATTGATAGGTATGTTGATAGGCAACACGCCACCTCCGGTTTTCTCCGCTGATTTTTCTTCATTATAGGAACTTTTTGGCGATATTTCAATGTGTGAATTGTGTTACAATGAAAGAAGTGTGTGAAAAATATGGAAAATCATCGTGTGATGAACCAAAAGGAGGCTCCTCTTGCAAATGAAATCCCATCTATCAGACATAGAAATCGCCCAAAGTACGGAATTAAAACCGATTACCGAAATTGCACGGAAACTCAATATAAATGACGAAGAAATAGAGTGTTTTGGTTGCACAAAAGCGAAAATTTCTTTAAAAATTTTTGAGCGTTTGAAAGAAAAAAACGATGGACAGGTGATTTTGGTAACTTCCATCAACCCGACCCCGGCCGGTGAAGGAAAGTCGACTGTCACCGTCGGATTGAGCCAGGCACTCTGGCAGATTGGCAAAAAATCGATCGTTGCACTGAGGGAACCTTCACTCGGTCCGACAATGGGACTGAAAGGCGGGGCTGCCGGAGGAGGATATTCCCAGGTTCTTCCGATGGAGGATATCAACCTCCACTTTACGGGAGATATGCATGCGATCACAGCTGCGAATAACGCTTTGGCGGCTTTTATAGACAATCATATTCATCAGGGAAACGAATTAAACATCGATATTAGAAAAATCGTCTGGAAAAGGACGCTTGACCTCAATGACAGGGCGCTGCGCGAAACCGTTGTCGGCTTGGGCGGAAAAGCGAACGGATTTCCCCGGGAAGACGGCTTTGACATTACTGTCGCATCGGAAATCATGGCCGTTTTATGCCTGGCCGGAGACTTGGCCGATTTAAAAAGACGCCTGGCAGCAATGATCGTTGCCTACACTGTTGACGGAGAGCCGGTGACGGCCGGCATGCTCGGTGTCCAGGGAGCGCTTGCCCTCCTGTTAAAAGATGCCATCAAACCAAACCTTGTTCAGACTGTTGAAGGAACACCGGCGCTCGTCCACGGAGGCCCGTTTGCAAACATCGCTCACGGGGCAAACAGTTTGATCGCGACGAAAACGGCTGCGAAACTGGCTGATTATGTCGTGACTGAAGCGGGATTTGGCGCGGATTTGGGTGCGGAAAAATTCATGCACATCAAAACGAGAGCCGGCGGGTTCACCCCGGGAGCGGTCGTGATCGTCGCCACCGTCAGAGCGCTGAAAATGCACGGCGGAACGCCTCTCGCCGATTTGAAGCAAAAAGACGTAAAAGCATTAAAAAGCGGAATCGCAAACCTTGCGAAGCATATCGAAACGATAGACGCCTTCGGTCTTCCGTACGTTGTGGCCGTCAACAGATTTGTACACGATGCGGAGGATGAGCTTGAGACGGTTCTTGGCTGGTGCAGGGAAAACGGACATCCGGCTGCACTGTGCAATGTTTGGGAAGAAGGCGGAAAAGGCGGGACTGACCTGGCAAGGGAAGTCATTCATGTCATGGAACAAAAGGACAATCGTTTTTCCTATTTATATGAATTAACCGACTCGATCGAAGACAAATTAACCAAGATTTCCCGCACCGTTTATGGAGCCGAAGGGGTAGAGTTTACCGAAAAGGCGAAAAAGCAGCTGCTGGAATTGAAAAAGAACGGATTGGGCGGGCTGCCAGTATGCGTGGCCAAAACTCAGTATTCTTTATCAGATGATCCGGGGAAAATCGGCAGGCCGAAAGGTTTTAGCATCACCGTCCGTGAATTAAAACCATCGAGGGGCGCGGGATTTATCGTCGCTTTAACTGGCAGCATTTTAACAATGCCCGGGCTGCCGAAACGTCCTGCTGCACTTAAAATGGATGTCGGTGAAGACGGCAGGGCCAAAGGTTTATTCTAAAAAGGAGGGACGGTCATGTCCATTTACGATATCAGCGTCAAGACGATTAAAGGCGAGGACACGACACTGCGGCCGTATAAAGGCAAAGTGCTTCTCATCGTCAACACGGCCTCAAAGTGCGGATTTACACCTCAATATGAACAGCTTCAAGACTTGTATGAAACATATAAAGACCGAGGGCTTGAGATTCTGGGCTTTCCCAGCAACCAATTCATGAATCAGGAGCCTGGCGATGAAAAAAGCATTGAAGAATTTTGCAGCGTAAACTACGGTGTCACGTTTCCGATGTTTTCGAAGGTGAATGTAAAAGGAGATCAAATCCACCCGCTGTTCCGCCACTTGACGAACAAGGCGAAGGGCATGCTTGGAACAAAAGCGGTCAAATGGAATTTCACAAAATTTCTCGTTGATCAAACCGGGGAGAACGTTGAGCGTTTTTCACCGCAAACCAATCCAAAGGAGATGGAGGAGACCATTCAGAAATGGCTGGGCTGAATCAGGAACAAACAGAACAGATCCGCTTGATGTCCGAATGGGTAAGAAAAAAGCTCGCAGCCGAAGACACAGGACATGACTGGCTGCATATCGAAAGGGTTCGGAACGTAAGCCTTCAGATTGCAAAAGAAGAGGGTGCAGACCTGTTTATGACCGAAGCTTGCGCCCTTCTCCACGATGTGATTGATGTAAAGCTTGCCGATGAACACCGGGTTCCGCTTCATGAGCTGAAAAGGCGCCTGTCAGAAGACTGGAAAGTCGATCCTGGTACGGTTGACGGGATTCTTGCCATCATCGCAAGAATTTCATTCAGAGACAGAGAAAAATATAAAGACGAACCCCTTTCAAAAGAAGGTATGGCAGTTCAGGATGCCGATCGGCTTGATGCGATGGGCGCCGTCGGGATCGCCAGGGCTTTGATGTATGCGGGGGCAAAGGGTCATCTCCTCTATGGGAGCGCCAATGCGCCTACTGCTGTCGGCCACTTTTACGAGAAGCTTCTCCTTTTAAAAGATTTGATGAATACAAAGACGGGACGGATGCTCGCAGAAAAAAGGCATCAGCTGATGCTCGAATTTCTCGGCGAACTGGAAAATGAATGCGCCTTCTCCAGAGAAAGCCGCCTTGATAGATCAGGGCTGGGGGTTATGGTAGAATAAGACCGGATCTTTTAACAGAGGGGGACAATGATGAAAATTAAATCGATAGAACCGACACCGAGCCCGAATACAATGAAGGTGATTTTGACCGAAGAACTGCCGGGCGGAAAAAGCAATAATTATAAAAAGGACCATGCGGAAGGCGCGCCTCCCGTCATCCAGGAAGTTTTAAACATAGACGGAGTAAAAGGCGTCTACCATGTGGCCGATTTTATCGCTGTCGAGCGCAATGCGAGATTTGACTGGAAAGACATCCTCCCTGCGGTGCGCGCTGCCTTCGGAATGGACGAAGCCGAAGAGGCGGGGGGCCGTTCCGAAGAAAAAGAATCGTTCGGCGAGGTTAAAGTCTTCGTGCAAATGTTCAGCGGGATACCGATGCAGGTGAAATTGACCGACGGCGAGCGCGAGGAGCGCTTCGGCCTTCCGGAACGTTTCCAGGAAGCGATCTTGAAGCTTAAAACCGCGTCTTCCAACGTCGTGCTCGAACGGTCATGGAAAGAGCAAGGCGTCAGATTCGGCGATTTTTCAGAAATCGGCCGTGAAGTAACGGAAGAGCTTGAGGCGGCTTACGATGAGGAGCGCCTGCGGAAGCTGACGGAATCAGCTGCATCAAGCGATGCTGATGATAAACGCGCGGCTGTGCAGCGAAAGTCTTACCGGGTTACGCTTGAAATGATGGATGAGGAAGATTGGCAAAAACGCTATGCTCATCTAGAACAAATGGACCCGGATGAAAAGGACATTCCAGTACTCGAAAAAGCGCTCAAGGACCCGAAAACATCGATCAGAAGGCTTGCTGTCGTTTATTTGGGCATGATCGAAACGCCTGCGGTGCTTCCTCTTTTATATCAAGCGCTCGAAGACAAAACGATCACGGTCAGAAGAACAGCCGGTGATTGTCTGTCAGACATCGGAAACCCGGAAGCGATTCCGGCAATGATCAAAGCGCTCAAGGACCCGAGCAAGCTTGTGCGCTGGAGAGCCGCCATGTTTCTGTACGAAGTCGGCGATGAGAGCGCGCTTCCCGCTTTAAAAGAAGCTGAAAACGATCCCGAATTTGAAGTCAGCCTTCAAGTCAAAATGGCGATCGAACGGATCGAATACGGTGAAGAAGCGAAAGGCTCCGTATGGAAGCAAATGACGGAAAGCCGCAAAAAAAACGGTTGACAAGGACGCTGGAAACAGCGTCTCTTTTTTTGGCCTCAAGCCCTCCGCTCCGAAGCGGCGATCCATCCGGGAATTTTGAAAAAAGTCACGCGTCTTGTTATAAAATATCACTTTTTCTATAAAAATATTTCGAATATTGTTGAAAAGCACGCTGAAAATATATATAGTAGTTAGCAATCATATGGAATGTGGAGGTTCTGATTCATGGGGAATGATTTACAGATGAAGATCAAAACAGCCGTCATCTTGCGGATCAGTCCGGCAAGCGGTTAACAGACAGTTTTTTGAAACTGAATATTCAGAAAATATAGAATGTAAATACGAAGATGTTTAGGAGGATCACGATGACAGGTTTACGCAGTGACATGATTACAAAAGGGATCGACAGAGCGCCGCACCGCAGTTTGCTGCGCGCGGCAGGAGTAAAAGAAGAGGACTTCGGCAAACCGTTTATTGCCGTTTGTAACTCATATATCGATATCGTACCGGGTCATGTCCATTTGCAGGAGTTCGGAAAAATCGTCAAAGAGGCGATCAGAGAGGCCGGCGGTGTTCCGTTTGAATTTAATACAATCGGGGTCGACGACGGAATTGCGATGGGACATATCGGAATGAGATATTCTCTTCCGAGCCGCGAAATCATCGCCGATTCAGTGGAAACGGTTGTATCAGCGCACTGGTTTGACGGAATGGTATGTATTCCAAACTGCGATAAAATCACGCCGGGCATGATCATGGCAGCAATGCGGATCAATATTCCGACCGTGTTTGTCAGCGGGGGGCCGATGGAAGCGGGAAGAACGAGCGACGGACGGAAAATCTCGCTTTCCTCTGTATTTGAAGGCGTTGGCGCTTATCAATCAGGCAAAATCGATGAGAAAGGGCTTGAGGAGCTTGAACAGTTCGGCTGTCCGACATGCGGATCATGCTCGGGCATGTTCACGGCCAACTCGATGAACTGCCTTTCTGAAGCTCTTGGCATCGCCATGCCGGGCAACGGCACCATTTTGGCGACATCGCCCGACCGCAGGGAATTTGCCAAACAGTCGGCCCGCCAGCTGATGGAGCTGATCAAGTCGGATATCAAACCGCGCGACATCGTGACCGAAAAAGCGATCGACAACGCGTTCGCTTTAGACATGGCGCTCGGCGGATCAACGAATACGATCCTCCATACGCTTGCGATCGCCAATGAAGCGGGGGTAGACTACTCGCTTGAACGGATCAATGAGGTAGCGGCAAGGGTTCCGCACTTATCAAAGCTTGCGCCGGCTTCCGATGTGTTTATTGAAGATTTGCATGAAGCAGGAGGCGTATCAGCAGTCTTACACGAGCTGTCGAAAAAAGAAGGCGCGCTTCATTTGGATACGCTGACCGTAACAGGAAAAACGCTTGGCGAAAATATTGCCGGGCGCGAAGTGAAAGATTACGAGGTTATTCATCCGATCGATCAGCCGTTTTCAGAGCAAGGCGGACTCGCCGTCCTGTTCGGCAACCTGGCGCCTGACGGAGCGATCATTAAAACCGGCGGCGTCCAAGACGGGATTACCCGCCATGAAGGACCTGCGGTTGTCTTTGACTCACAGGAAGAAGCGCTTGACGGCATCATCAACCGTAAAGTAAAAGCGGGAGATGTCGTCATCATCCGCTATGAAGGTCCTAAAGGCGGACCGGGAATGCCTGAAATGCTTGCACCGACTTCGCAGATCGTCGGAATGGGCCTCGGTCCGAAAGTCGCCTTAATTACCGACGGCCGCTTTTCCGGAGCCTCCCGCGGTCTTTCGATCGGCCACGTTTCGCCAGAAGCAGCCGAAGGCGGCCCGCTTGCTTTCGTAGAAAACGGCGACCATATCGTTGTCGATATCGAAAAGCGGATTTTAAACATCGAAATCTCCGATGAAGAATGGGAAAAAAGAAAAGCAAACTGGCCCGGATTTGAACCGAAAGTGAAAACAGGCTATCTCGCCCGGTATTCAAAGCTGGTGACATCTGCCAATACCGGCGGCATTATGAAAATCTAGCGGTTTTTTCGCCCGGTGTTTGAAATTCAGCCCCCGCTGTAGTATCCTTGACATCAGTAGTCAAGGTTTATAGAGGGGGCTTTTTAATATGTCAACAGCTTATGAAGAATACATGCGCCAGCTCGTTCTTCCGATGCGTCAGGAATTGGTGCAGGCCGGCTTTAAAGAGTTATCGACTGCGGAAGAAGTTGAGACTTTCATGGAAGGTGCAGAAGGCACGACTTTCGTCGTCGTCAATTCAGTCTGCGGATGTGCCGCCGGACTGGCGAGACCGGCAGCCGTTCAGGCCGTCTCCGGAAGCGAAAACGGCCCTGACGAGACCGTTACAGTTTTTGCCGGACAGGACCGCGAAGCAACGGCAAAAATGAGGGAATACTTCGAAGGATATGAACCGTCTTCACCTTCAATGGCACTGCTGAAAGGCAAAGAAGTCGTTCATTTCATTCCGCGTGAACAGATTGAAGGCCGTGAAATGACGGAGATTATGAAAAACATTACAGATGCTTTTGAAAAACATTGCTAAAATGCCCTTTGAAGGGCATTTTTTACGGAGAAAAACATGATTGTCACAACAAGCTACAGACCGACTGAAAGCACGGTTTTAACGGCGGAAAAAATCAGCCGGACGCTCGGCGCCCGCTTTTCCGAGCGGAGAAAACGGCCGATTCGCCAAATCCGGCAAACAGAGCAGGATGATGTTCTCGTGGTTGGAAAAGAGCGCTTCGAGCTGTATCATTCAGAGGGCGAAAAGTTCTTTTTCCACCCGAACTCTGCGATGTTCCGGGCGAAGCGCATGTTAAGGGGCGAAGCGGATCCTTTTGTCGAAGCTGCACAAGTTGAACCGGGAGACAAGCTGCTCGATTGTACGCTCGGCCTTGGATCAGACGCGATCATTGCAAGCCTTGCCGCTGGCGAACAAGGCGAGGTGCGCGGAATTGAAAAAAGCCCGCTCCTCGCTTTTCTTGTCGAGGCGGGACTTCAATCGTGGGAGACCGGCCTTGCCGCTTTGGATCAGGCGATGAAAAGGATTCGGGTTCATTCCGGCGACAGCTTTGAATATCTGCTGGAACTTGATGATGATTCAGCAGATATCGTCTACTTTGACCCGATGTTTGATGATGGTATCAAAGAATCAGACGGCATCGCCCCTTTAAGAAAGTGGGCGCATTCCGAGTTTACGCTTGACGGTGCTTTACATGAAGCCCTTCGGGTCGCCAGAAAAAGAGTGGTCCTGAAAGACCACTGGAAGAGTCCGCGCTTTGAAAAATACGGATTTTCCGTAAAAAAACGAAAAACAGCCCTGTTTCATTACGGTGTCCTCGAAAGATGAAATCCCAAGGTATATACCTTGGGATTTTTTAATCTGCGATTTCCATGACGATAAAATAAGCGAGGGTAATCAATGAAGCGGCTATAAAAAGACCTTCAACCATGAACGATCACTCCCAGTTTTGGAATTTTCATCTTTGATTGTAAACGTTTTATCGGCAAAAGAAAAGGCGTTTTGTTTTTCTGCACTGCCACTTTATGAATGACTGAAAATTCAACCTATGATAGAATAAGAGAAAACGAGAAAGCGATCCAAAAGGGGACTAATCAGTCATGAAGATGTGGATGAGAAAAGCGCTTGTCGCATTATTTACAATTGCAACGTTCGGCCTTGTATCTCCTCCTGCTGCATTAATGGCGGACAAGCCGCAGGAGCATCAGAGCGTGAAAGAATCCGGGTATACAGCTGTTTATCAAAAGCAGGAAGAGCCCGAACTTGAAGAAGACAGCGAATCCAGATCTTCATTTAACACTTACAAGGACGAACTGCTCAATGAAGCGGAAGATCTGTCATTCGTAAAATTCGGCAGCAGGATATCGCCGGTCATTGAAGACGAGTACAGGGAAGAAGTGCTTCCAAAGGTCGAGGAGATCATCGTCAGCCATCTCATGACAATGCAGGACAATGACGCTTACCAGGATCTCGTCATTTCCAAAACGCCGACGGCGGGGAAGTCGGAAAGAATTTTCCACGTTTACAACCGGAAAACGGGGGAAGATGTGCTGAGATTCCATGTGCGCAGGGACAAGCCGCCGCATAAAGGGTACTGGTTTAACTTTCATTATCATACTGCCGAAGACGGCTTTCAAAAACATCACGATCTCGGAAGCATTTACTGGGACCGCAATACACCGCCTAACTGGATGAGCCACTAAAGGAGATTGATGCAGATGAAGAAGTATACGATGAATGAAATGGTGCACATAACGAAAAATATGCTGAATGAGCGCGGGGTTACGATTGAGGATATCGCGCTGATCGTACAAAAGCTGCAGGAAAAATACCATCCTGATCTGTCGCTTGAAGTATGCATTGAGAATGTCGAAAAGGTCTTAAACAAAAGGGAAATCGTTCATGCCGTGTTAACGGGGATAGCGCTTGACCAGCTTGCCGAGAAAAAGCTATTGCCTGAACCGCTTCAATATTTGGTCGAAACGGATGAACCCCTTTACGGAATCGACGAGATTATTCCGCTTTCCATCGTAAACGTCTACGGTTCGATCGGCTTGACGAACTTCGGCTATCTGGATAAAGAAAAGTTCGGCATCATTAAAGAACTGGACGACTGTCCGGACGATGAGGTTCACACGTTCCTTGATGATATCGTCGCTGCCTTGGCGGCAGCTGCTGCAAGCCGAATTGCCCATTCGCATCAGGATCTTGAGGATGAAGTGCAGGAAGAGAGAACAGACGGACAGAGCGTTGCGAATAGCCGCTGAAAGATCCGGCCGTCCCCGCCATCAGGCGGGGACTCAGCTTGTCGACAAAGTCACAAAAAATGGCTTCATCGACAAGCTTTTTTTGTTAAAATATGAGTGAAATCTAGTTTTTGGAGGTTTTACCATGTTGTCCAAGCAATCAAAAGATCAGCGTGAACA